>CAYVLA010000001.1:0-127689 GCA_964452145.1 Hadarchaeota archaeon (SeqCode)
GCTGAAAAAGAGGAGCCGACTCGGCGAGGACCTGTCTCTCCTTAAGTCTCCGGAGATTCCCTGGCCAGCTAGGCGGAATGGTCCGTCCCCGTCTTGAGGCATTTGAAACGCAGCCCTAAGCGACCCCGACCGCTTTCGCGGACTGCCAGAGACCATGGATGTTGCAGAGGGCCAGAGCATATATGGTTCCCGGAGCGCTGATCTTCAGGTAGGCCGTAGCCTCGTGGTGGGTGTAGACCGGACCCTGATTGGCCCCCTTGGCCGATTCTCCATGTGCGCTGAACTCGTACGTTCCCACATGGTAGGTGAACTTCTCGCCGTCAGCATGATAAAACAACTGAATCCACCTTATGTGGTGTTCCGTTGTGTTCGGGTGCGCCACCTGTTTGCCAAGGCTCACCTTGACTGAGAAGACCTCTCCGGCCTTCACCTGGTCGGGGCACTCAATGACGGGGACATGCTTCTCCGTCTTCCAATCCGCCTCCTGGAGGCGTTCACCTAGTCTAGTTGGCATGCTTATGCCTCGAGTTTTGCGAGGTCCCCGGCCTTATTAGCTTTCGGTTTTATGGTCCCCGGCTGTCCGGAGGTGTCACGGCTAAGCCTGTCCGAGGATCAAAGTGATATATCCGGCCTTGCTCGAATTGTCAGGATCGCCTTGGAAAGGGTCTGGGTGGGGACCTCTGGATGGAGCTACGATCACTGGCGGAGCGTGTTCTATCCGGAAGAACTGCCGACATCGGAAAGGCTTCGCTTCTACTGCCAGAGGTTCAACACCGTAGAGGTGAATAGCTCCTTCTACCACCTTCCTCTGGAGACCACGTTCAGGCGGTGGGGGGAGGCGACGCCGGACGACTTCATCTTCTCCGTGAAGGGGAGCAGGTACGTCACCCACATCAAGAAGATGGTCGACCCGAAAGAGGCGGTGGACAGGCTCTTGGGCCGGGCGGCGCTGCTCGGATCCAAGCTGGGGCCGATCCTCTGGCAGGTTCCACCGCAGCTCAAGAGGGATGACGCCCGTCTTGAAGGAATCCTGCGATGCCTGCCCTCAGACCTAGCCAACGTGTTCGAGTTCCGCCATAAGAGCTGGTTCTGCAGCGATGTCCACCGACTCCTTGAGAGATACGATGCTTCCTTCTGCTGCGTCAGCTCTCCCGATCTTGTCACCGACCTTGTCACGACAGGCAAGGCGGGATACATGAGGATGCACGGCGAGGGCGGCTGGTATTCGTCCAACTACACCCAGGAACAGCTCGAGCTGTGGGCTGCCAGAATCTCAGAAGGCTTCTCAGACTGTGAAAGATCCTTCGTCTACTTCAACAACGACGCCAATGCCTACGCGGTTGCCAACGCCGTTCAGATGAGGAAGCTGCTGGAGAAGCTATGAGGGACGACGAAGCTGATGCCTAGTCTCCAGGTTCTTTGCGGATGGCTTGTGCTGGATTCTCGCACGGCGCCATCCAATACGACGGGTCCTCGAGCAAGGATTCGTCTACGTCTGGCATATCCCATCAGCGTCAGACCCGATGCGAGTACGAGCAATGGTGACAGCAGTTCAGATATGTCGGTGCCAGGCGGCGGATTCGTTTCTGGCCTTGAATCCTGGGCACGAAGAGAGGCCAGATCAACGCATATCTCCTGAATCCTAGCATTACCGAACTCCGAGACCATGATGTTGCCAGAACTCGTGATGAGCAGATCGCTTATTCCGTTGAACTCTCCCAATCCTGCATTCTTCGTCGGTTATGTCCGTTCGATTGAACCACCAGTACGTGAAAGTTGTGTGGACATCGAACATGATCTCCAGACCGTTGCTCACGGAGGCATCATCGTATTCGAAGTAGTGAGATGTATGCCAAGCCGGGTAGAAACGATGCTCTCCAAACGGGCCAAAGGGCCCAAAGCGCCAAGAATGCCCGAAGCAAAGAGGTGAGGAGGAGGATCCGAAGCAGTTTTATGTTGAACGCGGCCGGATCACGTTGCGTGTCTGTTCGCCTATCGCCGATCCTCATCGCGATGATGGCCCTACCTGCCCTCTCGGCAGGCCAACAGGCCCAAACGGGGAGGCTCAGCGTGCTCTACATTGGGGAACCTTTCGTCTATGCCATCCCAGCCCACTACATGCTGGCCGAGCCGCTCATAGACCTATCCAAGGTGGAGGCCTCCCTCTGGATAGGCAACATCAACGATGTCAGGCGATCGATGAGGGTGTCCATGCCTCGGAGTTACGAGGCCCTCGTCAGCAAGTTCGACGTGGTCGTTATCAGCGACGCCAACATGTTCACTTTCCGGCCGGAACACATCTTCTGGATCGGCGACAGCGTCGAACGGGACGGCATGGGGCTCTTCATGCCCGGCGGGTACGAAAGCCTGGGGGGTTTCCGGGATAACCCTTCCTGGGGACCGACCAGGGTTGGCGAGGTTCTCCCGGTGGATGTCTGGGAGCAGGGCTTCTACCTCGAACAGCCCTCCGCCGTGGATATCGACTCCCTGGATCGCAGCGATCCGTTCATCCAGAGCCTGCCGTGGGATACGCTGGTGGCTCCCTACAACGTCTTCGGCCAGGGGGGCGGAATGAACATGGTTACCCCCAGGGAAGGCAGCAAGACCATCGCCCAACTGCGAAGGCTGAAGGACAACTTCATGATGCCTATGCTGGTGTTGTGGGGTATCGGCACGGGGCGGTCCATCATCATGTCACCGGACTGGACCCCGGCGGCAGCCGGCCTCTTCATCGAATGGGACTACTACGGGGACTTCGTGAGTGGGCTGATGCTTCACACCGGTATGAGGCAGATCCCGACCGATTACGAGCTTCTTCACAGGATCAGGACTGCGTATTTCGAGTATGGCGAGAAGAAGAACCTGGTGATCTCGATGATCGACTTCATCGACAAGTTCGGTGCCAACCCGAAACCGGTCGAATCCAGGATTGCAGAGGCCGACTCCAAGCGATCGGTCTCCCATGCCGACTACCTGGCATACGAATTCGAAGGCGCCAGGGATGGTATCGCCGAAGCGATCAGGATGATGGACGAGGCCAGGGAGTTGGCCTTCAGGCTGAAGGACACCGCACTTTTCTGGGTCTACCTGACGGAGTGGTCGGCCGTATCGGGGACATTGATCCTCTGCGGTTCCGTCCTGTACGCATTGATGATCAAGAGGAGAATGTACAGAGAGGTTTCCGCAACGAGATCCGGGCGTACCGCCTAGCCCATGAAGTTCGCAAGCACCTTGTCGATCTTGCCGTTGACGTACAGCCTGATCATGCTGAGGGATCCGCGGCCCTGATCGGCTCTCCCCATGACCTCTATGATCACCGATATCGCATCGTCGGGCATCAGATCGGTGAATACGATCCTTCCGTTCTGGGGAGCCTCCTCCATCGGTCTTTCCCCCGGTTTGAGTTCCTGGGCTGAGCGCTGGCTGATGTAGATCTGCTCCTGCTCGTTCCTCAATACCGTGATCTTGGCCAGTTGACTGCGATAGTAGTAGAAGCCGGACTTGCCAACCATGTGCGTTGCATTCCCCTCCTTGCTTGGCAGTATCAGGTGGGCGGCAACTGCGTCTTCGGCGTGAGACCACTCGGTGAAGGCCGGTAACCCTTCGCCTATGTCGAAAAGAAGGTACGGGATCTCGCTTCCGTTGCCCTCCAGAGTACCCTGCATCTCCTCGGGTTCAAAGCCCAAAGAGCTGACAAGATCTCTCTGCACGGCATACCCGGGAAGACGTTCTCCCCAATCATGGAGAGAACTTGCCCCCGGTGTAGGAATCGGACTTGCCGGAACGAAGAAAGCATACCTGATGACCAGCTCCTCGACCCTCGCTCTGACAACCAAGCCCACCACGAATTTGTGGGTCAGTTCGAGGTCGACCTGTCGTCTGATCTGTGCCGGAGCCGTGTTCCTGATTACCGTAACGTATTCCTCTGGGGATCGAAGAAAGGCGAGGTGGGATATCATGGTGGACACGATGAGCGAAACTGCGATGATCCCCGGCAGTCTCCTATCCATGGTACTCTGAGTCCGGCCACTTCTTCTCTTAAAGGTTAGCCGAGGGTTCGGGTCCGGGGACCCGTAGGGAATCGCCAGATTCGCCGGGTCCGCCTCGATGCAGGGCTTGTTGTCAACATCGGAACGGGTAGACGGACCCAACCCGCGGCTGAATTCGCAAATCGGTGTATCTACATCCCCGGATGTGTTCCCGAAAGACATGCGTGTTCTCAGGCGAGGCTGGATCGTTTTCAGATGCTAGCACAGCGTATGCATCGAGGAGATTCTCGAGAAGCAAGCAGGAGTCCATAAGATACAAATATGCCAGGATCCCAAGAGGTAACTGGATGGGCTCAAGGTTTACTGTTTTCATCGTGCTGCTGTTGGTGTCTCTGACCAGCTCTGCCAGCCATGGGCGGGAGCCCATGCGGGATCCCGTGTCCGGACGGGTCAGGATTCTCTACTATGGTGATGCCTTTGCACCAAGTCCCTATCCTACCTACGTGGCCGATCCGATGACGAGCGTCGTTGCCCTGACAGGGATGTACGGACCCGATGTGGACAGGAAGATGCGCATCTTCATGCCCCGATCCTACAGGGATCTTCTAAGCAAGTACGACTTCATGATAATCAGCGATGCGATAGTGAACAACTTCCGCCCCGAGTACATCCACTGGTTCAGGGACTCCGTGATCGAGGATGGGCTGGGGCTGATAATGATCGGGGGGCACTACAGCTTCGGAAGCCGATTCGGGGAATCACCGTGGGGGGACACGGTTCTTCAGGATGCGATGTGCGTCTTGATGCCCACCGAAGGCTGGGCTCCGGGTTCCCATGCGGGTGTACTGAAGATCGTTGCCCCGCAGAACGTCTTTGCTAGGTCCTTGCCATTTGATGACATAGGCCCCTTCGGGGTATTCTACTTCTGCAACATCGTCATCCCGAAGGAGGGCTCAGAGCTGATCGCCAACTACTTGAGATCGGGACAGACCTACCCGTTGCTGGTCTACGGCGATATGGGCAAGGGATCGTCCATAGCCATGACCGTCGACTGGACGCCGGATGGGGGAAGGGACTTCATAAGGTGGCCCTACTATGCGGATTTCGCCCTGAACATCGCCCTGTACGGAACGGGGAACAAGATACCTCAGGATCTGGAACTTGCTCACCGTGCCAGGCTCCTGATAGGTGATTACCATTCCCAGGTCGAGACTCTTCAAAGCGTGATGGATTTTGTGGCAAGATTCGGGGTGAACCTGGCTTCCGCCGAGAGGTTGCTCGCCGAAACCGATGCCCAGGCAAAGGCCGGCAGGCAGGCCTATATCGACGCCGACCTGCAGACCGCAGTTGAACATCTTGATTCGGCGATGGAGGAGCTCGCCAAAGCCGCGGACCGAATCTGGAAGCTTCGATATGAAGCGCTTGCGTGGGTCTACGTCACGGAATGGCTCGTCGTATCTGCGAGCGGGATGATATGTGGCTTCATCGTCTGGACTCTGATGATAAGGCGCCGGCTCTACAGGGAGATGGAGACGACCAGGCTCTCCAAGGCAAGTACCTGACCACGTGCAGCGTCTTTGATTCTGTGTGGGCCTGGGGGCTCTGCAGTAATCTTGAAGAACGTAGGCCGCGTCGTGACAGGCACGCCGTAACCGCTGGCGAGCATGCGGAGGTAGTTCGATGGTGACGAGGATCCATGGACTTGACGGAGAATGGTTCATCTGCGCCGACCCGCTGAATACGGGCCTGAAGCAGAGATGGTTTCGGGAACCCAGAAAGGAAGCGAAAGCAACGCGGGTGCCGGGGATAATTCAGGAGGTGTATCCAGGCTACCACGGGATCGCATGGTACTGGAAGGACTTCACGCCTCCGAGGCACCACAGTCCCCATGGAAGATACCTTCTGCGCCTCTGGGCTGTTGACTATGCCGCAAGGGTCTGGGTGAACTCAAGGCCCGCCGGACGCTGCGAGGGAGGCGAGACCCCCGCGGTTATAGACATCACCGAGCATATCGTTCCGGAGTCAGCAAACCGTCTGTGCATCCGAGTCCTGAACCCAACCAACGAGCCCATCGACGGGATGAGGCTGGCCGAGACGCCTCACCGGAACAAGGGCATTCCATACCGCGTCGGCGGGTCCTACAACTACGGGGGAATAACCGAGTCCGTCGAGCTGATCTCGGTGCCCCGGGTCCATCTGTCGGATGTGTTCGCCAAGCCTCATCTGCGAACGGGAATCGTCGAGATCCGAGCGACGGTCCGCAACGCTGGCCCCGCCGATGTAAAGGCCAAGGCAACCTTTGCGATAGCTCCGGCGACGGGAGGACGCATCCTTGACAGCTCTTCAACGGAGACTTTCCTCCGCGTAGGTGAAACCCTGCTGCAGTCCGAGCTGAGGGTTCAGGCCCCGCGAAGATGGGACCTGCACGATCCCTTTCTCTACAGGGTCACGGTGATTCTGGGGGCAGAAGTGGATTCCGACGAACAGTCGGTGCGGTGCGGATTCAGGGAACTCAGGGTGGCAGGAGGCTTCTTCCAGCTCAACGGCAGGAGGGTATTTGTTCGCAGCGCCCACACCGGCAATCATTGCCCCGTTGGCCAGATCATTCCGCCTCCCGGACCCTACGACATGCTGAGAAGGGATCTGATCTATGCCAAGGCATGCGGATTCAACATGGTTCGATTCATAGCCGGAGTTGCCCATCCCTGGCAGCTTGATCTCTGCGACGAGATTGGCTTGATGGTCTACGAAGAGTCCCTCGCCGGGTGGTGTCTGGAGGACTCGCCACGCATGCGCGAACGTTTCAGGAGATCGGTAACGGAGATGATCCTCCGGGACCGCAACCACCCAAGCGTTGTGATCTGGGGCCTGTTGAATGAGACCAAGGACGGCCCCGTCTTTCGCCAAGCCGTCGATAGCCTGGGGATGGTGCGGAGGTTGGACGACACACGGCTGGTGCTCCTCAACAGCGGTCGCTGGGATGGCAGGTTCAGCATAGGCTCCGTGAGCAACCCCGGAAGCCTGCGTTGGGAACCGGAATGGGGAGACGAGGATCCAGATCATCAACAGCCCTTCTCTTGGGGCGAAGGCGGCTACGCGAAAGGAGCGGGCGATGCCCACGTATACCCCTCCACTCCGCACACCGATGCCTCCGTTGATCTGATAAGGCGTCTAGGCCACGAATCCAAGCCCGTCTTCCTGTCTGAGTACGGCATCGGTAGCCTGCTTAACGCGATCCAAGAGATGCGCAAGTTCGAGGAGGGCGGATTCAGTCCCGATCTTGAGGATCACTCCCTGATGAAATCAATGGCGGAGGCCTTCCTAGCCGATTGGAAGGCCATGGAACTCGACGGGATTTACCCCTTCCCCGAGGACCTCCTGAGGGATAGCCAGAGGCTGCATTGTCGCCAGCGCCTCTTCGGCTTCGATCTGATAAGGGCCAACCCCAGAATCTGCGGCTTCAACATCACGGGGATGCTTGACCATGGGATGACGGGGGAAGGGCTCTGGACCTTCTGGAGGGAGTTCAAACCAGGCATGATGGACGCGCTTCGCGATGGATGGGCCCCTCTTCGATGGTGCACTTTCGTTCGCCCCATGCACGGCTACGCCGATGGAACCTTCCAGATCGCGGTTGTGCTTGCCAACGAGGATATCCTGCCCCCTGGGGACTACCCGGTATGCGTCAGGGTCAACGGCCCCAACGGAATCACTTGGGAGAAGAGAGCGACGCTGTCCTTGGATCCGTGCTCTCAGGGGATTCGGCAGTTGTCGGTGCCGGTGCTCAAGGAAGGAGTGGAGCTCGGGGGACAGGGGGGCGTCTATGAGCTTGCAGTCGATCTGGAGCGAGGTGGGGCACCGGCAGGAGGTCGTTTGAGGTTTCATGCCACAAGCGAGGGCAGCTTCCCGGATGTGCAGACGGAGATTCTGACCTGGGGGATCGACCAGAGAATCACCGAGTGGCTTGGCTCCAAGGGAGTTCGGATTCGGACGTTCCCGAGCCCGACTCCCGGGCCTCGGATCATGGTGATAGGCGATTCGGTGGGCGAGTCCAGCGAGAAGGCATGGGGAGAGATTGTCAGGCGGGTAAGGAACGGCTCTGGGGCCATATTCCTCTCTCCGCGGGCATTCAAGGAGGGAAATGACAGGACAGCTCACCTCCCTCTCAAGAACAAGGGTCGGATTCACGATTTCAGCGACTGGCTCTATCACAAGGAATGCGTTGCCAAATCCCATCCCATCTTTGAGGGGCTTCAATGCGGAGGGATCATGGACTGGGACTACTACGGACCCATCATCCCCCACGCCGTCTTTGAGGGCGTGGACCTCCCGGATGAGGTTGTGGCAGCTGCGTTCGCCGTGGGGTATACCTGCCCCAGCGGCTACTCGTCAGGGATCCTCGTCGGCGTGTACCGGCTCGGAAAGGGTATGCTCATAATCAACACGCTTAACATCCTGGAGAACATCCGATCCCATCCCGCAGCCGATCGCCTGCTGCTCAATATGATCGCCTATGCGGCCGCGATGACAAGGCGGGACTAGATGCAGATGCTCGTTGCAGGGAGCCCGCACCGTTTCGGAGCTATCCTCAGGCTGAGAGGAAGCGATGTCAGGAGGGTCTTTTCCGCATACGCGGGACAACTAGCTTCGCGGCGAGAAGGGCTTGGAATGCGAGTCCCAGCCCCCAGATCGTTGCCAGAAAGATGAACCTCTTCCCGCCGGCTTCCCTGTTGGCCTCTTGGACCAGTTCCCTCCTGGCCGTCATACGCTGCAACTCACGCCGCAAGTCTTCATTCACGGACAGACCCACGGCCTCGTATCTCCGAGAGCCCTCCATTGCCCAACCGACACACCCCTTGAGCAGATCCCTGAACGCGGTCTGATTGAGGAGTCTGCTCCAATGGAAGGGCAGTCTCTCCACCTCGGCAACGTAGCAGCCAGGCAGAGACACGCTTCTTCCGCCCCCGATTCCCTCGAGAGCGACCACCATTGGGGTGCCGGTGGATTCCTCCCTGTAGACCACACGTGGTGTTCCCATCTGGCTGTACGGCTCGACGACGCCACCTGCTCCGAGGTTATAGGTGAACTGAGACTGGGTGATGACGAACCTATCCGGAATGCCCTCCACGATTCCGTCGACTGGGTCGGAGAGGATGTAGGCTGATCCGTACAGGTCGCCTATCCGAGTCCCGACTCCCGTCGCATTCCCGCGGATCGGGAAAATGGTCTGAGCCAGCCTCTCCTCCGCGATCTGGCTGCAAACGGGACCGATCCCGACTAGCGAGCCGCCTTCTTCGAAGTACCGAACGAGGGCGGGGGCGAACTGCCCGAGAAAGGCGAGATCGGACTGGGCAAAGGCCGCGATGACTATGCACCTGATCTGGGGCAAGTTCGCGAGTCCTCTCAGGACATCGTCCGATGTGACAAGAAGAACCCGCGTCCCTGTTTCCCGGACTATCTGGGCTATTCCCTCGCCGAACTGCAGCATCCTGCCGGTGTAGACAAGGACAACCGCCTGATCGACCGAGGCTGGTGCGGTCCCTATCGAGACGGCAAGGACAAGGAGACACGCCGCCAGGGTAAGCATCTTGGGCACCATCCTCATTTCACCAAATTGGCCACCGTAACAGCCAGCTCAGCATCGATGTATACTCGGATGATCTGGGCAATCATGCCCTTAGGTCTGGTGGGGGTCTCTATTGTGAAGTCGACGGACAGTTCCTCATTCTTCTTGACGTCCTCGAATTCGACTCTGCCGAAACCCGGTGAGTCCTCCATGGGCTGCCAACCAGCGGGCGCGATGGCGGAGGAGGAGTAGGAACTGGTATGTCCATGCCGCCTGATCCTAAGCGATGCGATCGAGCTTCTCACCTCTTGCCCACCGGGCAGCTTCACGTCGAAACCTCCTAACCTGTTGAGGAAGAAGTCCGAATAACCCTCGAAGTACAGCAGATTGGTACCGTTCTGAAGAACCATGAAGGAGGTACACACCAGCCCGGAGAGGGAGGAATCGGCATAGAGCCTGACAAGAGGGAAATCGTAGAACACCGCAGGATAGCTAGCACCGTCCATCTCCACAACCAGATCGAGCACCAAATGGGGAATGAACTGGTTCTGCGTCTCCTCGATCATTGTGGCGATGGCGCCAATCGCCTCAGACCTCGCCCTCAGAGACGAGGCAGTCACCTCTGCCTGTTCGACGGATAGATTGCCCGTCTGTACCATAGTGCAGTACAGGATCTCCAGCATCCTGGCATTGGCCCTGGACAGAAGACCGAAGGAGAAGTCCATTCTGTCCCCGCTCTGAACGGAGGCGTACTCCCGAAGCGTCTCGGGATGAGTATTCTTGAGCACGACAACTCGGTCCCCGACCTTCTCTCGGGCAAGTGTAAGGATGACGAGCCCCGATGTCATCAGGACCATTACCATTATCGAGACCAGGCCGGAATCTATGCGCATGTGCTCCTTCATCGCGGCGTCCTCATCGGGAACACTGGGCACGGACCTCAATGCCTTGAAAAATCGCTTGGCTTGCCAGGGAGGCAAGGGTTCCCCAATTCGGCCACGACCACTGCATCGATCCCGTCCCCCGATCCGTATGGAAGTGATATCACCAGCATGTCCCCGGCTCGTCTGGAAGCCAGCTTGCCCCCATCAATCATATGTACTGCCTTGACCCTGCGATCCGCATCCGGCAGCTCGACCCCGCCGCTCGGAGGATCGAGGACGTGGAGATAGGCGGTCATCTGGCGGGAAACGACATATCCCCACGGAACGCCCGGCATGGAGATGGGCCTCGTTCCGTAGATCGAGTCCCCATGCTTGCGAAGCCAGGAGCCAATCGCCATCAGAACACTCTTCTGTTCGGTGGGCACCTCGCCTGAAGCCATGGGCGCGACGTTCAAAAGGTAGTTGCCGCCATCGCCGACGATTCCGACCAGTTTCCGGATCAGGAAATGGGGCGACTTGAAGTTCCTGTCAGCTTGGTTGAAGTGCCAAGAATCGTTGATGGTGTCGCACACCTCGAAGGGCCAGTTGTCAGGGGCGGGAGAGGGCATGGCGCGTGGGACTCCCTCTCCGTGATCATCCAGAAAGCCCATATAACCGGGAAGGGTCGGCGGTCGTTTCTCGGCCTCGTAGAAGTCCCTGCCCATCAGGAGCGCTCCTGGTTGAAGGTCCGACATGATCTGCTGTGTCTCCGTAACCCTGTAGTCGAAGGCAGGGCCGTGCCATGGACCAGGGTCGAGCCACAGGCCCGCTATCTCGCCGTAGTTCGCGCAGAGTTCCCGTATCTGACCCTGGTAGTAGGAGACGTACCGATCCCATTCGGCCCCGGTCCCCGGCTTGAAAGAGGGGTGATGGTGGTCGGGCAGCGAGTAGTAGAGAAAAAGCGGCAGATGCTTGGCCCTGCACTCATCGGCCAGCAGACGAACGAAATCCCTGCGTGTAGGCGAATGCATGGAATCGTAGTTGGTGAGATCGCTTGAGAAGAGGCAGAAGCCGTCGTGGTGTTTGGCTGTGAAGGTCATGTATCTTGCTCCTGCATCGCGAGCCAACTGGACCCAAGATGAAGCATCGAACTTTTCGGCGCTAAAGCGCGTCACCGCGCTCTCCGGAGTCCTCCAGTTCTGGTGTCCGGTCGGCAGGGAGAAGAGGCTCCAGTGGATGAACATGCCGAACTTCAGGTCCTTGAAGGCGTCCTGTTCAGCGCGCAGCCTGCCTGGGGTGCTGGAGGCGGTGTTCGCGGGCAAATGCTCCACCCACGCTAGACCTCGCTCAAAAATGCCTCGCAGCGTGCAGCCGCCGAGTTGGGAATGCGGCGTTCCCCTGCCGGTGTCTCCGCCCGCCCGACCATGAAAACATACAAGAAGCCCTCCGCGCTCACCGATGGTCGAATTGCAGAGCCAGGACTTCATACGGGACTACGTCCGCAAGGAAGGAGCGGCCTACGTTGACCTGGGCAACTACGACTGCGGCGCTTCCAGCGAGAGGGTCTACGTGCGGGACAAGCTGGCCAACCAGGTTGAAGATCTTGACAGGTCGGGCTTGGAGTACTCGGCCGAAACAAGAATCCACCACGCTTACTACCTCGCCACCGCGGGCCTGTTCGTAATGGCGTTCTACTTCTCGGTCTTCTTCATGCGCGATGCCCTTGGCGACGACATCTGGCTCCTCGCCATCTCTGGGCTTTACGTCCTCCCGTTCCTGATGAGGCGTTTCACCTCGGGATTCCGCATCGTGGTCTACTACTTCGCCATCTGCACTGTCTTCTCTTTGCTCGTTGGCTCCTGGAAGGAGAACGACCTTGGCTCCGGGGTGCTCATATTCTACGTGGTCGGCATAACCCCATACATTGCCTCCAGAATCTTCAAGAGGATCTGGACGGAGGCCAGAGTCGTCATCTCCTCAGGGGGCGATCAGATCACCCTGAACTTCCCCGCTTCCCAGCTGGGGCGGTTGAGCGAGATCCTAGACCCTTCTAACAGGGCTTCAGGCCGGACGCCTAATACCTGATGTTGACCTTCCTGCCGAGCTTGGCCGACTCCACCATGGCATCGCAGATGACGTTGCACCTGTATCCGTCTTCGAAGGTCGCCGCCTGGGGGCCCACTGGCTTGTCGTTTACGATGCAGTCGATGATGTGCTTGGCTTCGTGCACAAATGTCGCTCCCCATCCGATGATGTGCCCGTGGGGCCACCACACGTCGAAGTATGGATGGCTTGCCTCGGTGACGAGGACATCGTGGAATCCTTCTACGCCCTTCTTTCTGTCCTCTATGAGGTTGACCTTGAGCCTGTTCATATCCTCCATGTCGAAGTAGATGCTTCCCTTGGAGCCGTTGATCTCGATAGTCTCGTGATTCTTCCTGCCTGAGCACATCCTTGACGCCTCGATGGTCCCGACCGCTCCGTTCTGGAATTCTATGACCGATTCCACAGCGTCGTCCACCGTGACCCGGGCCTTCTTGCTGGGATCCCCCGGGAGCGGCCTTTCCTTGATCATGGTCTTGGTTAGTGCCATGACCGACTTGAACTCGCCCACGAGAAATCTTCCCAGGTCTATGGTGTGGGCGGCGAGGTCGCCGAGGGAACCGCTGCCCGCCACCTGCCCATCCAAGCGCCAGACCAGTGGCGTCTGCTGGTGGGGAAGTATCCATTCCTGCAGGTATTGCGCCCTGAAGTGGTAGATCTTCCCTATCCGCCCGTCCTGAATCAACTGCCTGGCCAGGGCAATCGCGGGGAGCAACCTGCCATTGAAGGACACCATGTGCTTGATGTCGGCCTTCTCGGCCGCGGAGAGGATCTCCTTGGCCTCCTGAGCATTCCTGCCGAGAGGCTTCTCGCACCATATGTTCTTACCCAGCTCGGCTGCTTCAACGCATGGCTCCCTGTGCATGTCATTCGGCGCCCCGTTGTCGAAGAGTTCAACCTCTTCGTCCTCGAGCATCCGGTGCCAGTCTGTGTAGTGTTTCTCATACCCGAATCTGCGGGCGGCCTCGGCCAGCCGGGCCTCCCTCCTTCCGCTGATGGCCACCAGCCTTGGGATGGCGGGAGGGGGCCAGTATATGTAGGACATGGTCTTGTAGGCGTATGAGTGGGCCTTTCCCATGAAGGCGTATCCAAGCATCCCAACGCCGATCTTTGGGATCTCCCTTGTGGGTGCGACGACATCTCCCATCGTTAGGAATCCTACTTCCTTCTGCTTCTTCGCCATGCGATCCGCTCCGGGGTATCGGACGCCGGGCAACTGTAGCCCGCCGGGAAATATAAAGTTTGGGTTGCCTCATTGCATGCCAGCAGACAAGGCCACCGTGGGAGGGCGGGTCTGTGAGTCCCTGGAAGAACCAAGGATGACCCCCAGGCATACTGCACCCGACGCCCGGATCTGTCCAGTGCTTCTCTCACGACACGGATCAGGCATCGCCAGTAGTGGAGTGGCTGGTCGACAATATCCCCGGGGATGACTTAAGGGTTGGCATCATCGATGAGAAGGCAACTCAGAAGCATCTGACAGGTTCCCGCGGACCGTGGAAGTCTGGGTCCAGGCCCAGATTGGCGCCTGCAAGAGGTCTTGAAGATTCCTACGCAGCGTGCCTAAGTTCTCCGAGAATCCCGGATGCCAGCTGACTCCTTGGATATGCCTCCGACCGGGGTCGTTCAGTCAACTGGGTCAGAGAGATCGAGTGGGACCGATCTGTGAGCGGACCCGAGCAGCGGACCGTTGCCTCCTTGCCTCACCCACGGCTTGGATGCCTGTCGTAGGCAAGCGGATGGTGCTCAA
The DNA here is from genome assembly GCA_964452145.1 of Hadarchaeota archaeon (SeqCode). Classification (GTDB taxonomy): domain Archaea; phylum CAYQAE01; class CAYQAE01; order CAYVLA01; family CAYVLA01; genus CAYVLA01. Next base: position 14,272 of record CAYVLA010000001.1, read on the forward strand.
TGAAGTCCAACACGGTCTGTCGATCGGGGACCCCCGCCGTTGCCCCGGGCCTGGACACGCAGAATCCGCCCACGGCATTGGCATACCTGGTCGTCTTGCCCATGTCCCAACCCTCTCCGAGGCCGAGGAGGAATCCTGCCACGAAGGCGTCGCCAGCACCCGTCCCGTCCACGGGAACGAATTCGGGATCCGCCGGCATATCGATCGTCTCGGTCCGTGTCCTGACATGGCAGCCACTGGAGCCCATCTTTATCGCTACGACCGAGGGCCCCATCTTCATGATGACCCTTGATACCTCGGACTGGGATGCCCCGGGCATTGATACGACCATCCTTGCCTCATCAAGGTTGGAGAAGTAGTAGTCAATCTCGCCCATGGCTGCCTTGAGCGCGGTCCACTGCACCCTGTCGCTCCACGCAAGATCGATGGAGGTGGATGCCCCCCTAACGTGAGCTTTGGAGAAGACCGTTGATAGATCGCGGGGAGTGATGGAGGGCAAGAGGTTGTAGCCCCCGACGTGAAAGACGTCGCACAGATAACTTTCCGGGGAGATATCGTCCAACGAAAATGAAGAGTTGGCGCCCACATAGTGGTAGAAGGTCCTTTCTCCCGTCTCCATGTCCACTTCGATATCCGTGGTTGCCGTCATCTCATCCTTCTCGATTTTTACCCCGTTCACATCCACGTTGGCATAGCCCCTCAGGGTCTCGATGACGAACCTGCCCCAGTAGTCATCACCTATCTTGCCCACGATTTTCGAACTAACCCCCATCTTGGCAAGGGAGATCCCGGTATTCGCCGCACAGCCACCGACGTGGAGTGTTATGGGTTCCTCTAGCGTGACGAGCCTTCCGGGCTCGGCCCTTTCCCTGAAGCGACGAACGATGTCCGCGACAAGTATTCCCGCACAGGTGACCTTCATGCCTTTCCTCCCGTAAGCTGAATGTCGGCTTCCGCGATCAGGGGATATATGTGTTCAGTGCCCGGGCCCGCTGCCCCGACCTGGGGTTTCGTTCAGTCTCCGGACGAGAAGGGGAATCCCATCCAAATCGTCAAGGATTGCCACGGGTGACAGAGCCCGCAGAGCGGATTCCTCTGAGGTGGCCCTCACCGCGGCGAAGAGCGCCCCGGCCGCTCGGGCGCATTGCCCGTCCATGACATGGTCGCCCACGAATAGGATGCGCCCTGGCTCCGCATCGAGCTTCCGGGCCAGCGCCAACAGCGCCGCTGGGTCGGGCTTGGTCGGGCCGTTGGGAGTCCTGCAGGACATGGCGTCGAAGGCCTCAACCGATCCAATCCTACCTAAGACAAGCCTCGCATAGGCCTCGCACGACCTGGTCAAAAGCCCGATCTTGATCGCCATATCTCTTAGATCTGCGAGCATCGCCGGGATATTCCCCAACGGCCGGCTGTATCCGACCGATTCCATCTCGACCCGATCCATGATCGAGTGAAGATCCAGCATGTACCGCCCCAACGTGGATTCGTCCGGCACCGCCTTCCTGAAGTACTCTATGATGTCGGTCGTCGTGCCACCCCGGGGCATCTGGATATCGGGTAGCTTTGACTGAACGTATTCACGTATGTCTTCTTTCATTCGATGGAAATCAAGGCCGGAATCGACAAGCGTGTTGTCAAGATCGAAGACAACCGCGTCTATCCTGCGACCCACGGAGAGGAAGCTGATCCCGGTTTGAAAAATCGCTCCGGTCATGGTCGCCGCGTCTGGGTACCAACACATTTCTAGCGTCCGGCACCGAGATACACCCATGAAGATCAAGGTGTGTGACTGCCCTGTCTACCTACATTCGATCGGCAAGTCCGTCCACATCGACATCGAGCATCCCCTGTTCGTGCGCATTCTGGAAAGGGGGGACCGGGCCTTCTGTCAGGGAAAAGGCGAACATGGCCTCTTCATCGCCTTGAACCGCGGGATGGCCGAGAAGGCCAGATCGGTGATGGCCGAGGTCATGGAGGACAGGTTCCAGACGGCGTGGCGCGATATCGTAGATCTAGGAAGGGAGTTCGGGTGGGACAGGGTTCAGGAGATGATGGAGAAGGCTAGGAAGCAATCGGAGAAGCCTGACGTGCAGGATCAGGGTGAACTCCCGTAGGAGCCACATAGCCTGGAGATCCCCATTATGATGTGGGGTGCCGTCATTATGCCGAACACCCTCTTGTACTTGGCTCGCGTGATCTCCTTCAGAACCCGGCTGTCTCCCGACCTCATGTACCCTCGAAGAAATGAGTCGACCAGGGCCTTCATCCTGCTCCACCGGAGGGTGTAATGGCCGGAGTAGAAAAGCAGCTCTGCAAGGTCCCATGCCGGATTGCCTTTGTCGGAGGCTTGCTCGAGGTCGACGAACCACACCCGACCCTCATCGTCCATGATCGCGTTATCGGGCTTGGAGTCGCCCAGTGTCAGGCCGTCGAGATGCAGGCGACAGATCTCCTCGCCCAGCGTCTGGATTGACTGCAGATGCCTCCGGTCTGGGTGCGACAGGCACTCCTTGATGATCCTATCGAAGGAGGTTCCTTCGATGAACTCCTCAATTATGGTCCGGCGAGGAAGGCTGACGTGATGTATGTCGGGCGCGTTATGTCCTTTGGATCTGAGGAGCCTGTTCATCCTGTATTCATTTGCAAGACGTCTGTCCCCCAGCACGTCGAAGTTCTGAGAGCCTATCGTCCAGATGCTCAGGGGGATCCATTTGAGCCCGAACCAGTTCTGATATGTCTTGGCGACTGCCCTCCTCAGTTGGTGGTCTTCCACGTAATCCAGCAGATAGACGTAGTTCAGGGCGCCTCCTATCCTTCTCATGGAACGAAGCGATGAACCCCCTTCCTTGGAGCCAATCAGCTCCATGTAGCTCCTCTGATCGTCCAAGGAAACCAGTCCGCTTTCTGTGTGCAGGTGCAGGAAGGATTTGGGATCCACCATCCTTTGGTCGCTGTCCGCATTCGAAGATTCCAGTCCTCGGGATATCTCCTGGACTAGGTAGGGGTCCAAAAGGCTATGGGCTATCCCCTGGGCGGCGAGCCTTCTCACCGCAAGCTCGATCTCCCTGAGGGGGGTGATAGGCATCTGCCGAGGTCTCACCACCCTCTCCAAGAACTTCGGAGTCACCTTCACGGAGCCGTCGATGGTAATGAGTCCCGCACTTGCCATCTGCCCAAGGGCCTGTCCAAAGCCGTAGGACGGATCACCCGAGCTTTGTGAGGGGAGCCTTTGGTAGACCGATTTGGACGGGGGAAATATCCTGATCCTGCGCTGCATCCTGGCGTGAAAGAAGAAGGGAGGATCGATGAGAATCTCCGGGGTGAGGTCGTGATATCTGAAGTAGAGGTTCTGAAGCTCCTCCTTGACTATTCGCGTCTTCAAGTCAACTTCCCTAGCCCGGAGCAACTCCTGCCCGCTTATCGCCTGGTAGGGAGCGAGGAGTGAGGAGGCTACGAACTCGCCGAGCGTACCTCGCTGGGCGTCCTTCTCTAGGAGACTGGTGGAGACGATTGTAATCGCGAAATCCTCTCCGTCGATCGACAACCTGCGCCTAGTCAGAGCATCCTCCGGCTTGTCGACTACCACCATGAGTTCGACGGGGCCGCTCCCTGGGGGACCAGGCAGAGCGTAGGATGCGGCCACGTGGCTGCTGCAGACTGCCTCAACCGCCCTGCGTGCGAGGGAATCTACATCGCGCCGCTTCAACGATCATGGCATGTAGCGCCCCTTATTGTCTCTTTTGTACGAGATTCCGGCATGCCACCCCCGGCGCATGACCCCGGAAAGATTATAGAACCATCGGCATGGCACCCTAGCAACGCAAGAGGGTGACGGCGGATCCGATGTTGGGCATTGATCTTGGGTTGATGGCTGCTGCGGTGGGCTGCTTGGCAGCCATGGTTGGCGTTGGCGGGGGCTTCCTCGTTGTGCCGATGCTCATACTGATCTGGGGCCTGTCGGCACAGGATGCCGCCGGGACGTCCCTTCTCATGATCATCTTCACCTCTTTGTCCTCCACCGCGGCCTATGCCCGGCAGAGGAGGATTGACTACAGGCTCGGCCTCATCCTCGCCTCGGGGACGATTCCCGGAGCTCTGCTGGGTGCCTATGTGACCAGTTTGGTGGAATCGGTGGTCTTGGTCGGGCTTTTCGGGGTCTTTCTACTGGGGCTCTCAATCAACATGCTGATTGCCCGAGAGATCCCCGATGAGCAGAGCGCTTCGAGTGAGGCAAGCACAAAGGTGGATGCAAATGGCCGAGTCTTCAGGCATGCCGTCAGGACAAGCCGGGGCCTTCCCGGTAGCTTTGCGGCCGGTCTGACCTCGGGTTTCTTCGGCATAGGCGGGGGCGTCCTGATCGTCCCGCTTCTCAGACTGTGGTTGGGCATCCCTATGCACATCGCCTGCGCAACCAGCATGTTCATGATGGTTTTCACCTCCATTGCTGCCGCCTCAACTCACGCCGCCCTGGGCCACTGCAGGCTTGACTATGCCATACCGTTGTGCATAGGGATAATCGCCGGCACCCAGATAGGAGCCTTTCTGGCCAAGAGAACCAAGGCCAGAATTCTTGAGAAGATGCTTGGGGCGTGTCTGTTGGTCGTGGGGGCCAGAATGATCGTCAGCCTTCTGTGACAGGGGTTGGTCAGCCGGCCCTGTGTGGAAATATTAAAGGGCGCCTCCCGCCGAATCGATGTGATTGTATGTCACGCTATCTCTGCTTTCTTCTCGCCGCCTTCGCGATCTCCCTGTACCTTTGCGATGCTCAAGGTTACAGTGAAGTAACCGTCGTGGCTCCCGCTGTCGCCCAAACCTCAGACGGCTGGATCGGGGTGGTCTCCTACGTGGAGGTTGCCGCCAGTACGGGAACCGGCAGGGTGTTCGTCGATACCTTTCCGCTGACCCAGATAGACACCCAAGGCTCGGCGAGGCTGGCCGCTGAGGCTGCGGCCTCTCTTGCAGGGGTGGATCTCTCCAAGGTTGATCTCTACGTCGTGATACGTTCGGACTCCGCAGTGATTGGCGGTCCCTCCGCCGGTGCCACAATGGCAGTGGCAATCCTTGCATCCCTCTTGAACCGCTCCGTAAACTCCGCCGTGGTGATGACCGGGACGATCAACCCGGACGGAACCATCGGACCAATAGGAGGCGTGGTGCAGAAGGCGGAGGCTGCCCATTCCGTCGGGGCGAGCGTCTTCCTTGTTCCCAGGGGGCAGACCGTCGCCACGGAAACCCCTACGAGCCGGACGCTGGTAAACGTCACCGACTATGCCAAGCAGCACTGGAACTTGACAGTCCTTGAGGCCGATGACCTAAGGCAGGCAGCAAGGTGGATGATCGGCATAGACATCCAGCCTCCTGGAGGCGGCGAGCAGATCGATCTGACCCGGTACAACAAGGTCATGAGCACGGCGGCCCAGAACATGCTAGACGAGGCTGTCGGAATGGCGAAGCGAGCCGAAGAGGCGTTCGATTCGGCCAGGCTGACGTATTCCCAGAGAAACTATCTCTCCGGCTACGTCGAGGACTTCAAGGCCAAGATAGAGGACGCTAAGAAGGCCCAAAGGGACGAGACCTACTACCTCAGCGCCAGTCTGTCCTTCCAAGCCAAGATCAACGCCACGTTCGTAGACTATGCCCTGCAGTATCTAAGATCCGGCACCAGAACCACAGCGAAACGCCTCATAGAGGACGCCGAGAAGGCGGCACGTGAAGCCTTCGGCACGGTCAACGAGACCTCGTTCACCAGCATCACGGCCTTCGAATGCTACGCAGCTGCCCAGAGAAGGGCTGACGAAGCCGTCCTCAAGAGCGAAAGTGCCTGGAAGAACTACTATCAGAGCGAGTCGGATATGGCGACCCTGGCGGCTCTATGGGATGCGGCCTATATGAAGGAGCGCGCAGCAACCGCCCTGTGGTGGGTGAGTCTGTGCGAGGACTTCCCTGGCGAGTTGGAGATCAACCGGACAAGCATCAAGGCCACCGCCCAGAAGTACGCCGATGACCTGAAGTACCTGGTAGCCTACGCCCAGTCCTTCGGCGAGGGGATAACGAGCGGTTTCCTCACTTCAGCGGCATCCCTCCAGAGCGATGTACAGCGCCAGCTGGACAACGGGGTCTATGCTTCGGCCATCCTAGATGCTCTCAGAGGCAGATCATACGTGAATGCCCACCTCGAGCTCTATGCAAACCTGCTCTCCTCCGATGAGGAACTGGTCAAGACCCTTTTGGGGAAGGTGGAAAGGGAGAAGGAGCTATCCCGATCAGCGGTGGCCGCAAGCCGTGACTACGGTGTCAATCCCATACTCGCCCTCAGCCACTTGGAGTCTGCCGAAAACTACGAGCGGAAGGTTGAAGCAAGTGGCCCTGCATCAGGACAGATCCCCATGCTTCTGCAAGCATTCCTGGAGTACAAGTACGCCAGGCTTGTGGCGGAGATGTCCCCTGCCCTGTCCGCCCGTCTTGGAGACGGGGAGGGGCAGCGAACCGCACCTAGGATCGAACCGTTCAACCCCACGCTGCGAACGATCTACAGGCTGAGAACGGGGGACGCCATGGTCATAGGGATCGGATGCCTCGCCATCGGGCTGGCCGTCGGGCTGCTGGCCGGCCGACGTGGCGGACGGGAGAAGCGGGCAGGCATATGACCTCAAAAAGAGGGCCCAAGTCCGTCTACGTCCTCGGACGGTCCAACGTAGGCAAGTCGGCTCTCATAGAGGCCCTAACCGGCAAGCGCGTGATATCGGGAAGGCGTCCCGGAGTCACCTCAAGGCCGAAGTGCGTCGGTGGCGGGGCCATAACGTACACGGATATGCCGGGGTTTGGCTTCATGAGCGGTGTATCGAGAATCGCGTCGGAGAGAACGAAGACCGCCATCGTCAAGGAGCTTGACGAAGGCCACGGCGGCATTGACCTCGCGCTCCTCGTCCTCGACTCGAAGGCTTTCCTCGAAATCTGCGCCCGGTGGGAAGGCAGGAATGAGACTCCGGTCGACATCGAGATGCACGATCTGCTAGGCGAACTTGGGATAGCCTTCCTCGTTGTAGCCAACAAGATCGACAAGGTGGCCGATGTTGACAAGACCCTGGACGCGATAGGTGAGAAGCTTGGCTATCTCCCTCCCTGGAGGCAATGGTGGGACACCATTGTACCGGTCTCCGCCAAGACCGGGGCTGGCATCCCGACGCTCAGGGACAGGATATCCAGGAAACTGGGCCTTTCCTAGCTGACCCTCGGCGCCTTGAAGTACCGACCTTCTTTCTCGGGCGCATTTTGCAGGATCGATTCTGGAGGCAGAGAACCCTTCACGCGATCCTCACGGAAAACGTTCTGGACATCCATGACGTGGGTCGTGGGCGGGATGTCATCCAGCTTGACCCGATCGATGATTCTGAAATACCCCAATATGCGCTGCAACTGGTCCCGAAAAAGCTCCTTCTCGGCCTCTGTCAGCCTGATCTTGGCCAGCTCGGCTATGTGTTCTACCTCTTCGAGCGTTAGGATGCCCGTCCTCTTCGCCACAAGATCGCATCGTGGGGGGCATCTTAATGTGTTTCCGTGGCTTGCTTGCCTCAGGCAGATGACTGGTTCTCACCAGCAGCATACTCAGAAGGCCCATCTTCAACCGGCGTATGAATGGCGAGCAGGAAACAATTATTACCTTAGCGTCGGGGATGGAAGACCGGTGTTGGAATGGTGAAGGCCTTCGTTCTGATCACGGCGAAGCCGGGCGCCGAATCCACCCTCGTTGAGCATCTCAAAGAGCTTGAGGAAGTCGAGAACGCTTGGGCTGTCTACGGGGAGTACGACATCATAGCGCTGATCACCGTCAAGAACCTGAAGGACTTGGACTCCTTCGTTACCGACAAGATACGTCGGATGGAGGAGGTCCAGTTCACCTCCACGATGATCTGCATCCCCTGATCCTAAACCATCTCGCTCTTCTTGGCGAAGTACTGTGCAAGCGCGATCAGCGCGATGCCCAAGCCCAGAACCAGAATCGCGAAGGCCCAGGCTACCTCGGACGGCTTGTACATGTTAAGGAGTTTGCCCTCAAAGGCTACGGCTTTGAGCACGGCCGTGAGGAGGCCGAAGGCGGCCAGGAAGATGCCGAACAGCCCGAGGAAGTTGACGACAATCTCTATCAAGACCGGTCCACCACCTAGGCGAGGCGGTAGACCTCTCTTAAATATTTCGAGGAGGGAGGAGGGCTGCTGTCGGAAGATGGCATCGTATGCGGCAATGGCAGACCGGTGTTGACCCACTCCCGCTTACGCCCTCTTGCCGCCTAACTGGGACGCGCGGGATTGTTCGAGTCACACTCTCCGAGAAGCTCGCGTCAGAGTGACCGGCGATGGGGTCTGTGGCGGGTCCCTGCTAACCACGGCCCTCGTGGGAGCGTTGATCCTGATCACCGAACTCCGGTTGGATGTCGCCTAGTCACCTTGAGCACACCACGATGACATGCTGCATCACGATCGTTCTTCTGCGGAATCGATAGATCAACGGGGTCGGTCCCCTCACTAGCTTACCAGACTTAGGCGTGCCGTGTCAGGACGGGCAGGGCAGGCGGGGCCAATGCAAGGCCTCTCGGGACATGAGTGAACTAGTCGGCTTCCTTGAAGACGCTGGGTATCTCCTCGGCCACATCGGTGGCTAGGATGTGGCATCCCTTCCTAGCGGAGGCCATCTCGCCCGCTCTTCCCGTGATGTAGGTACCGGCTACGGCCGCTCTGAACGGATCGTTATGCCTCGCCAGCAGGGCACCTATGACCCCGGTCAGGCAATCTCCAGTGCCCCCCACGGTCATGCAGGCGGTGCCTGTCCGGTTCTCCTTCCAGTCGGCTCCCCAAGCCACCACATCGCACGGTCCTTTTACGACCCACGTGCAACGCGTTTGGCGGGATTGCTCAAGCACCGTCTCCCTCCTCTCCGCGGTCATCTGGGGAAGATCCCTGCCCGTCAATATCCTGAACTCCCCAGCATGGGGGGTGATGACCACCGATTTCCCCAGCTCTCCCGCCCTGCCGGCAAAGGCTTTGAGAGCGTCGGCATCGACGACCATGGGCTTGTTGCCCAAGGACTTCACAAGTTCCACCGATGCCTTGAGAGTATCCTCATCTTGCCCCAAACCGGGCCCAATGCACACGGCATCGCACCTGCTAGCGAGATCGACTATGGCCCCCACCGAATCGGTCGTCAGGCGATCGCCCCGGTATCCCCTGCATATGAGTGAGGGGGAGTATCCCCCAGCAAGATCCCTTATCGCCTCAGGGACGGCCAGATATGCCAGGTCGATCCCGGTTCTCAGGGCGGCAATCCCGCATATGGCAGGAGCACCCTGATACTCCTTGCTCCCTCCAACAACCAACAGTACGCCGTTGTCGCCCTTATGGGAGTCGGGCCTTCTGCGATCCTTCACAAATAGTAGGTCACCCGGCCCCGCAAGAGTCTCCGCCTCCCTGGGTATGCCTATGTCCACAACAACCAGCTCACCCACCAACTCCGGGGCGAGTGTATGACCCGTCTTGGCGCAGTGGAAAGTCACCGTGAGATCTGCCCGGAACACCTCGCCTTCGTGTGTCCCGCTATCCACATCAAGACCGGACGGGATGTCAACCGCGACCCTGAGTCCATGTGCAGCTTCGCATGCCTTGATCAAGGATGCGATGGGCTCCCTGGCTAGCCCCCTGGATCCGGTGCCCAGAAGGGCATCCACAACCACGTCCTGCTTGGCCAAGAGTTCGCGGAACCCAGGTTCTCTGGCTTGACAGGAATCCGCCACTGCCCTGAACTCCATCGACGGGATTCGCCTGCATATGTCCCTATTGCGCCGGGCTTCGGCTGTGGAGGGCTCCCGTGCTTCCACAACTGTGACCCTCCAACCCATGTTGGCTAGGTGCCTTGCCGACACGAAACCGTCCCCGCCGTTGTTGCCCGGTCCGCAGAGCACGACCGCAGAACCTGCCTTCCTGCTTCTTGAGATCTCCTCGGCCACCTGCCTTCCCGCGTTTTCCATCAGGACAATGGGGTCAATGCCCATGCCTTGTGCATTCCTGTCGATGGCTGCCATCTCCATGGCAGAAATAGACCTCAAGGACATCCCGCCGTGATATGCCGACCCTTCCGATAAATATGTCCCACCTGAGCCGGTGAGAATCCTTATAAGATGGAGGGGAAACCCCCTGAACGTGGCTCATATCGAGGCGAGCTGGGATTTCCATCTCATCGTCTCCACAGGGAGGGGACTGGAACCCGCCTGCATATCGGCCATCAGAGAAATCCTTGCTGGGATCGACCCACATATGTCGGGACACAGGTTGGGATTCAGTGGGCTTGTAGCGATCCATCTGCATACGCCTCCCCGAGAGGCCGTGAAGAAGATCGCCACCACCTTGGTCGAAAAACCTTGGTACAACGACCTGATCAAACGCGTGGTCCCTATCGATAGGGTGGTTGCGACACGTCAGCCCGAGATCATCTCGGCCGTTGATGAGATCAGAGGTGAAGCGGCTATCCGCATGGACGAGAGCTTCAGGGTGAAGGTCAGGAGGAGAGGATCCGACATCGACAGGATCTCATTGATCATGGCCGTGGCCGACCTTTTCGTCAACCGGGTCGACCTGGAGAACCCGGATCTTGAGGTAAGGATCGAGATACTTGGAGAGGTATCGGGCATCTCCGTGATTCGAAGAGGGGAGATCTTCCCTGACCTCTAGGGCTGCCGCTTCTCCTTGATGATGCCGGATAGATCGGAACGCCTCTCGATTTCATCGAGTTCGTCCCGGCCCACCACGGCAAGGCCGTGCAGCGTGCTCCGGGTCTGCTTTTCTTGGCTGATCAGAAATGCGGTTATGTCTATGACCCTGGAGAGACTCGAGATCAGGTCGGCGTGGTGGCGCGTACCCCGGTCATGCTCCAGCGCAGTGGCGAGCAGGCGATCCTCGGATTCCTTCGCCATTATGTCAAAGGGCGTCCTCGGGGTAGGATAGACACCGAAGCCCAGTTGACTCAGGCGGGCAATGACGAAGTTCAGTAGTTCGCTCTGTACGGGTCCTCCCGGCATGATCTCCACTTCTACCCGCCTCAGGACCTGAACTGGCTGCACAAGATCGACTGCAAGCTTCTCGGCCAGTGCCATGGCGGTGTCCACAGTGGCGTTTCCGCCATGCTCGTATGTGTATATCGACTCCCGGGTCACGCCGATCGTCTTGGCCAGTTGACCCAAGGACAGACCCCTGCGTTTCCTCTCCCGCTCAAGCGCCTCTCCATCGATCCTAACGTAGTACCCACCCTTGGTGCTGAAGATGAGGGGCAAAGCTGAGTTCTGGACCAGCATCCTCAGGGTGTCCGGGTTAATCGCCGGCAGATCGTATCGCTCGTGGACGACATCGTTCTCTATCCTGTCCATCCTGGTCCGATCTCCAATCAGAAGGGGAAACGCCGACACAAGGCAGGCCAGCCGTTTCAGCTCCTGGGCCTGAAGGGCATCCATGCTGTCAACGTTTACCAGTATCTTGAGCAGCAGGAGGATGTCCTTCCTTGCGGCTATGTCAAGGCAGTAGGAACCATAGGGAAGGACCTTGGTAACCTCGTAGTTGGCATCTTCAAGGGTGCCCGCGACCTCGGAGACGATCTGGTCCTTTTGCACAGTTGTTGTGCCGCGACGACACATTTAAAGTTTTCTCACAATTCGGAACTTTGCAGAGCTGCAAGGTTGAAAATATGCGCCAAGAGTCCCCCGAATGGTCATATGAGGGCTTAACGTTGTATTTTCGCCATGGAAAGCCCTGGATGACGGTAAGACGGCCTTCGGAGGATGCTGCCTGCTTGGCTGTAGGCGTGGACGATACCGATTCAAGGTCGCTGGGAATGTGCACGACATATCTCTCCGTTTTGATCGCTGAGAAGTTGACGGAGGCAGGACTGGACTTCGGGTTCTACGACTTCCCCAATCTCATCCGCCTCAATCCCCAAGTGCCAAACAAGACCCGGGGAAACGGAGCCCTGGCCCTGAAGTTGTTCCTGCAGGACGGTCGGCCCGACCGGGTATTTGACCTGTGCAAGGAAGTGATCGAGGAGAACGCGATATTCGCCGACTCCGCAACCCACCCGGGGCTCGCGATGATCGGCGGTCAGGATCCATCCCCCAGCCTGACGGCATTCTACCACCGATGTCTTCATCGGGTTGTTGGCAAACAAGAGGCGCTCGAGATTGCCCGCCGGGAGGGCATCAGGGTGGCCGCCTACAAGAGGGGGTACGGGGTCATCGGTGCGATCGCCGCACTCGGCGCGGACTTGACGTCCGACCAGACCTTCGAGACCGTGGCCTATCGGGATCCATCGGAACGGGCCAAGTTCCGTCCCATAGACGAGTCTCTCGTCCTCAAGGTCGACGCGGAGATACTCGACACCTTCTACAACTATGATTACCTCAACCACAGGGTGTGCATCGTGCCCAGATCCCCCTGTCCGGTGCACTTCGGAGTCCGGGCCGAGACCCCATCCGGGTCGCAGGCCGGCTACATGATGCTGGACGGGGGTATGGCCCCGACCGCGATCACGTTCAGAACCAACCAACACACAGACGCCCATATTGAGAGGCTCGAGAGCCTTGCACATCTCAGGCCCAGGTCGTCCGTGGCCGTGATCGGCAGGGTGGCCGCCGATCCAAGAACCATCCCGGGCGGGCATGTGATCTTCACCATCGCAGATCAAGGGGGACAGGTGGATTGTGCTGCCTACGAGCCCACCAAGCAATTCAGGGCCATCGTTAGGAAGCTGATGCCCGGAGACCTACTGGAAGCATACGGATCGGTCCGCGAAGGCCAATCCTCCCATGGACCAACGATAAACCTCGAGAAGCTGAGGGTGGTATCCCTCCGCAGGACGACCAGCGTCAATCCGCTTTGCCCAAGGTGCGGCTCGAGGCTGACATCGATGGGTAGCAACGCGGGCTTCAAATGTAGGAAGAAGGGATGTCACTTCCGCGACCCCAGCCTGAGGAAGAGCGAGCAACCGCTGGAACGATCCCTGAAGGAGGGTTTCTACGAGCCTCCGCCTGTGGCCTGGAGACACCTCTACAAGCCGCTGCACAGAGCCATTGGGCAGCCCCGCCATCACTGGGCTGTGGGTTCATCTTCCGGGCCGGCATAGGGTCCCGTTGCCTGGGGGTCCTCTCCCTCCTCCTCCATATCCTCAGCGGGTTCTCCGCCAGCGTCCAATCCGCCCGCCTCCTCAGGGGCGGGTCGTTCGATCGCCTGTTCCGATGGCTTTCCCTGGCCCAAGTCCTCGACCGGCTGTTCGGCCGCGATGATCTCGGTCTGCTCGGCCTCGGGTGGACTGAAGATGATCTTGCTCTTCATTATCTCGATCTTCTTTATCGGGTAGATGAGCTTGACCTGTTTATGGATGTCGGCTGACAGCTTGCCAAGAATCATCTCATGAATGAAGCCCGAGAAGCTGCTCCGCTCCGCCGCAGCCTTCGTGACATTGGTCATAGCCGCCCTTATGGCTTTGGACTGTGAGGCGGCTACCCTTTGAAGGGTGAAAGCCAGGGCTCTGACCCTTATCTTGTGTCCGTCTTGGGTCGTCACCTGGGTTATCGAGTCGACTCTGGTCGTCCCCCGCCTTACGTGCATTCTCACATAGTCGCGGGTCAGATCGTGACCGATGAACCTGGTGTAAGCTTTTTCGCCCCTGACATCGGATATCTGGAAGTAGAGCTTGACATGGTGTTGGGTGAAGTCCCCCGTTACCTCGCGCAGAGTGGTTTCTATCGTCCTATTCCTAAGCTTATCGGGCCCGAGGCCCAGGGTTTCCCCTATCTCGCAGTTCCCAAAGAGACTGGGGGCATAGACCGTGAACCACCTCTTCTCCTTCCACATGTCACGCGTCTTCTTGGGCAAAATGGCACCTCGTCTGATGAAGGATGGATTAGAACCAGATCGGGTCATACCCCTTCCGGGGGCTGATAAATATTACCGGGTTGGTCCAATCGAGGCATATTCTAATAAGCGACCATTACCCGGCCTTCACATGCTCAGGTTTGTGACATCTAACAAGCACAAATTCGCTGAGTTCAGGACTATCGCCTCCGGCTTCCATGTTGAACTGGAGATGGTGGAGGCGTCATACCCGGAAATCCAGTCCTTCGACCTGGAGGAAATAGCGAGGCGAAGTGCTGAGGAATGTGCGAAGGATCTGGGGCAGGGCTTCTTCGTGGAAGACGCCGGGCTGTTCGTGGACGCCCTGGGAGGCTTTCCCGGGCCATACTCCTCCTATGTCCAGTCGACCATAGGCAATGCAGGGATCCTGGCCTTGATGAGGGGCAGGACGGATAGATCGGCCCACTTCCTCTCCGTGATCTGCCACTACGATGGCCGGTTCCACATCTACAGGGGAGAAGTCGAGGGCACAATCTGCCGGAAGCCCAGGGGAGCGGGAGGCTTCGGCTACGATCCCATATTCATACCTCGAGGTGAGAGACGCACCTTCGCCCAGATGGGCCCTGCGAAGAATGAGGTCTCGCACCGCCGACGAAGCTCGGAAATATTTTTCAGAACGCTGGCTCAGAATTCGGTAGGGTAAGGTGCTCTATTGGCTAGGATACACTCTCGACGTAGGGGCAAGTCCCGCTCCAAACCGCCCGTTCGGACCTCACCTCCCTACTGGACGGCCTACTCCCCCGAAGAGATAGAGGAAATCGTCTTGCGCCTCCAGAAGGAGGGCCGCTCCAAGAGCAGAATCGGGCTTGTCCTAAGGGATCAGTACGGCGTGACTGGAATAAGGCTCATGACCGGCAAGAAACTGGGCACGCTTCTCAAAGAGAAGGGGATAGAGGAGGATTTCCCTGAGGACTTCCTTGATCTGATGCGAAGGGCGGTGAACCTCAGGGATCACATGGCCAAGAACAAGGTGGACTATGGCGCCCGGAGGGGTCTGGAGTTGGTGGAGGCCAAGATCAGGCGTCTCCAGAACTACTACTGGAGGTCGGGTAGGATACCAAGGGACTGGCGGTACGATCCCGAGAAGGCTGCACTCCTGGTTGGGTAGAATGAGTAGATTGGAAGAACTCGTTGAGAGAGCTTCCAATTGCGCCGACGTGATGGGCTCTGCTGCGGCCTCCCGCAAACAGGTTCTAATCGTCACGCATCATGACGTGGACGGCATATGTGCGGGCACGATCTGCCTCCTTGCCGCCAGGAGGCAGGGGGCCTCCGTGCGTTTGACTTTCTCGGGCCACCTTTATCATGAGCAGATAAGTTCCCTGGTCTCGCTCAGACCGGATCTGCTTGTGTTGTGTGACATGGGCAGCGACCAACTTCCACTCCTGCAGAAGGCCAGTATCCCCTACCTTGTCCTAGATCACCACGCCACGCAGGAACGCGACGAGCGTCTGTTATCTCCCTACTTGTTCGGGATCGACGGGGCAAGGGAAATCAGCGCATCCGGCCTTGCGTATCTACTTGCAAGGGCGCTGGACCCCGATAACATCGACCTATCCACTCTGGGGCTCTGCGGCGCCCATGGCGATATGCAGGCCATGAAGGGACCGAACGAGCAGATAGCCGTTGACGCCGAATCCCATGGTCTGGTCAAGAGAAGGAAGGAGATCAGGCTAATCGGCCGCATGGACCGTCCCATGGAGTATTCCATACGATACTCAACCTCGCCTTACATAAAAGGTCTCTCCGGGAATCCCGCAGCCATCGGCAGTTTCCTGAGCGGGCTTGGCATCAGATCCGGGCCTGACACCAGCATCAGCCAGCTTGACGACCATATGGAGCGGGCGCTGCTGAATGGCATAGCGGAAAGGATGGTCAGAGAGGAAGCCTCAACCCACGAGGCGGAGAAGCTCTTCGGAGACACCTTCCACATCTGCAAAGGGGCACTACGGACAATCGAGGATCTGGTCGATGACATCGAGGCCTGCGCAGCCCTGAAGAGGTTCTCCGTCGCCTTCTCACTGTTGTACGGGGACCCGGCGGCAGAGGCAGAAGCGGAGCTACTCAGGCTGATGTACAAGGAGAAGATCTTCGAGGGTGTCCGCCTCTTTGGCTCCGCGGTCCGGATGGGCAACCTCTGGTACGTTCCAGCGGAGGGGTGGAGTGAGTACTCCGGAAAACTCGCCGGGATCTTCGCCAACGCCGGTTACTCAGGCCGGGACCGTGCCGTTATGGTTCTGACCACCGAAGGCCCACACACCAAGGTGTCGGCGAGGGCGAACCCTCAATTGGTGCGCAGGGGACTCGACTTGGGGAAGGCTCTCTCTGTGGTTGCGGAAAGGTTGGGTGGCCAGGGAGGAGGCCATGATGTGGCAGCGGGTGCCAGGTTTCCCAAGCAGTTACAAGGGGAATTCGTAAGCGGGGTGGACGAGGAGATTGAAAGGCAGATGGCCAGAAGTCAGGAGGAAGGGGATGAGTAGAGTCAGAGCGGTCGTCGAGGTGGAATACTCGCCAGCTATGGCAGATGCAATCACCAAGGCCCTCCAAGCCGACAACGTCAACAACGGCAGAACCAGGGTCATGAGCTACGGGAAAGGGGGCATTGTAGTATCTGAGATCGAGTCGTCCAGTCTGGAGAAGATGCTTCCCGTGCTGGATGATCTGCTCTTCTGTCAGGCCCTGTCCTACAAGACCCTCCAGGTGGCAGCCCGTGGGTGACGATTGGCAAGATGGCCCGACCCGGGACATCTGCCGGATCGCCCTCAGAAAAGCCTGTTGATGTCGAATTTTATCCGGCTCCTCGGGAGCGGTGGGCCGAATAGGACCCTCTTCATGACGGCGATCATATTCCTCTGAATCTCCGCCCGACGCTCATACAGCGCTGGGTAGTCCTCCTCAATCTGGGGCACCATCTCCAAGATCTGGTCAAGACTCAGATTCCTGAGAATCGTCCTTGAAGTCCTCACCACAGCCAAGGTGCGTTCGAAGAGTCCCTTGGTCTTGGAATCCTCGATATGAGGTATCTGGTCAACCATCTTGCTCTCCAGTAGATCCAGAGTGGCGGCGATGTCCTCAGAATTGTCCTTAAGGTACTTGTAGATAATGCCGTACTGATAGGCGTAGGTTCTGAGGACCTCCTCCGACATGCCCGCCAATGGGAGTTCCGGCCTATTATTTCTTTTTATCTGATGCCCGATTCAGCGAACACAGATCTCACCCCGCTCGTGACGCCTCGGGACGGGAGATGCAGGAAACAACGATCTATCGCGATGTGAGTATCTCGATGACGTCTCCATTCACCAAGACATGGTCCTCACCGAGTTTCCGCCTGCTCTTAGCATCTATCGCACCGACGAACTTCTCCCCAAGCTCGGTGTGGATCCTGTATGCAAGGCCCTTTGTTGTCGTGCCGGCAGGAACGATGTAGGCATCCGGAAGGACCACGCCCTTCGTATCGGTGAGGTGGGTGTGGCTTGCCACCGGGTAGACCACGATCATCTTCAAGAAGTCGTACACGGTGCGATCTATGATCTCCTGGACGCCCGTTGAGCCGTGGACGCGGAGTATCCTCTCCCGGATGGTCTCGAGCGCCCTGGCCTGGGCTCCAACAAGGGGGGCTCGCACTCGAAAATCGGAAGCTCCTGGCGTATACCCGATGAGGCCGTGCTGTTCCGCCCTTCTAAGGGCCAGCTCGGCCTCCGCACACACAGGAACGATTAAGGCATCCGGGAAGGCCTTTCTGAGCCTCTCAAGGTTCTCCCCGGAGGTGGGCAGATCCATCTTGTTGGCCGCAATGGTAATGGGCTTCGCTACCCTCCTGACCTTGCCCACAAAGTCAAGCAGGGTCTCATCGTCCCCCTCCAGGTCCACCGTGGTTGTCTTGAGAACCCCTCGAAGCGTCTCCTCGTTCATCCCCAGCACGCTCAGCCGACTGAGCAGAAAGGAGGTGTGCTCGGAGTCCGATGGCTTGATCCTCCCCTTTCCGGGTTTCAGCCCGCGCTTGAGGATTCCTATCAACCAGTAACCCAGCTCGGTTTCGAAGAACCTGACGTCTTCCACCGGGTCCCGCGCGCCGGGACTTGTGGGGTTTCCCTGCTCATCGGTCGCGCCCGCGACGTCGACGACGTGTATCAAGCTGTCGGCCCTGATTAGGTCATCGAGGAACTGGTTTCCTAGTCCCTTCCCGAGATGGGCGCCTGGAACGAGGCCCGCAACATCCAGAACGTCTATGGGTATGAGGCGCAGCCCATTCTCACACTTGGAGTTCTTGGGTTGGCACTGGACGCCGAATCCCTTGCAGGGACATCTGGCCCGCAGATAGGCCATCCCCCTGTTGGGCTTGATGGTGACGAAGGGCCTGCCCGCTATCTCGGCGTGGACCAGGGTCGACGCACTAAAAAACGTCGACTTGCCCGAGTTCGTCTTCCCCACGATGGCGATCTGGAACATGGCGAACTCCAGTCCGGGCCTCGGATGATACTACTCATATTTGTTTCGAGCTTCTCAGCTTCTCAGCAATGCTGGCGGGGACGTGCGCAGACGACGTCGTGTACGACGTGCCACCTTCTCCTGCCAACCGACCTGACGATCCGCGAAGATGTCACCTGACATTCCCCCCAACCACCCAGTCCCTCCAGTATCCTTCCAAGCTCGAGACTTGAGATCGGCAGGCAATCGCTCCGTCTCGCCCTCACCTCACGGTAGTGATGGATCACCCCTCGGTCGCCCAGAACGCGGATTGCGTCTTCCAGGAAATCGTCGGCCTGAAGAGGCAGAGGGAGGATCACCCTATCCATGGCGGACATCTCCTTACAGATCTGCCTGGCGTCGCCCAGAAGGGGGATAACGCGGCCAGCCAGATTGTTCCGAGCCAGGCCCTGCCTCATGCATTCGATGGCCGCAGGGTTACTGTCAACCGAATACACTGTTGCCGAGACGGTGTGCGCTATGAGGATGCTGAAGCAACCCGCGCCCGCGAACATGTTCAGGACATTTTCGCCAGGCTTCACCTGGAGGGCCACTCGCCGACGCTCCTGGGAAAGGCGGGGAGTGAAGAAAACCTTGCCCAGATCAACCACGTATGTTGCGCCATGCTCGCGGTGCATGGTAACGGCCGGACCCACCCCAGCGATCGCCTCCATCCTGCGGGTCCTTGCCCCGTGGACTGTGGGGCCGACCACCTGCAGGACCAGTCTTGCCCTCCTGTTATGAGCCAGGAGACAAGCTCCGATCTGATGCCTGAACTCGCGCAGCTGGGGAGGGATCTTAACAACCACTATGTCTCCGACAAGATCATAGCTGCGGTATGTTCCTTGGAGGTCGCGATCTAAGAGCGTTCTCCACGACAAGCTGCCCAAGGATGACCCCGTTCATCTAAACAGCAATACAACGATCGACAAGACCATGATCATTATCACGAACAGCGCAAAGAGCCTGTTGATCACGTACCTCTTCATTCCTCATCCTCTCCCTTGTCGATGAGTTCGATGTAGATCTCCCCGACCCTCCTCCCGGTGCCCGTCAGCTCGTACTTGTTCTCCCCCGGGATGGGCAGGATGAGGTACTTCCTCACAAGCGATTGAACGATGTGGCCGAAGTACCTTATTTTCTTCCCAACGCCCCTCTCTATCTCGGGCCTAGAGAGAGGCTTGCCTTCCTTCGTGATGTAGGCCAGGACTCTTCTCTTCAGGAAACTCCTCCCACCGTACTCGAGTCTCGGCGATATCAGCTCTATGCTCCAGTCGCTCCTGTTGGCTCCGACGGTGAACTTGCTGTTGACCCGAATCCTGGATGCCGAGACGTCTATTGTAACGTTGTCGTATTCGTACTTCTTGATCCTGGCGACCATCTTGTCAGCGGCCTTGGTCAATTTGGCGATCTCTTCAGGGTCAGCATCGCTCTCGCGGCTGGCCTCCATGACCAGGGATCGGATCCTCTTTATGTAGGAAGACGGGTACCTGGAGAAATGGTTTGTCTTGAAGCTCTTCTCCAGCCTTTCAAAAGTCCTCTCTATCTCTCGTTTGATGATGGCGTAGTCTCGCTCCGTGAGTCGTTGGGCAATGACCGTCAGCACCCTGAAATAGTCAGGAGTGTAGTAGGACGGTCTGTAGATCCGAATGTCCGACCGCATCCTCTCGATGATGTCCTTGAGGCTCTTCCTGTCCTTGCGGCTAAGTTTCCTGACCTCCTTCATTATGTTCTTCTGGGTCTCAAGGAAGCTGGGTGTTCCCGGAGGCACTCTCTGAAGCTTCTTCACATCGGCTAGAATCGCCTCCGCCGGACTGGCCATGCGAGTCATTTGCATCTACAGCTTATTAAACTGCCGAATACCCCTCCGCCCCCAACGGGCCTTCAGACCGGAGTTCGTAGACGATCCGTCCGGCTGGCCTGATGATACCGATCTTGGGGAGGCATGGGGCACGATTAGCGGTCTGGATGATGGGCGTTGGACACCAGTCCTTGCTGTTGGACCACGCAATCGGACCCACGGCGGGCGAGCTGGTCGCTGATCGCGTATCTGGCTGTTTGCCGGTCTGGTTGCGAGAGCGGACTTCCCTTCTGTCCGGGATCCTCGGACCTGTAGATGAGATTTTTCAACGGTTTACCCTGTGAGAGGGTGGGCGGGGGTGCCCGAGCGGTCAAAGAGGGCAGGCTCAGGACCTGCTGGCGTAGGCCTACGCGGGTTCAAATCCCGTCCCCCGCACCACACCCGTGATGCCCCATGGGTGCTTGCTTGACGATGTCCTCCGTGCATTGCTAAAACCGCATGCATGTCTCGAAAACCTGGGCCCCGGAATGCGTCTGACACATATAGGCGTCGAGCGTCCGTTTCTGGTGCCTGGAAGATCGCAGGAGCCTGCTCCCAGGTCGGGGAGGAAGTTCTTTCGACGCTCTGCATCAAAGGGCGAGGACGCTTGGGCTTCCTCCTCACAGGCCTTCTCAACTCATGCTAAAGGCACGGCAGTCGACGTCGAATAGCTATTTCAGCCGTAACCTCTGTCGCGAGCCGGGTATCCAAGAATAGCCAAGATGATCGGCGAACTGGCCCGCACAATTCTGGACGAACTCTGGGACATACCCATCTTCGACGTCCACAGCCACTTCTGCGGAGAAGAGGGTCCAGTCAGGGGAGTGGATGAGTACATAGCGGGCTGGACGCAGCCGGAGACCCCTGGAAATATCGGCCCATCCGAGCTGCGAGGCTGGCGGATCTCTAGGTGGCCGATGAAGAAGTCTCTATGGATAGGCCGGGCATTCTTCATAGCCCTGCAGGAGCTCTATCGCAGTAATGACCGAACGACCATCTGCGCCAAGATGAATGAGGTGAGAGCGGGCGGTCTCTTGGGGTCCATGGAGTGGATGCGGCAACGATCGAACGTGGACTATCTCGTAGTCGACTCGAACCCTGAGCTGGCTGCGAAGCTCCGTTGGGTTCGGTCCACGTATCGCCTTGATGCTCGAGCCATCACGGGAACGCAGGGGGATCTCGGTCGGCGCATCGCGGAGGTCGAAGAGAAGGTCAGCAGCATGGTGGCAGCGGGACGAGCCCACTGTCTGAAGATACCCATTGCCTATGATCGTTCCCTCGAAATCGGGGATGTGGGGTTGGAGAAGGCCTCAGACATCGTCGCGAAGGAATCCAAGCACCGGACTTCTCAAGAGGCCAAGGAGGCGGAGGACCATGTCTATAGGCATTTCTTCAGAAAGGCGGGGGATTGGTCCATTCCGGTTGAGGTCCACACCGGCTTCGGCTGGGCGATAGGCAAACGCCCGCTTAGATTGTGCGAGGCTGATCCTGAGAACCTCCTCCCCGTCCTTGAGGATCCCGAGATGGGGTCGACGAAGTTCATTCTCTTCCACGGAGGATATCCTTTCCTGAGCAAGGCGGCATATCTGGCCGGGAGCTTCTCGAACGTTTACCTTGACTTCACCTGCCTCTGCCAGGAGTCCTGGACCATGTTGAAGGCAGCGTTGCATGAGTGGATCGACGTCGTGCCCATGGACAGGATCGTGAGTGGCAGCGATGGCAGCTATGAGTGGCTGTACTTCGCGGCCAAGATCAACAGGGAGTGTCTTGCACATGTTCTGGCCGAGAAGGTTACCGAAGAGTTCATGGACATTGACCTAGCGCTGGAGATTGGCGGGCGGATACTGCGTGAGAACGCTCTAGCGATCTTCCAGAGGCGCTGATCGTCGGCTGCTGACCCGTTCCTTGGAGTGCCGGGGTTTGCCCCCTCGATCCGTGAAGCTGATCGGTCCCTTGTGGGAAGCGGGCCGAGAGAGTGCCTTGGCTGCTTGACGTGTCTTGCTCGCCCAAACGCAGATTGGAGCATGACCGACGTGCGGTGCGCTGGTCAGAGCGTTAGACTTATCAGGATGATGCGCATTGTATTACAAAGGCTATTATTGATATTTTCTTGGACGGCAAACTGTGGGGATAACGGATGACGAAAACGATCTGCCTTCGCCTAGAAGACGACACGATGGAGACTCTCGAGAAGGCCGCCAAGCACAGAAGGGAGAATATCTCGGTGTTCGTCAGGCGTGCCATCTTCAGGGAGTTGGCCCAGCTGGGCTATCTGAGTCCTGAGGAGACTCGGGCGCTTCTATGGTGGAAGGGGAAGGAGTAGACCGATCCCTCGGTCCATCACGTAGATGATTCGACAGGGGCTACTTGGGCCTTTCCTCTTCCCAGGTTCAGTTTTGCAGCCATGGAAGCATTTAAAACA
Organism: Hadarchaeota archaeon (SeqCode); assembly: GCA_964452145.1. Classification (GTDB taxonomy): domain Archaea; phylum CAYQAE01; class CAYQAE01; order CAYVLA01; family CAYVLA01; genus CAYVLA01. The sequence continues at coordinate 36,947 of CAYVLA010000001.1, forward strand.
GCGTTAGACAAAGTCTAACTGCGTTGAATCCTGTTTAACAGTCGGGCAACGTCCCGCCGAAACACGGAACCGTCCCGTATCGATGATCGGGAGAATGGCAAATGCAGAAGGCCGTCGTCGACTCGATCACAAGCCAATCGAGCGTTGAACTTGAGGGAATCCAGCCAGAAGCTGAGTCGCCTAGTGAACACGAAAAGATCAGGATAAGGGCCGCCGTTGAAGCCAACCGAGGCATGCCGTCCGCCCTGATCCGGGTCCTGCAGGACGTGCAGAGCCGTCTTGGCCACATCCCCATGTGGAGCCAACACATAGTCTCCAAGGAAATGGGGATTCCGTTCAGCGAGGTCCATGGGGTGGTGACGTTTTACAACTTCTTCTCTCAGCACCCGAAAGGTCGACACGTCATCCAGGTCTGCCAGGGAACCGCGTGCTACGTAAGGGGGGGCAAGAAGATCATGGATCAGCTGAAGAGGAAGCTTGGGGTCGGCCCGGGCGAAACCACAAGAGATCGAAAGTTCTCACTCGAAGTGGTGAGGTGTCTCGGCTGCTGTGGGCTCTCCCCCGTGATGACGGTGAGCGGTAACCTCTACCGAAGGATTAGCCCGAAGAAGGTATCCGAAATACTGGAGGCCTACAACTAGCCTCGGAAGCAGGTGGGGTGTCCGGTTTTGATCCTTTCCAGCCCGGCGTCCTTTGACGATCTTAGGCAGGAGTGCAGGCAGGAAGTGGATGACCGCAGAAAAAGGCGGCAGGTCCTGGTTCACATGGGGACTTGCGGCATTGCATCCGGTTCTGCGATCGTTAAGGAGCGCTTAGTGGAACGCCTCAGAGCAATAGGATCGGATGTGATCGTGCGCGAGACCGGCTGCTGCGGATCATGCCACCAGGAACCCATGCTGACCATCCTAGAGCCTGATGGTTCCTCGGTCATGTACGGCGACCTCAACATCCATAACCTCGACCGGCTGATCGAGGAACACGTAATCGGGGGGAAGAGGGTTGAAGCCCTTTGCGTTGATCAGCAATCGCCCTTCTACCGAAAGCAAGTGAAGCGAGTCACTCTGCTGCTGGGCAAGATAGACCCCTACGACATCAGGGAGTACATAGCGTGCGATGGCTACCTGGCCCTACGCAAGGCGCTGACCCTCACGAGTGAAAGCGTCATCGAGGAGGTGAAGAGGGCCGGTCTGAAGGGGCGCGGTGGGGCAGGGTTCCCTACCGGCCTCAAGTGGTCATTTGCCGCCAAGGCCCCCGGAGATGTCAAGTACGTCATCTGCAACGCGGATGAGGGAGATCCTGGGGCCTACATGGATCGGGCGATAATCGAGGGGAACCCTCACTCCGTCATAGAGGGGTTGGCGATAGCTGCCTATGCCGTAGGGGCAAGCGTGGGCTATGTGTACATACGAGCGGAGTACCCCTTGGCCGTGGAGATCCTGCGTAGTGCCATAGAACGGGCACGGGAATACGGATTCCTCGGGCAGAACATTCTTGGATCGGGATTTGACTTCGACATCGAGGTCTGCCTGGGGGCTGGGGCATTTGTGTGCGGAGAAGAGACCGCTCTCATCGCTTCGATAGAGGGCAGGAGAGGCAACCCGCGCCCTAAGCCCCCCTTTCCGGCCAACAAGGGCCTCTTTGGCAGGCCGACGGTGATCAACAACGTCAAGACCCTCAGCAACGTGCCCCTCATACTCCTCAACGGCGCAGAGTGGTACGCCGGGGTCGGTACCGACAAAAGCAAGGGAACGATGATATTCAGCCTGACTGGAAAGATCAAGAGAACGGGACTGATCGAGGTTCCCCTTGGCATTTCCCTCGGCGAGGTCATCTTCGATGTGGGAGGAGGGGTTCCCGGCGGGAAGCAGTTCAAGGCCGTTCAGCTAGGAGGTCCGTCCGGTGGGTGCATACCGGGCAAGTACCTGAACACACCTATAGACTATGCGGAGATGGAGGCCCTTGGGGCGATCATGGGATCCGGCGGCATGATCGTGATGGACGAGGACTCCTGTATGCCGGATATGGCCCGCTTCTTCATGGAATTCACGAAGGATGAGTCCTGCGGCAAGTGCACGCCGTGCAGGGCCGGGATACCCCAGATGCTCAGAATCCTGGACCGGGTCGTGAGCGAGAAGGGGACCCTACAGGATCTGGATGCCCTTCAGCAGATAGGTGAGATGGTGAAGGACAGCTCCCTCTGCGGACTGGGCCAGACCGCCCCAAACCCCGTCCTGAGCACACTTAGGCATTTCAGAGACGAGTATGTCCGGCACATCATCGACCACAGATGTCCGGCAGCCGCGTGTCAGACCCTCTTCCGGGCACCCTGCCAGCACGCCTGTCCCCTGGGCAACGACATACCCGGAGTGATGGCGCTCATCAACGAAGGCCACTACGATGACGCATACTTGCTGATTCGCCAACGCAATCCACTGCCTGCCGTCTGCGGAAGGGTCTGCGTTCGCTACTGCGAATCCAAATGTCGGCGATCCCAGCTTGATGAGAGGCTCTCGATCAGACACATGTTGAGGTTTGCGGTCGACCGCGCTCATCAGAGCAACGTCGAGTACGTCCCGGAAATCGCGAAGAGGAAGAAGAAGAAAGTCGCAATCATTGGATCCGGCCCTGCCGGACTCGCTGCCGCATACGATCTGGCAGTGAACGGATACCCCGTCACGGTCTTTGAGGCCTCCCCCAGGATCGGAGGGATGCTGGATTCGGGCATACCTCGCCACAGGCTGCCCAGAGAGGCGCTAGACGCCGACCTGAGAGTCTTCCCCAAGATCGGCGTCGACTTCAGAGTCAACACCAAGGTTGTCGACGCTGCAGGATTGCTGGACGCCGAATACGACGCCGTCTTCATTGCCAGCGGGCTGCCGAAGGGCAGAAGAATGGGCATCCCGGGCGAAGATCTTCAAGGGGTATACGAGGGAGTGGAGTTCCTGAGAAGGGCAAACGGGGGAGAGAAGGTCCAAGTCGGGGATAGGGTCGTGGTGGTGGGAGGAGGCAACGTTGCGATCGATGCTGCTCGGGCCAGCAGGAGATTCGGGGCAGGGGATGTCACGATAGTCTACCGACGCGAAAGGTCCGACATGCCGGCCATTGCCGAGGAGGTGGAGGCTGCGGAGGAGGAAGGGCTCAAGATACTCCCCCTCACAAATCCAAGGCGAATCGTCGGTGAGAACCGAAGGGTTGGCGGAGTCGAGTGTTCCCGAATGGAACTCAAGGAGTTCGACGAGAGCTGCCGCAAGGTAGCCTACGAGGTTAAGGACTCCACGATCATCCTGCCTGCCGACACCGTCATCATCGCCGTTGGGCAAGCTGCGGACAACGAGTTCCTGCAGGGAAAGATCAACACCGGTCCCGGAGGCCTGATCATGGCGAACGAAAGGACTATGGAGACGAACGTGCCCGGGATCTTTGCGGGGGGCGATGCTGTCACCGGGCCCTGGACGGTGGTCGAGGCCATCGCGGCCGGACAGAGGGGCGCCTTTGCGATTATGTGCTATCTCCAAGGCAAGCCCATACCCGATAGGATGGACCGGGGTCTGGACCTCAGGATAGAGGTTCCGGGAGGAGAGATCAAGGAGGATGTCAAGGAGGAGCCGGCCGTCGGATGCCGCCACCTGCCCCCTGAGGAGCGGGTTGCCGACTTCCGGGAAGTCGTCGAAGGATACTCCGTGGCAGAGGCCCGCAAAGAGGCTTCAAGGTGCCTGAGATGCGATCTGGAGACCTGAGGTGACCAGCATGGAGGAGATGACGCTCAGCATCGATGGCCGATCCGTGAGGGGCTTCAAGGGAGCGACGATCCTCGATATCTGCAGGGCAAATGACATATACCTGCCTACCCTGTGCCATCTTGACGGGCTCTCCGAACACGGTGGGTGCCGTCTCTGCCTCGTGGAGGTCGAGGGACAGAGGAGGCCCGTTCCAGCCTGTGCGACCCCTGCGACCGACAACATGAAGGTCCTAACCCAGACCCCGAAGCTGCATCAGCATCGCCGCCTGGCACTTGAGATGCTGCTTAGTGAGAGGAACCACTACTGTTTCATCTGCGAGAAGACGGGTGATTGCGAACTCCAGTCCCTGTGCTATGAGTTCGGGATAGACCACATGAGCCTTCCGGCCATGTTCCCAGCCCTGGCCTTGGATTCCAGCTCCGAGAATGTTGCGATTGACAACAACCGGTGCATACTGTGTGGCAGATGCATCCGGGTCTGCAACGAGATCGTGGGGAACGACACGCTGGGCTACGCTAACCGCGGCTCCAAGACGGTCATCAATGAGCCGGCTGTTCTCCCCCTTGGGTGTTCCAACTGCATACAGTGCGGTGCCTGCATCGACGTATGCCCAACCGGGGCCATCTTCGGGAAGCTGAGTAGCTACAGGGGCCGTCCGGAACAGTGCCAGATCGTAGAGACGACCTGTCCGGAGTGCCCCATGGGATGCAACCTTCGGGTCTATGTACGTGACAACAACATAGTCAGAATCGCGGGTGGAGGGCCGGAGGATAGATTTGGGGGACAGTTGTGCAGAATGGGGAGGTTCGATCTCCTGGTTGACAGAGGAGAAAGGGTGTTGCGCCCTCGCATCCACAAGGGCCGATCTGTGACCGAGGTTGACCTAGGCTCCGCTTTGAAGGCTGGTGTCGATTTGCTCAAGGCCACGCGGAAAGAGCATGGACCGGGGTCTATCGCGGGCATCGTTTCCCTTCGTTGTACGAACCAGACCATGAAGGCATTCTCCGACCTCATGAATACCATGGGCGTTCGCGATCTGTACATGTTGGAGCCGAACTCGGGCGTATCGGCCGACGGAATGGCACGGACTGCGGCTCGAATCGCGGGCTTGGGGGCCGACATCCACCTGCAGGCGCTGGCTCAGGCGGACACGATATTGCTGGCTGGGATGGGTCCATCCGAACCGTACCCGATCATCGCCTCCTACGTAAGGAGAGCCCTGAACCGGGGCGCAGCTCTCCTAAGCATAGGGATACGCGATCATAACTTGACGGCCAGGGCCGATGTGGACCTCAGGACTGATAATGGCGGCCTTGGGCCCGTGATGACCGGCCTGGCAGAACTTTTGAAGAGGTGGACGGATGATGGGCCCGCCGCGGACATATTTGAGAAGTGCAGGGCCGCAGCCTCAGAGATGCGAGCCGCCCTCCATCTTCTGGGGCGAGATGGAAGGATGATCATGCTCGCGGGACGGGACGCTACCTCCGACCCCTCTCTGGCAGAGGGCCTTGCCGAGTTCGCTGCCTCCATGTTGCGGAGACGAGGTCCCGCGATGCGGGTTTTCCTGCCTGGATCCGGAAGCAATATCGTCGGGGCAAGAACCGTTCTGGGGGGTCGGGCCAAGAGCCTGCCCCACGACTTGGACCGAGCTGGATTGAGGGGAGCGTATGTTCTTCTATCCGATGAGGTCCGCACGGGTTCCGATCACCCCCTAACTCTGGAAGGGCTTGATGCCTTGGTGGTGCAGACATCCTATGAATCCCCGTTGGCCAAGCAGGCCAACGTCGTCATCCCGTCGCCCACATGGGCGGAGAGGTCTGGGACGACGACTGCCCTTGATGGCGAGGTAAGGCCGGCCAACCCACCTCTGGCGCGCCCCGAAAACGTGGCACCTGATGAGAAGGCGGTTGTCATGTTCGAGGAGCTGTGGAAGGGGGTCCGCGGAGTTCGGTGATCTGGCGGTGATCATAACCATGGAGAAAGTGAAGATCGCGACTGTTTGGTTGTCGGGTTGCGCCGGATGCCACATGTCCTTCCTGAACCTCGACGAGGCTCTCATCGACCTTGCCAGGAAGGTGGAGGTGGTGAAGAGCCCGATAGTGGACATGAAGGGGTTTCCGCCCTGCGATGTGGGACTAGTTGAGGGAGCGGTCTCCGATGAGGAGAACCTGAGTGTCCTCAAGTCTTTGAGAGAGAGCTGCAAAGTCCTCATAGCGATGGGCGATTGCGCCGTCTTCGGCGGGATCACCTCCTTCCGTAACCTCTTCGATACTGAGGAGGTCCTGGCGCGCGGATTCGTGGAGACGGAAACGACCAGCGACGGGAAGATCCCGAATGATCCTCACGTGCCCAAGCTGCTGGAACAAGCCATGGGCTTGGATGCCCATGTGCGCGTTGACTACTTCCTGCCGGGCTGCCCGCCCCACCCCGAAGCCATACTCCACATGCTCACCAGCATCCTTGATGGAACGGACCCCAAACTGCCAAGGGAACTGCTGCACTTCGATTCGAGGATAGCCGCAAGGAGGCAATCTACATGACGGAGACAACGGAGATCACGATAGACCCGGTAACACGGATCGAAGGCCATGGCAAGATAACCATTCAGCTCGATGAGGCGGGCAAGGTATCAGGCGCAAGATTTCACGTGACGCAGTACAGGGGCTTTGAGAAGTTCTGCGAGGGCCGCCTTTTCTGGGAGATGCCGTCCATAACGGCCAGGATATGCGGCATATGCAGCATCAGCCACAGCTTAGCTTCGGCCAAGGCCTGTGACGAGATCCTAGGCATTGAGTTGACCGACACTGCTCGGAGTCTCCGCGAACTGTTGCAGGCCGGGGAGATCATACAGTCACATTCCCTGCATTTCTTCTACCTGGCGAGCCCGGACCTTCTATTTGGACTGGACGCCGATCCGCAGAAGAGGAACATACTGCACTTGATAGACAAGCATCCGGACCTTGCCCGGAAGGGCATAGGCATCAGGAAGTTCGGTCAGGCGATATTCGAGAGGCTGAGCGGCGCACGGATTCACATCGATTACGCCATTCCTGGAGGCGTGAGCGGCTCCCTTTCTCCCAAGGACAGGGAGAACTTGCTCAAGAGTGCGAAGGACCAAGTCGAGGTGGCCCGAACCGGCCTTGAGCTTGCTCGCGACTATTGTATCGAAGGCGGAAGGACGGTCAGCGAGTTTTCGCGTTTCCCGTCCATGCACCTGGGTCTGGTTGACGGCCGGGGAAACCTTGAGTTTTACGACGGAAATCTTCGAATGATCTCGGCTGACGGTAGGATCCTAGAGGAAAGGCCCACCCGGGAGTATGAAACCATCTTCGAGGAGGCCGTTGAGGACTGGTCATACCTCAAGTTTCCCTACTACCCTGGGGCAGGATATCCAGACGGGATCTACAGGGTCGGCCCCCTGGCCCGATTGAACGTCTGCGACAGAGTGGACACCCCCCTTGCGAAGGAGGCGGCAAAGGATTTCAAAGCAGCCGGAGGGGGCCAGCCCATCGACTCCACCATGTTCTACCACTGGGCCAGAATGGTGGAGAATCTTCATCTCGTTGAGAAGGCCGAGATGATACTTGAGGATGACGGGATCTGCAACACTGACATCCTGAGGCCTTCCTATCCCAAGAACGATGAGGGAATCGGCGTTGTGGAGGCGCCTAGGGGCACGCTGATCCACCACTACCGCGTTGACCCCAAGGGTGCCGTCACCGGGGTCAACCTGATCGTGGCCACTGGGCACAACAACCTGGCCATGAACAGGTCGGTCACCGACGTCGCGAGGAGGCATATGCGAGGAGGAGAGTTGACCGAGGCTACCCTGAACGAGTTCGAGGCGGCGATTAGATGCTATGACCCCTGCCTTTCCTGTTCCACTCATGCTGTGGGGCGGATGCCGTTGGCTGTCGAGGTCATCTCCGCCGATGGCAATGTGATCCAGATGCTCGGCCGCTGACTCACCCGGGTCAGATCGAGGGGACAGGCTAATGGGGCTTTGCCTTTGATGGTCCTGAAGGCCTTTCATCCCAGGTTCTCTTCAGGGCCGTGTTGAAGCAAAATGGGCCCCAAACGGAAAGTTTAAAAAGAGGTCCTAGGGCAGACGGCAGGTCAGGCTATCCTGTCGGAGAGCCCCCAACAAGTCCTGATAGGAGAGGACGCCTGTTCGTCGCTTAGATGGCCGAGAGCGGGATACCTCTTTCCAGGGATCACGGGGGAAGTGGTTCTGCCACGGCAAGCTTTGATGGGAGCATATGGGGAGAGGATGGTTGCATGATCGGAAAGAAGATGCAGGATGCGTTGAACGAACAGATCAAGTACGAGCTTGAATCCGGGTATCTGTACCTATCCATGGCCTCCTATTTCCACGACCAGGGACTGGAAGGCATGGCCCACTGGATGATGATCCAGGAGAAGGAGGAACGAGCCCACGCCATGAAGATCTTTGACCACCTGATCAATCGTGATGGCAGGGTGGAGCTGAGGGCCCTTGCCGAGCCCAAGAGGGAGTGGGCATCCGCCTTGGAGACATTCAAGGCCGCGTACCAGCACGAACAGTTCATAACCGGCAGGATAGACGAGTTGGTGAGGCTCGCAGCCCAAGAGGGCGACAACCCTGCATGGGTGATGCTGCAGTGGTTCGTGACCGAGCAGGTGGAGGAGGAGGCAAGCACATTCAGAATCGTCGGGATGCTTGAGCGCATCGGCCCCTCCGGAAATGGTCTGTTCATGTTGGACCGCGAGCTGGGCAAGCGCGAGTAATCGGAAGCCGTCATGGTTGGACGATAGCCGGCAAGGCTGAGGCAACGCAGGGATAGTGAGAGGAATGGACAAATACGTATGCACCGTGTGTGGGTACGTTTACGATCCCGAGAAGGGAGACCCGGACTCAGGGGTAGAGCCGGGAACGGATTTCGAAGATCTCCCGGCCGACTGGGTATGTCCCGTGTGCGGGGCCGGCAAGGAGGAGTTCGAAAAGGCGGAGTAGAGTCGGACCGCCGACGTCGGCCAAGGGCGGCATGGCCGCTCGCTAGCCTTCGAATATCGCCTTGCTCCTCGAAGTGGTCAACGGCAGATCCGAGTCATCGCCCGATATCGTTGCTCTGACGATCTCCAGGTCCTCTTCCACTTCCTGAACGCTTGAGAAACCCAGGCACACCGCGTCCCTTTCTTTGATGGATTTCAGAACGAAGGGCAAGCCAACTTCCGGAGTGATGCGTGCCGCACCAAGCGGCTTTATCACCAATATGGGTTTGGGGCTGTTTCTGATTACCCGGCGGACCCATTCCACCTCGACGTTGGATAGGAATCCAAGGATATTGTACGGGACGATGTAGGTCTCCACATCCTTCATGGCCCTGTCCATAACCACGATGGTCTCGGGCCTGTGGGTGCTAAGACCAGGGACCATCCCCAGGGAACGTATTAGAGCGGCAAGCCGATCATAACCAATCACCTGATTCTCGGTCGGGGCCAGATGGGCATCCGTGAAGTTTTGGTGGGGCATGCATATCCGAAGTTCATGTTCCGCGCTCCACCGGATGCCCGTCTCTACTTCTTCGATCGTGGAACCGCCCGGTGTGCAGATCCAGTGCAGGTTGGATCCCTCCTTCCGGAGATCGCACAGGATGTGAAAGAGCCGGTCCACGGTCCCGCTGACCACTGCGTTGATGCCCAGCTGGCAGGCTTTCCTGATGACGGCCTTGATCCTGTCGTCAGTGAAGTATTCACGCATCCACATGTCGCGGGCCCTGGTGAAGTGTGAGAAGCCGAAGAACGGGTTGGTGCCGCAGACGATCTTGGATATCTCGAGGTTCCCTATACGGGTGAAAGGCAGTCCATCCACGACGAACCGAGCCCGAGGGAGGTTGAAAAAGATGATCAGATGCCTGACAGGAGACCGGCTATCCGCCAAGATGAGCCCCGCTGTTCCGGGCCTCATTGATGCAGTTCAACGGACCTTCCGTTGGCATACCGCCGTTGACATGCCGCGTCAGAGCCCCTCAGACTTCGGGCGCTGACAGGCTGACAGGCAAAACTATATCTCTCCCTTCTCAATAGGGGTCATCGGCTTGGTTTTCCACATCAGTCGTGTATCGATCGCGCTTCTGGTCATGGTGCCTTTTGCTGCGACCGTCCCCGTCTCCGGGGATATCATAGATGTCATAGCGATGGGCCAGGTTGGGCCGAAGGACTGCCCCCTCCATGTCTGGTTCTCCGCCGTGCCTGATGTGAACTACATACTCGTCGTGACCAAGCAAGACGTTGTCGTACTGACCCTGGAGGAACTACGACGCTGGATACGCATCTACCTGCCCAGAACCCGGGAGGAGCTTGTTACTCGCTTCGACCACTACATCTTCGTCGATTCCTGGCTCACCGGCTGGGAGTCCGGCCCACTTCTCACATCAAAGCAGATTGCTGACATCAAGTGGTCGGTGGGGGAAGGCGGCATGCCGATATTCGAAACTGGCATATGGAATTCGCAGACCACCATGGTCGAGGGGATCCTTGCATCGGAAATGGAGGAGTACTACCCAGTGGATCTGACGAAGCCGAGACAGATGACATCAAGCCATCTCTACAAAGTCAAGGTCAGCGAGCGGACTGATCTTGCCCCCGTTCTTCGAGCGTTCCTGCCCCTCGGCATTGAGACCTTTCAGGGACAGTGGGTTGGGCAACTGTACTCCAAGCAGGGTGCGGATGTCTGGGCGACGCTTTACAATACCAATGTTCCAAATCCACCGCCCGAGGGCTGGCCCTGGCTGGTGTCCTGGCGTGTGGGATCCAAGAGGACGCTGTTCTGGGTGGCCGCCGATGATCTCGAGGTCAAGTGGTGGTGGGGATTCTACCACCCCCCGACCCAGAATCCCTACGGGGTAGATATCCTCCTAAACATACTCTATCACTCACTTGGAAAACCCCTGCCCGAGGATATCCTCCTGCTCCATCAGCTCCGCCGTCGCCTGATCGAATTCAACGAGAAGAAGGCCGTGGCCCTTGCAGTGATCGAGTTTGCCGACCGTTTCAGGGCGAACACGGGCCCTTTGATGAACGATCTGCAAGACATCGAGGCTGAGCGCGGGAATGCCAACCGGGCCTACCTCGACCACGATTTTCTTCTGGCAAGCACGATACTTACCGAAGCTGAGGAGGCCTTAGCGAAGGTGAGTACCAAGGCCATCAAGGCCAAGGACACCGCCCTCCTCTGGGTTTACGTGATTGAATGGCTGGTCGTCGCCGCCACCAGCATGATAACCGGGTCAGTCCTTTGGGCCCTGATGATTAAGAGACGCCTCTTCCGAGAGGTTTCCATCACAAGGGCCGATCACCGCTAGGGAAGGCGGGCACGGCGACTTCAGTCATCACCAGTGTTGATGCCTTCGATGGTTTCCCTTTCGCGCAGATGCCGGGGGAGGTTCTCCCTGCGGACCTCGGAGTTCTCCACGGAAGGTTTGAGGACCGGTACGTGCACGTTGCGGACATCGGATCGCTTGATGGTCCGGATCCGGACCCAGACAGAACCGTGGACCAAGCACGTTCCCTTCCCGCCCGCTTGGCGGCACAAGGAAGGAACCATCTGGTCCACCTACCAGTCGAACAACCAACGAAGAAGGCACTATTGGCCCGTCGCCGTCTCATCCCGACGGTCAAGAGGCGCCGCCGGCCCATCCTCGAATCTGACGTTGCGGAGTATCTCCCGGGCGCCGCATTTCGCGCAGACCCTCATCATGCAGCCCCTTCCTATGGCTATGTCCCCCGCTGCAGCCGACTTCACCGGCTCCAGATCCTGGCTGAAATAACGCAGCAGATCCTTTCCCACATACACTATCCTCCACCCGTGGACGTGTCTTCTCGCCAGGATCGTCGACTTCACATTCCGAGGTGGCGCTGAATGCACCTATTACTGTTACGTGCCGCGCATGGGTGCCGACGGGAGAAGGCGAGGTCGGGAATCGAGCCTACTGAGCTCGAAGCAATTAATAGCCTTTGTGTTTCGATTCATAACATGCGAATGCCGTCGAGGTCCGCGCTGAGATCCGTCGCGCTCAGGCATCAGGATGAGATATGCGAGCTTCTCATGGATCTGATCAGGTTCAGGACAGTGCAGGGTTCCGAGGCTGGTGCACAGAGGTACCTGAAGAGGCGGTTTGACGAACTCGGCTTCACCACCAAGGAGGAATCGGTCGACGAGTCGATACGCCTGGACCCGGAGTACACCTCCTCGGACCAACCTCACCCCTACCGTTCCCGTCCGAACCTACTGATCTTTGCAGGTGGCGAGGGGGAGGGAAGAACCGCCATACTTAACACCCACGTAGATGTGGTCCCCGCTGGCTCTTGGCCGGGGGCCTTTGACCCACGGGTTGAGAACGGCCAAGTTGTCGGGAGGGGCGCGGTGGACTGTAAGGGTCAGATCGCCGCGCTCTACCTCACCTTTGTCTTGATGAAGGAGCTCAAGATAGGTCTCGATTCGCGGCTGACCGCCCAGATCGTGATAGAAGAGGAGACGGGGGGCAATGGAAGCCTGTCCCTGATCCGGCGAGGTCACTGCGCCGACGGAGCTGTTGTCCTGGAGGGTACCGATCTTACGGTCTGCCCGGCGAACCGGGGAGCTATATGGTTCCGGGCCCAGGTTGCGGGGCTGCCGGTGCACATGGCAAGGAAGTTCGAGGGGATCAGCGCTATCGACAAGTCGATTGAACTCATACGCTTGCTCTACAGATATGAGGCCCGCCTTGCGGATGGAAGCATGGGACAGGCCCTCTTCGCTGAGTACGATCACCCTGTGCAAGTGAACATAGGGAAGTTGAGTGCTGGCGATTGGCCATCGACGGTGCCGGCTTCGGCCACGATGGAAGGTGGCATTGGATTCCTGCCGAACAAGGATCTGGAATCGATCAAGAGCGAGGTCAGGGCTTTGCCGAAGGAGGGTGACAAGTGGCTCGCGGCGAATACCAAGATCGACTTCCCCGGCCTTCACAACGATGCATACCAGATACCCGTCGATCACCCGCTTGTGAGAGAACTCGTCCGATCCTGTGGCAGGGCCGGTCTGGAAACAAGGGCAAGGGGCCTGATAGCCAGCTGCGATGCTAGATTGTTCAACAAGGTCGGCGGGATGCCCACAGTAGTTTTCGGTGCGGGGGACATCCAAGAGGCCCATTCGAACAACGAGAAGGTGGCATTAAGAGATCTCCTCCTCGAAGCTTGCGCCCTGTTAGGCTTCCTATGCAGGTGGTGTGGGACGCGAGAATGACAGATTGGCAAGGCTCGTCCGTCGGTTGGGGATTCGGCGGCCTAGCCAGCCATGGTGCTGGTCTTCTCGGCAGCTGAGGCTTTGGCCGGGGTTCTGGAGGGCGTCCTTGAGTTCCTGCGTCCATTCTTGCCAGTGGCCGCTAGGAAAACACCCGATCTAAGACCTATCAGGAACCCTATGTAGGAACCCACCCCTGCTATCAGGATCACTTCTAGAACTGTTGCATGAAAATCCAATGCGCGTCCTCCGACGGATGCGAAACAGGATCTTCTCTATTAAATAAAACTCGCCTTCCCCTGCCCTTTCTTGGGCTAGTCGCAGTAGGAAAGCGAGAAAAACACAACACCAGGCGGACGCAATCATTAAGAACAAGGAACTGGCCAGAGAACCCAGACGGTGGTAGATTGTTCGGAGTCGGAATTGTCGGAGCCGGCTGGGTTGCTGGCGAACACATCATGGCTTTCCAGCACAACCCGCATTCCAGGGTAGTGGCGATCTGCAGCAGCTCGACGGAGAGCGCAGAGGCCAAGATCAAGGAGGCCAACATCAAGGCCGACATATGCAAGAGCTACGATGAGCTGCTCAAGAGGGCCGATATCGACATCGTCTGTATCGCCACCCCCAACAATCTCCATGCCGAGGAGGTCTTGAAGGCCTCCGAGGCAGGCAAACACATGCTCATAGAGAAGCCGGCAGCCCTAGAGCTTGAAGAATTGGCCAAGATCCGGGACTCAGTCCGCTCCTCGGGCGTACGGACGGTCGTGGGATTCGTCCTCAGATGGAACCCTCTCTTCGAGACCATCAAGTCCATTGTGAACGACGGGACCATCGGCAGGATCTACTATATGGAAACGGACTACCAGCACAACATAGGTGCGTGGGCAAGAGGCTGGAAATGGTACGGCAAGAGAGACCAAAGCGGGGGGAGCCTTCTGGGCGCGGGATGCCACGCCGTGGATGCCCTGCGTTGGTTCGCGGGCGACGGGCGTGAGAAGACCAGGGATATAACCGAGGTTCGGGCCTACTCAGGAGGATACCGCCGCCAGAAGGGGGAGATCGACTACGACGGGTTCATAGTGGCCATCATGCGAATGGGCGATGGGTTGATAGCCAAGGTCTCATCCAACTGGGACTGCGTTATGCCCTACAGATTCCCGATAGAGATCTTCGGGGACCGAGGCACGATCAAGGACAATCGCATCTACACGAGGGGGTTCCCTGGCCAAACGGATTTCGCAACGATACCGACGATTCTGCCCGACTCGGGCGAGGTCACGCACCATCCATTCCAGCCCGAGATCGACCATCTCATCGAGTGTGTGAGGTCCGGGAGGGAGAGCCACTGCAGTCTTGAGGACTCGATCAACACCCACGAAGCCTGCATCGCCGCGAACGTGTCTGCCGAAACCGGCAGAACGATAGAGCTTCCTTTGATCTGATCCTGCCGGACCATCGATGCGCCAATTCGTGCTGAACCCCCCCGAGACGCTCACCGAGGATGTGTACCCTGAGAGCAATTGTGTGTTACCGATGAGAACAGCGTATCTACCGACCCTGTTGATCGTTATCGGCGGACTTGCGGTTGGCCTAGTGCAAGCTGGCGGACTCGAGATACTGGCTTTCACGGGAGAATACGATCTGCGCCTATCCCATGTGCATTCAACAGAGACGATCCAATGCCGGTTCGACTCTGAGGGGGAAATGATAGCATCCGAACGACTGTCCCCCATCTTGGGACTTGTCAACATAAGTTTCATCGCAGGAGAAAGGCCCATGGCGTGGACCTATGACGGGCAGTGCCTAGAATGGACATACGAACCTCCCCTAGAGTCCGGCCAGACCATCCTCTACACAAGGGAATGGGACCAGGTCGTCACCCCGGATTCCAGTGGGCTTAGGGACGTCCTGATAACGGCTGCGCCGACCTCGAATGCGAGCATCGTTTTCGCAACAAAGGATGTTGACATCATAAGCTCAAGCTTGCCCCTTGGCTCAGCTCTGGATTATCATGGCAACCTGAGCAATCCACCATATGGTATCAGGTACTCCTCGAGATTCAAGCTCTACAATCTCACCTGGTTCTGTGGCGTTGAGAATCTCGGCTCCGACAGCTCCGACATCGCCCTGGACATATCCGTGCCCTGCAACACGGAGTTCCAGCACACGATCATTGAACCGGAGGGTGACTTCACTGTGGACGATCTCGGCAATCGCAGGCTGATCTTGAACATGGTTCTCCCACCCAGGGCGTGCATAAACATCACTCTGGAGTTCTCGATCCTGGTGCAAACATGGCCTGAAGGTTGGGGTTTCGCCTCTGGTCGCATAGATCCCGAAAGGTTCTTGGGCTCCGATCCACGCTTCTGGCAGCTGGACGATCCCCGGATAAGGGCCTTCGCCTCCCAGGCTGTCGCAGGCATGACGGATGCCCGGGAGATGGCGATGGCCCTGGCCGAGGCGATCTCGGATCATCTGACCTATTCCCAGATCCCAGAGAGAAAGGGTGCCCTCTGGGCTCTCCTGAATCGAATGGGATCTTGCAGGGAGTATGCTGACCTTTTGATCGCCTGCGCCAGATGTCAAGGCATCCCTGCCCTCTATGTCTCGGGCCTATCGGGTTCCAGCGCCAATGATTCGGCCGGGCACGCCTGGATCGCACTCTGGCTGGAAGGCATTGGCTGGGTCGGACTCGATCCGGGTTGGGGCTACACGGGCTTGCTGGATAGCGCCCGCATCGTGACCGGCTTCTGTGACCCGGAGGATGTCGACATGCTCCTTACGTATAAGGGTGGGAACACGACGATTCCTTATTGGACCATCGACTGGTCGTTCGAGGAAGTGGAAACTGCGAGGGCCAACGCCATCCTAGGAGTGGCTGACGTTACCGGTCTTCAAACATGGACTACCCTAGTTGGCCTTGCCTTCTTGCGAGAGTCCCAAAGACGAATAGGGGCATCCGTGGAAGGTTAATAGCGCTCGATCCAAGACACTCCTCGTGAGCGCGGCCAGGGATCGGGAGTTCCTCATGTCACTTCAAGATATCTTTGAGGAGATGAGGGACGAAGGCTGGCACTGGCCTGGGCAAAGGAAGCAGCTGGTTGCCTCCACCGCGGAGCTGCCCGAGATGGTTGTGAAGTCTTCCGTTCATCCGGCCCCCATGCAGATCGAATCGGACGCCTAGTCCCTCGCCCGAGATGGGTGGCTTCAGACAACTCCGCAGAGTACGTCTAATTAATGGCAGAAGGGGGTGTGAAGGGCCTGTCTCTCAGCCACTCGTTCGCCGAAGCAGAGTCCAACGGGCCAGAACGGCGATTGACAGAAGTCCCAGCGCCCAGAAGACCGCAAGGAGGGCGATCCTTCGGTTTCGTGCGGAGATCGTCTTCTGCCTTGCGAGGGAGATAAAGTGTTCCCGCGTCCTCTCTTGTTGGTCGATAGACTCTTGATAGTTTGCTGAGAACTCAGAGAATCGAGAGTTGCCCTCACTCACCCAAAGGTAGGAATCGACCAAGAGCTTGGCAAACTCGGGCTGTTCCAACAGTCTTTCGTAGTGGTTCGTTGCCGTCGGGTTGTCTCTCACGAACAATCCCGTGAAGGCCACCGAACGCCCGCCGGGATCGCCCTGGTTGGCTACGACCAGAGGCGCGCCGCTGCTCTTCTCTCTGAACAGCACGGCCTTGTTTCCCCCAGGGGGCTGCACCTCCAGTACTCCTTTCTGACGATCACCCGCGTACGCGTAGAACTGGCCCACAATATCGAATTCGTCGGGGAGCTCCTCGCCGATTCCCCCCACTCTTGAGTCTCTGGAGTACTCGTTGACGTCCTTGCCGCCTTTCCGGGAGCCAATGCCAGTCGCGTTTCCGAAAACTGGGAACACGATTCGGGCCATATCACCCAACTGGGATTGCCACCCGCAGCCATGGAACCCGATCGCCGATCCACCTGCTTCAAAGTAGAGGGTGACAGGCTTGGCAAGGAGTTTCAAGTCGTTAGCATTCACCGAGGTCAGTACCACGCAGCGAACGTTGGGCAAGGCGAGAAGCGAGGCCAACGCATGCGGGTCGGATACGACCATAAAGTCCTCCTCACCGGACGATGCGGAAGCCAGTATCTCCACCACACCTGCGGCCAAGCCCTTCATGGAAGCGTCGTACACCAGAACAAGCGCCCTGAAGCCAGCCTCCACAGTGGAGGAAAACAGCAACAGCGCCACCAGTACGAAAGTGATCGTTTGGATTCTCATCCTCTCACGCCCCTCGGCGCGATGTTGACCAGAACCAACTCAAGCCCACCATCAGCATAGGCCTGGATCAACTCCATCATGTACACATCGGGTCGCCAACTCACAATCTGGGGCAGCCCATCTGCCGGTATGTCGACTAGGAAAGATACCCCGAATCTCTCGTCCTCTCTCACCCCCTCAAAGACGAGCACCCCATCCATCGGTATCCCGGACATATCAAGTCCCGGCTTCAGCAACTTGCCCGATCTGTGATACTCTCGGCTATCTTCACTCCGGCGGATCTCCACATACTCTAGGGTCGTCAACGGGTCCATGAAGAAGCAAGGGCTTCCCTCAAAGAAGATGGCTTCGCCGGGCCGTGTCAGCAGGACAAACACGAGGGGAAGCGTTGACCTCATTGACGCGTCGGTAAATGGTTCAAGACACATGGAGAAGTCCATGATGATGGCGTCGTAGACAGTCCCGTTGATCTCGGCGTTCGTCCGGATCTCGGTTGGACGGGCGCCAAGGGCCTGAACATGATCCCTGAACCTGATGACACTCGGCAGATCCTCAAGGGACGGCGCAGCAGAGATGTTACCTTCAAAGGGCTTCTGGTATAGAGCGGATACCCGAATCTCCACACGGTCGAAATCCCGGCTCGCCATCAAGGCGAGAGCGAACCGGGCTTCGAGGCCGCGAGCCGCAGCCTCTTTGAGGATGGCCCCGGGGAACTCGTTTCCCAGCAGCACCAGAGCCTCCTCGGCCTTGGGAACGATCAAGGTAACAACCAGAAGGCTCGACAGTATGACGCAGGATATCATGATCGTGACCAGGCGCGGATCGACGTGAGGCATTTGCCAGAGGTCCTCCTATTGCTCTGCTCTCTTCAGGCGGGTCATCCGAACCTCCTCATACAGCCTGCGGCGTATCATGAGTGTGTACACCGCGACGCCTGCAAGCAAGAAGGTTCCAGTCACCGCGGCCCACTCTATGATGTAGATATTCAGAAGTGCCTTCTTTGCCAGGATTCTGGCGTCATCGATCGTCTTGTCCACCATAGCTATCGCTTCATCGTAGGCACCCAGTGCGTCGGAGTATTCGCCCGAGAAGTAGAGCCCATCCGCCTCAGCTCTGCGGCGGTCACACTCTCTCGCTGCCCTCTCGGCCGACGCGAGATTGCCGCCAAAGCTATCGACGATCTCGATCATGGCGCTCAGGGTCTTCCGCATGTCGTCGTACTGTCTTAGCCTCCTCCGGAGTATGTAGACCAGGTCCACATCATCCGGGAGTCTCCTTCCAGCGGTGAACATGACGACGTTGATGCAGAAATCGGGGTAGTATTCCCAGGTCATAAAGATGGCGCCTCCTGCGGGGGTCCAGTCCGTGGTCATGGAGAAACCGCGACCATTCCCAACGTCCCACCAGACAAGATGCGGGAGCCTGCCATAGCTAAGCGTCTCAGCCACAGCGATCAGATGGGAGGTCTGCTTGGGTACAACCTTGTGGCCCTCGCTGAAGACACCCTTGGTTCCCAGGGTCTGCCAAGGCAGGCTCTTGGCAAGCTCCGCTTCCGGATCGGATATTATCATCCTCATCGCCTGCTCGCAATACTGGTAGTCGAGCATCTGGACCGGCAGAACGTCAGCAACCGTGGTAGTGCTCCATGTTGGCTGGACCGTGCCTCTGCCCTCATAGCTTTCTGCTCCACCGATCATGATGATCCCTAGGCCCTCCTCGGTCACGGCCTCGCTCAACCAGCTGAGTTCGACCGGCCTGAACACGTCCCTGTTTGCGTCACTCAGGATGACTACATCGTAGCCGTCCCTCAGCCTGCCCGGGGACCTCGGCATGTAGTATCTGATCTGCTTCCTGATGAAATCTATCGTCGACTGGAAGGTACAGGCCTGAACCGGCGTTGCAGCGAAACTTGGCTCCATTCGGAAGTACGGGAATGGACCCCTCATCGCGAGGGCATCTCCGAGATAGAGAACCCTTATCTTCCCCGTTGTCGGGTCGCACTTCAACTCCCTACCGCTGCAATTGGCAAGCGCGATCAGGACGACAACAAACACGAGCCGGGATATGCACTTGGCCACGCAGAGACAAAGGGCCGATGTTCCATAAATATCCTCCCAGGTGTCTCCGTGATCGATCTCGCAGCTCGATCCGGGGGGTGGGATCCTGAGTCCCAGCGGATGCCCACGGGCGTCCTCTTAGACATTTTTCAGCTTCCCCTGAGCCGTGTATCGGGTGCATCGCTGTGGAGTTCGCTGAGGTTGTCCGAAGGAGAAGGAGCATCAGAAGATACAAGACCGATTCCGTGCCCCAGGCGGTCATCGAGGACATAGTTGAGGCTGGCAGGCTGGCACCCTCCGGCGGAAACAGGCAACCTTGGCATTTCGTGGTCGTCACAGACCATCAGAGGAAGAAGGAGCTTCAGATACCCGATTGGGCGGCAAGAGCGCCAGTGGTTCTGGTCGTCTGCGGGGACCCGCAGGTCTCCGATACGTGGTACGTTGTCGATCCGACGATCGCGATGGAACACATGGTCCTCGCTGCCACAGATCACGGGCTGGGGACCTGCTGGATCGGGAGGCTCGGTCGAGACGCCCGCGTGAAGGAAGTCCTCGGCATACCCAGACACATGCACGTTGTCGCCCTGACCCCTCTCGGCTACCCTGATGAGTTTCCCCCTCCCAAACCTAGGAAGAGCCTAGAGGAAATCGTCCACTGCGAGCATTTCTGAGCATGATGGTTGTGTGTTCCCATTGCCTGAGAGATTAAGAGCCGGCACGGGAAGGGTCGATATCACCCCCCCTGTTGGGTCGGGCCTGATCGGCTATCTCCACCCGAGGATCTCCACGGGGATCCGTGACCGCCTCTATGCTACCTCGATATTCCTCTCATCGGACGGCTTCCAGCTCGCCTTGGTCTCCTGCGATCTGATCGCCCTGCCGAGGCTGTGGGTCGACGAAGCCAAGGGCGTGATCCGGCGGCAAAGCGGCTTGGGAAGGGAGCAGGTGATGGTAGCCTGCACCCACACCCACACCGGCCCGTGCACAACCAGCATATTCTCTTCCGAAGCCGACCTCGAATACCTTTCAGGCCTCCCCGAGCTGATAGCCAAATCGGTGGCGAATGCCTGCGATACTGCCGAGCCTGCGGAATCCGCGGTCTGGACCGGTCAGGAGGATTCCCTGGTGTTCAACCGTCGCTACAGGATGACGGACGGTTCCGTCAGGACAAATCCCGGAGTGGGCAACCCCCAGGTACTGGGTCCCGCCGGGCCGATCGACCCGGCGATCTTCGCGCTGATCGTTCGAGGCCTGAAGGGCAGGAACATCGGAGCCATCTTCAACTACTCAAACCATGTGGACGTTATCGGCGGATGCCTGATCAGCTCGGATTACCCAGGCATCATGGCACGCCTGTACAGAGATCGGTTTGGCTCGCATTCGAACCTGGTCTATCTCAACGGGGCCTGCGGAGATGTCAACCACATCAATGTGAAGGGCACCGCAAACCAAAGCGGGGCGGAGGCGAGCGAACGAATGGCGAAGGTTATGTTCGAGGATCTTCAGAGAGGCATCGCCGAGGTGAAAAGATGGGAAAGACCCGAGCTCGGTGCGGTTCTGGTTCCTGTAAGACTGCCTCTGAGAAGGATTGATCAGGATGATGTAAGACGGGCAATGGAGGTACTATCCTTACCGGACCGCAGGGACAGTAACGCCGTTTTCGCTCGGGAGCTGCTTCTGATGGCTCGCTTTCCAAGCGATCACGTCGAGACGGTGCTTCAATGCACTAGGGTGGGAAACAGCGCTCTTGTTGGCCTGCCGGGCGAAACCTTCGTGCAGATCGGCCTGGATATCAAGGCCAAATCCCCCTTCAGTCCAACCGCGGTAGTCGAGCTTGCAAACGACTACGTCGGTTACCTGCTGACTGAGAATGCCTTCCGTGAAGGGGGCTACGAAACCATGCCGGCAAGATCCAGCTGGGTGGCACCTGGAGCTGCCGCGGTCCTGCACACCAAGGCGCTGGAGATGCTTCGCCTCCTGCGGGGAAGCCAGCTTCCTGGGGTACCATGATGTCCGATCGGCTCTGGCCTCTTTGGCCCACCAGACCGATGCTCGCCCAGGTTCGTAGGAACCCCTTCAAAGATCCAAACTGGGTCTTCGAGGTGAAATGGGACGGGGTGAGGTGTCTTCTGCATCTGTCGCCCAGAGGTGTCAGGCTTCAATCAAGGAACCTCAGGGACATTTCCGGCACATATCCGGAGTTGCTCGACGTTTCCTCGGCCGTGGATGCCAGATCCGCCGTTATGGACGGAGAGATCGTGGCCTTGGACAGCAGGGGGCGATCTTCCTTTCGTCTGCTGCAGAACAGGATCAACCTGAGCTCCGAACTCGACGTATCGAGGGCCGCAGCGAGGACCCCGGTGGTCTTCTATGCTTTCGATCTCCTCCATCTGGATGGCAGGACGCTGATGTCAGACCGGCTCGAGAACCGGAAATCGCAACTTGAGAGAATACTCCTTCCGTCGCCTAGGCTCAGATACTCCGACCACATCGACGAGGATGGCACTGCGTTCTACGAAGCCTCCAGGGAAATGGGCACGGAAGGCGTGGTGGGAAAGAGGCTTGGGAGCAGGTACCTGCCAGGGGCTAGGTCTAGTGACTGGGTTAAGATAAGGGTGGAAGAAAGGGATGACTTCGTCGTCGGGGGATGGACTCCCGGGAAGCACGGTAGAAGCAGGTACTTCGGTTCCCTCCTTCTGGGGCAGTACAGAGGCGGCAAGCTCTGCTACGCGGGGAAGGTGGGAACAGGGTTCGACTCCGCGCTGCTTTCATCTCTCCGCAGAGAACTGGATGTGCTGGAGATCGACGAAATGCCCTTCGATCGTGACCCCGGCGAGCCTGGTTCCCACTGGGTCAGGCCCGAGCTTGTCTGCGAAGTCAGGTTCGCCGACCGTCTCGACAGAGCAATGAGGTTCCCCGTCCTCCTTGGTCTGCGACCGGACAAGAGCCCAAGGGAGGTCGTCTGCGGGCAAGCCCCATTGAAAGAGGGGATGCAGAAAAGTACAACAAGCATCGGTAGGGTGTCCTTGTCCAAACCCGACAAGCTCTTCTGGCCTCAGCGAGGATACACCAAGGCCGATCTCTTCAACTACTACCTGAGTGTGGCCGAGTACCTAATCCCACACATAAGGGACAGGCCCTTGACGTTGTACAGACAACCCGATGGAATAGCGGGCAAGAGTTTCTTTCAGAGGAATCGACCCTCCTTTGCGCCAGAGTGGGTCAGATCAAAGGAGATTGTCGGAGAGAACGGCGCGAGGATAAACTCCATACAGTGCCGAGATTCTGAGACACTTGCCTGGCTGGTCAACATGGGTTGCATCGAGCTTCACCCATGGCTATCGAGAATGGACGAGCCCGGCTCACCAGATTTCATCGTGTTCGACCTTGATCCAGTTCATCCGGCGGGGTTCGGCGAGGCTTGTCGCGTCGCCCTCGTTCTTCGCGACGTGCTCTTGGGCGCCGGCTTCCGTACCTATGTGAAGACCTCTGGAAAGCGTGGTTTGCACGTATACCTGCCGATCAAGCGGGGGCTCACCTATGCTCAGACCCGCTCGTTTGCTGCCGAGATCGGTGGCCACATGTCATCCAAGATGGGTGCGCTCTTCACCATGAGCCGCAGGCGCAGAGAGAAGGCAGGAAGGGTCTTCTTCGATCCTGCCCAGAATGGCTGGGGCAGGACCCTCGCCGCCCCCTACAGCGTCAGGTCGACGCCCGAGGCAACCGTTTCGACCCCGATCACCTGGGAGGAGTGTGAGACCTGCGTTGATCCCGCGACCTTCCATCTCGGCAGCATCTCCCGGCGCCTCGCAACGCTTGGCGATGTGTGGGGAGACCTCTTCAACGATGCCCAAGATGTCCATGGAATCCTAGGGTCAAGGTCATTGGACCAGGATTCGCCACCGTCCAGGGGAATTGATCGCCATTGAGGTCACCACACGACTGAAGGCCTGGAGCACGAGTACGCACCAGCCGCAAGCATTTCTCTGCGCGCTTGATCCATTCGGTCAGAACAATTCAAGAAGGAGCACCGCGGAGGAACAGTCATGACATGTCGTCTCGATGGCGTTGCAGGCCTAGTCTTCGATCTGGATGGAACGTTGGTGGAGTCGTACTCTGCCCATATCAAGTCGTGGAGCCGCGCCGTGGCGTTCTTCGGGGTCGAAGCAGACGAGCAGATGATCAGGCCCCACCTGGGCAGATCCAGCGGGGATATAGCTCGGGCCCTGCTCGGTAACAGGCCACGCTCCGAGATCGAGGATGCCTACCGTCTGAAGGACCAAATCTACTACGAGATAATCCCCCAAGAGTTGAGGCCTGTGGACGGAGCTGTCGTGACGTTGATGGATCTGAGGAGGAGGGGCTATCGCATTTCCATCGCGTCCTCGAACCCCGCCACTGTAATCACCAGAAGCCTGAGGACAGTGGGGCTGGATGTGGCAACCGATCACATAGCGAGTCAGGACGAGGTGAACAGGGGCAAACCCGAGCCCGACCTCTTCCTTCTGGCCGCGAAGAAGATGGGGCTTTCGCCAAGCATGTGCGTCGCGATAGGCGACACGACCTATGATGTCTTGGCAGGAAGGGCGGCCGGCATGCCGACCATAGCGTACTGTGGCCGGGTCCAACCCCGATCAGATCTCGTTGAGGCACGACCCGGTCATCTCATCTCGGATCTGCGTGAGTTGCTCGATTTGCTTCCGGGTCCTGGTCCCGCGAATCCCGACGGACCCGGTTGACACGGCGGTTCTACACGGCCCGGTGATGGGCGAACTCCGAGCGGACTCAGAAGAGGGCAGCCATGGCATCTCGTCTGCCCAAGTGATCCAGCAGGACACGCCAGATCATCCGCGCCTCCGGCACAAACCGATTCTGCCGAAGCATCCGCCGCAGCGTCCGGCGCGCCACGAAGCGGGTCCTCCCGGGATCCACCTCATCGCCGGGCCTCAGATCTCTTTCTACCGCTGCGACGAAGCAGTGCGAGGTTTCGAAGGCTTCCTCGGAGTAATACGGCTCGCCGAAAGCCTTCATGAGAGGCGAATCCCTCATCAGGACCGACACCCCAACCTCTTCTCTGAGTTCACGCAAGGCCTCGCTGAGGAGAGCCTTCTCTCGATCGAAGAGGAGCCCGAAACTGAAGGGGACATGCCCGGAGGCGGAGTCCGTGTAACAACCTGGATAGGTCCCTCGATCCGCAGCCCGGTTCTGAACGAGAAACTCGCCTTCCCGGGTGAAGGCAAACACCCTCACCACTAGGTGGTGTATCCCCTTCTCATGAGCCTTCTTCCGCTCAAGGGGATAGAGGGCCCCGTTGGGGCCCACGCAGGCGAGGAGTTCTCCGAAGTCGCGACCCACCTTGCTCCGCCCGCGCGCCTATAAGGTCATGATCTTGGCCAGGCTGGACGCTGTGTCGTAGATCATCTTCGTGGGGAAGAGCTTGAAGGCCCCAAGTTCGGCCACCAAGTAGCCATCGTAGTTCACACTCCTCAGAGCCTTCATGACCGCTGCCCAGTTCACATCTCCCTGTAACAGATACGTGAAACCGGTTATGTTCCCTATCTTGGTCGAGAAATCCTTCACATGGACGCAGGACAGGTAGTCGCCCAAGATCTGAATCCAATCCTGAGGATAGCCCGAGATGAGTACATTGCCGGCATCGAAGTATGCCTTGACATAGTCGCTGCCAATCTCCTCCAGGTAACGTCTGAACTCCAGCGGACTTAGAAGGAACTTGTTCCAAACGTTCTCGACGCCGATGCTCACCCCCAAGTCCTCCGCCTTGGCCGCCAGACGCCTGATGGACTCCTGGGATCGGTCGTAGGCTTGTCGATAGCCGACCTCTTCGGTTACGACGCCTGGGACGACGAGGATCGTCTTGGCCCCTAGGATTGCAGCAACCTCCAAGCTCCTCTCAACGCAGGCCACGCCCTTCTCGTGGACGACCCTATCGGGGGACGAAAGCGGGTACCTCCACCCAAGGCCACTGGCCAGACTGGGCGCATCAAGCCCGTGACTCTCGATGCTGTTCCTGTAGCCCTTTATCGTCTTCTCAGGGGTGTCGAGCGACAGCATGCCGTCCTCTGATATGGCCAATTCGATGCCGTCGAAACCCGCATCCTTGGTCACCCTGAGCACTTCATCCAGCTTCAGGTCCGCCGGGAATCCCCAGATATTCATGGCCTTCCTCATGCTTGGAGCCTCCGACGCCCAGACGCGTGGCCCTTTGAAATGTTTATTGCAGCATCCAGCCAGCCTGCCTCCTGACTGCGGGGAGTCCCTGCAGCCCAGAAGAAGCAATCCCGGGGCTAGGTCAAACCCTTCGCCGCGGCGAGCCTCCGACTGATCAGCTGGTTAGTGGTGGCTGGGTCGGCCCTTCCCCCAGTCCTCTTCATAACTTGTCCGACAAGATGGTTTCTAGCCTTCTCCTGAACCAGAGCATCCCTTACTGCTTCCGGGGATTCGCGGAAGACCTCGTCCACCACCTCCTCAAGGGCACAGGGGTCGCTTATCCGAGTCAGCCTGCTGGCAGCGACAATATCCCTTGGGTCATTGCCCGTTCTAAGCATCTCTTTCATCACCGTCTTGGCGATCTTGACGCTGATGGTCTTGTCGTCGATCAACCTAATCATATCAACGATGTGGGTCGGCTGGATCTTCAGATCGTCGACATCCAGGCCTGCCTCGTTGAGGAAGCCCAACAGATCGGTCATCAACCAGTTGGATATCTTCTTGGGCTGATCGTAGAGGGCAAGGCAGCACTCATAGAAGTCGGCGAGCTTCTTGCTGGCCGTGAGGACCCCCGCATCGTACCCCGGTAGGCCATATTCCGAGATGAACCGATCGGCTCTGGAATCCGGAAGCTCGGGCATCCTTTGCCTCACGCCGTCAACAAGCTTCGCATCGATACGTATGGGCATAAGGTCGGGGTCCCTGAAGTATCGATAGTCCTCCACCGTTTCCTTTGATCGCAGTGAGACGGTGATCTTCCTGATCTCGTCGAAATGTCGCGTCTCCCGCCCGACCGTGATCCCCCGCCTGACAAGGCTTCTCTGTCTGCTGACTTCGAAGCTCAGCGCCTTCTGCACCGCCTTGAAGCTGGTGATATTCTTGATTTCTACGCTCTTTCCTCCGGCAATCGATATGTTGGCGTCGAACCTCATGGACCCCTCCAAACTGCCGTCGGTGACACCGAGGTGCTCGACGATGCTGCGAAGCTTTTGGGCAAAGAGCCTAGCTTCCTTCGGCGAGGAAATGTCGGGGGCGGTGACGATCTCACACAGGGCTATCCCGCTCCGGTTATAGTCTACACAGGTCTCTGTGGAGGTTGTTATCGACCCTTTGAACACGTTTCTCCCCGGGTCTTCCTCCAGCTGTATCCTCCATATGCCGACACGCTTTCTCGCTCCGTCTATCTTCAGGGTGAGATATCCGTCACGGGCCAGGGTCTTGGATCCATCGGGGGCCTCGTACATGGAGATCTGGTAGTTCTTGGGGAGGTCAACGTATGTGTAGTTCTTTCGATAGAACGAGCAGTTATCCGCAATGTGGCAGTTCAGAGCATTGGCTATCATCAGGGCCAGTTCGAAAGCTTTCTCGTTCGGGACCGGCAGGGACCCGGGCAGGCCAAGGCAGACCGGACACACGCTGGTGTTGGGTTCCAAGTTCCTGTAGTCAGACGAACAGGCACAGAACAACTTGGTCTTCAGCTTCGTGAGTTGTACGTGGCATTCGAGACCTATCTTGGCGCCATTGACCCCAGGGTCCGAGGGCGAACCCACCGAGACACACTCCTCCCAAACGGTCCGAAATAACCTTTATATGTCTCTTCCCGGAGATAAGGAACGAGAAAGCAATGGCGGGTTTCCTCTTATCAGGGGGTACATTAGGGTCCATAGCCCTGAGGATCGTCCTAGGCTGTATCCTTTGCACGGCGGTGGCGCTGGCCGGCCATCGGAAGAAGGCTCTGAGCCCAAGCGGAGCGCTGATGTCATGGGTATTTGGCATAATCGTCATGGTGCTGTGCGGTCTATCTTGGTTCTTGCTCCTTCTGGTCTTCTTCGCTTTCGCGGCTGCGGCAACGAAGTACAAGTATAAGACGAAGGAAAGGATCGGGGCTGCGCAGGAGAGGTTGGGAGCACGATCGTGGACGAACGTGGTTGCCAACGGTATGTCGGCTCTCCTCTTCGTCGTGTCCGAGTTCCTCCACCCAGGTGCGATCTTCGTGGCGGGGTATCTCGGAGCCGTCTCCACCGCCATGGCGGATACCTTATCAAGCGAGATCGGAATGACGAGCAGACGAGATCCCTGGCTTGTGACGAGTTTCAAGAGGGTCAAACCCGGAACGCACGGGGGAGTCTCACTCCTAGGGACGGCGGCGGCCCTGGCTGGCTGCGCCGTTCTGGCCTTGTTTGCATGGGGCCTGAGGTTGGAGACAAGGAGCCACTGGACGCTTGTGATGGTGGCGGTGATCTGTCTGGTTGGGGGTATGGTGGGCACGATGGTTGACAGCGTGATGGGAGCGCTCTTCGAGCGTAAGGGCAAGATGTCGAATGGTCAGGTGAATCTGTTCTCAACGATTGCGGGCGGGCTTGCCGCGATGGCCGTTCTGCTCCTCCTCTAAACGCCCTTCCATGATTGCGTCTACCACGTAAACCGATCTCGAGGGAGAGTACTCCTCCACCTCACGGAACCCATCCGTGCCGAATTGTGCGTGCTGTGCAAGCTCTTCTTCCATCCGAGCTCTCGCAGAATCCTTGGGCATGAGTCGGTAGTAGTGGAGACACCCGCCCGTTCTGAGTGAGGAAACGGCCGCCGCGAGGAACGCGTCTGCAGAGGCGGGGAGGTTCATGATGACGCGATCTGCTTTGCCCACTGTGCGGGCAATCCTCGGGGTTTCCTTGCCGGAATCGCCGCAGACCGCGGTCAGATTCCAGGCCCGGTTTCTCCTTGCGTTCCTTATCAGGTAGTCAACCGCGCGCTGGTTCTTGTCGATGGCGAATACCTTGGCATCCGCGCGTCTTGACATCCTCGCCACCAAGATCGAAAAAGGGCCGACACCTGAGAACATGTCGATCACGAGAGAGTCCTCTGTGGAAAGCTCGGCCACCCGCTTCCGTTCCGATCCCAACCGCGGGTTGAAGAAGACCCGGCCAAGATCGAGGCTCAGCTCCAGCCCGTTCTCCCTGTGTGTGGTCTCAAGGGACGAACTACCCGCGATGACCTCGATCTCCCTAAGCCTTCGATCTCCTGAGGTCGGCCCGGTCTTGACGGCTACCGTCTTCACGGGAAGCCATCGAAGCAGAGCCTCGCCTATCTCCTTTCTGCGATCCTGGAGCAAATCGGACAGCTCGATGAGCAGGATGCCCCCTATGACGTCGTAGGATCGCCCGATGAGGTTGATGTCGTCTCGCGAGAGGACTCCTTCAAGTGCCGTCCTTAGACTCACAGCCCGGGCCGTTCGTGGTTGGAAGCGGTGGTAGATCGTCTCCGCCCCGAAGATCCCAAGGTCCCCGGCATTCCCCACGGCCTCCGGCAGAAGGGGGAACAACACCTCTCCCCCCGATCTGACGACCCTCATGCCGCGATCAAGCCACCCGCGAGCGATCAGTATCCTCTTCACTGTCTCGGCCTGGTTTGCGCTGACGCTGAGGCCGTTCGGCCTGCGGCCATGCACCACACCATTTGGAGATCCGTTCCGATTAATACGTATTGTTTGTGAATCCATGCCATATGTGCACGGGCTTACAGCCCTTGGACCCGCCCCTCCGCCCTGATCAGTGCAAACTGATCTCCTCTCGGTTCCATGTCGCCCTCGGGCTTGTTGACCGAGATCGGGCCAAGAGCCAAGGCCAGAAAAGAGATAATAGCCATCCCGATGCTCGGTTCAATGTATTAAGGAGCTGCGAGCCGAGGGGATGGTCCTTGTCCACTCTGATGCTCAGATTGAAGAATGAGGCTTCTGGAGCCGAGCTTGAGTCGCTAGCCAGAACGGAGGGTATAGCCCCAGGGAAACTAGCCCGGCTCATAGCATCTGGCCGAGTCGTGGTGCCTCGCAGCGCGGTGCGACCGGATGTGGATGCCGTCGCCGTGGGCGAAGGCATGGCGGTCAAGATCAACGCCAACATAGGTAGCTCGCGGGACATAAGCGACCTTGAGGAGGAGATGGAGAAAGCCAGGACCGCCCTCGCGGCCGGAGCGCACACGCTGATGGATCTGAGCACTGGAAAGGACTCGGATTCCCTTAGGCGAAGACTGCTCTCAGATCTCAGTTGCCCCGTTGGCACGGTGCCCGTCTACGATGCAGTGCTGGAGGCCCAGCGAAGGAGCGGAGCCTTCGTGGACCTTGATGAGGATCTGGTTTTCTCGGCCGTGGAGAAGCATGCCTCAGACGGTGTGGATTTCCTCACGCTCCATGCGGGGGTGACGAAGGAGACGGTTGAGGCCCTGAGGAGGTCTGAGAGGATACTCGGAGCCGTAAGCAGAGGAGGAGCCTTTCTCGCGGCCTACATAATACGTACCGGACGGGAAAACCCTCTCTACAGCAATTTTGACTACCTGCTTGAGCTGGCAGCGAAATACGACTTCACCATAAGCCTTGGGGACGGCCTTCGACCCGGATGCCTTCACGATGCGTCGGACAGGGCCCAGATCGAGGAGCTCATGGTCTCGTCTGAGCTTGTCAAGAGAGCACGGAGGAAGGGCGTCCAGGTCATGGTGGAGGGCCCTGGACACGTTCCTCTGGACCAGATCGAGGCAAACGTCAAACTCGAGAAGATCGCCTGCGATGGTGCACCCTTCTACGTGCTTGGCCCACTGGTCACGGATGTTGCCCCCGGGTATGACCACATCACGGCCTCGATCGGCGGAGCTCTGGCTGCCTGGGCGGGAGCCGACTTCCTGTGCGTCGTTACGCCGGCTGAACACCTGTGTCTGCCCACCGTGGGGGATGTGCGCCAGGGAGTGATTGCCGCGAGGATAGCCGCCCATGCCGGTGAGGTTGCCAGGGGAAGAGGAAGGCACTGGGACGATGCGATATCCAAGGCTAGGAAGGAGTTGGACTGGGAATCCCACATGAGCCTAGCCATTGATAAGGAGCAGTTCGCCAGCCGCAGGTCGAACCGCCCCTCCCATGATCCAAGGGTCTGCAGCATGTGCTCCGATCTGTGTGCGATAAAGATTCTGGAGGAGTTCCTGGGACGAGGATAGGAGAGGCTTGGATTGGCGGAGTTCGGCGTGTCAATTATCGGCGGCAGCGGATATACCGGTGCCGAAATCCTGAGGATACTGACTAGGCACCAGGGCGTTGAGATACGCCATGTAACCTCGAGGGAGCTGGCCGGGACACCCGTGTCCAGAAGGCTACCGAACATCCCGGACAATGATCTGGTGTACGAGATGCCGGATCCGGAGAATCTGTCCGATTCTGATCTCGTCTTCGTATGCGTTCATCATCCCGCATCCATGGAGATCGTGCCCAGGATTCTGAAGCACTCCAGGGTGGTGGACTTCTCTGCCGACTATCGCCTGGCGGATCGCGGCGCTTATGAAGCCATCTACGGGGTAAAACACACCAGCCCGGAGCTAAGATCGGTCTACGGCCTTCCCGAGCTCCACAGAACCGAGATAGCGGGGGCCGACCTGGTTGCGAATCCGGGCTGCTACCCCACCGGTGCAATTCTCGCCCTTGCTCCCCTGCTGCGGAATGATCTGGTCGAGGTGGACCGGATCGTCATAGATGCGAAGTCAGGCACCTCGGGAGCTGGGGTGAAGCCAACGATGTTCACCAACCATGCGGAGGTCGCCAATGCAGTGAAGCCCTACAGCGTTACAAACCACAGACACATAGCCGAGATGGATCAGGAACTCTCCTTGGTGGCTGGCAGAAAAGTGGAGGTTAATTTCACCCCTCACCTCGTTCCGATATCGCGGGGCATCCTCACTACGTCTCACACCTTCCTGACCTCGAGGCTGGGAGAGGAGGATGCCAGATCCTTGTACGCGGATTTCTACAGGGATTCGCCATTCATTCGGGTGAGACAGGAGACGCCCGACCTGAGGGGCGTCCTGGGCTCCAATTTCTGCGATATCGGTTTCTGTGCGGATGTGAGGAATGAGAGGCTTGTGGTCGTGTCTGCTATAGATAACCTCACAAAGGGAGCCTCCGGAGAGGCGGTTCAGAACATGAACATAATGCTGGGCCTGCCTGAGACTCAGGGCCTTGACCTCCCCGGTCTATACCCCTAGGTGATTGATCGGTGGAGTCGGTCGACGGCGGCATCACAACTCCCAGAGGCTTCAGGGCCTCGGCCGTAGCGGCCGGGATCAAGAGGAGCGGTCTGGACTTGATGGTCGCGGAGTGTCCAACAGAGGCCATCTGTGTCGGGCTCTTCACCTCTAACGCCGTCAAGGCAGCCCCCGTGCTGGTCTCGATGGACAACCTTCGCCGATCGGGAGGGGTGGTGAGGGCGGTAGTCGTAAACTCGGGAAACGCCAATGCGTGTAACGGTAGATCGGGCCTCGACGGTGCTCGTATGACGACCAGGAAGGCAGCCGAGCTGCTCGGCAGCAGCCCCGAGAAGATCCTGCTTGCGTCAACAGGCGTGATCGGGAGGCCCCTGCCGCTCGACAGGATCATCGCTGGACTGGAGAAGGCGATCCCGAGACTATCAACCGAGAGAGTGGCGTCCAAGGAGGCGTCCATGGCAATCATGACGACGGACAGGGTGCCAAAGGAGACGGCGATGAGGGTGAGCTTCGGTCAGAGGACAGTTACGATAGGGGGTGTTGCGAAGGGCGTTGGCATGATCCATCCGCAACTGGCCACCATGCTGTGTCTGCTCACAACCGATGTCGCTGCGGACCGCCCGACTTTGTTTGCGGCCCTCAAGGAGGCAGCCGACCAGAGCTTCAACATGGTTTCGGTTGACCGGGACACGAGCACCAACGACACTCTGATTCTCATGGCAAGTGGCCTTTCGAATCATTCCATATCCTTGGACGACCGGGACTTCCAACGCTTCCAGGAGGCCTTGACCGAGGTGTGCGTCGACCTCGCCAAGAGGATGGTGAGGGATGGGGAGGGCGCGACAAAGACCTTCGAGGTGGTTGTGGTCGGAGCATCATCTCGGGGAGACGCCAGGCTTTGTGCCAGGAGCATCGCCAGCTCCAATCTAGTCAAGACCGCCGTATTTGGGTGTGATCCGAACTGGGGCAGGATGGTGGCCGCAGCCGGGTACTCGGGAGCCAGGGTGGATCAGGATCGTGTCAAGATTCGTTTGGAGGATGACGAGGGATCCTCCCTTGATTGGGTCGAGAACGGCTGTCAGATCTCCGAAAGGGCCAACGAGCAGGCAAAGCGGTTCCTGTGCAGGGATAGTTTCAGGCTTGTCTTCGACCTGGGTCTTGGATCCTTCTCCGCGAGGGCTTGGGGCTGTGATCTTACATACGACTATGTGAAGGTGAACTCGCAGTACACGACCTGAGATGTGCGAAATGATCCCTCAGAATCGATCGAACGTCCTCAAGATCACGACCCCGAACAACAACGCTCGCATGGGAAGCGACTTCCTCGGTAGTCGGGTTGTAGGCGATTGAGAAGCCGGCAGTCTGGAACATGGGGATGTCATTTTCGTCATTCCCCACACACGCGCAGCGATCAAGGGGAATCCCGGCATGCCCCGCGATTCTCCTCAGCACAAGACCCTTTTCGCGGAACCCACACTTGACCTTAACCCTGCCGCTGATTCTTGATCCGAGGATCTCCACGTCGTTTGCCTCGACCAAGTCGATATGCAGGATCTCAGCGGCCCTTCGGGCTACGGCTCCGATCCCGGTGCTGATGATGGCTGTCACGACGTCCAGGGAACGCATGTCGGAGACCATCTCCGCAGATCCTGTTCTCGTCTTCAACGACTCCAGGTACCTGCAGACGGGTGATGGGTTCATGCCCTTCCAGAGTCCCGCGTCCCTCGTGGCCCATGTCCGGTAGTCGATCTCGCCGGACATGAAGGATCTCATGTTCCTTTCCCTTCCGTCCTGTGTGCCAAGTAGATCATGGTACCTGGCCCAGCTGCTTTCCTCCTCCAGAAGCACACCGTCCAGGTCCAGGGCCAAGACACCGATGCCTCTCAAAGACCCACCTCTCTCAGGGATCTCTCCAGGGCATCCAGAGACCCTTGAACTCGGCAGAATTCTGCTGCCAGAATCTCAGACATCTCCCGGGCCTGTCGTTCCTTCCGATCGCATCCATGAGTCGCTATGTAAACGACTCTCGAGACGCCTGAAAGGAGGGCCTTCAGGGTTTTTGCCTTTGATTCGGAGGGCAATCTTCCGAGACCGAAGATCGTATCCATGTTCTCCAGCCAACCATCGGTGAGATAGATCTCCCCGGATCCTCTCTCTCGCCCACCCGTCAGGAGATCGATGCAATCCCTAGCTTGGGTGATCGTGACCCCCCTGCGTCCGGCCAGTTTGGACAGTCCCCCGCAGTCGCCGCAGACAAGAAGTGCATGATCCAGCAATTCTCTGTCGACGTACTCAACAAACTTGTCGGGAGGCAGGGAGTGACAGAGAGGCTCGAACCAGTCGATAGTGGATCCGGGAGATAGGTGCTTCAACTCCCCCTCCAATACGCAGCACGCCAGTATCTTTGCCACGGAACCCCACGACACAAGAGGGCCAAAAAATGTTCTCGAACACCTGGGCTAGTCCCAGAGTTGAAGTCCCAGGCAGACCGGGGTCGGGTACTTGACCCGGGGGACTCAGGTTCATCTGCCGTCGCGGTGGCCCTGGGAAGCGCACAAACAGCCCGCCGGATGGTCTCTCAGACACATTTTTGAGGACCCTGGGACGGGGGATGGGGATGCCAACCAGATATGGTGTTCACTCGGCCCTTCTTCTCACCGTCTTGTTTGTGTTGTGCGTCGGATTCGAAGCCGCCTTAGGGTTGACTCCCAGAGGCAACTGGGTAATCGACGGGAAGGAGACTCTATCGGATGCCACCGCTATCTTCGAGGGGAACATAACCATAATGCCCGGCGCTGAGTTGACCGTGACGGCATCGGTCTTGATATTCAACTGCACGAACGCGTCCCGCTATGGAGTTATCGTGAAGCCCGGCGGAAGACTGGCCATGACCAATGTGAGGCTTACGACGATCAACGCAAGTGAGGGGTTCTGGTTCGAATGCCATGGCGCAATCGAAGCTAGGTCATGCAGGATCGAACACGTCTTCTCCGACGTGATCGGTTCGGAGTGGGCAGGAGGATTCAGGATCACCTCGGATAACCCCGTGGTCGAGAACTGCATCTTCGATCACACCAAGGGATTTGGCGTGAGGTTTGATGGGTGTCGGAGCATCGTGTTTAGAGGTAATCTGGTGACGCAGGCGTCGACCGGGCTCGTTGTCAACGCGTCCTCGGGGGTCGTGGCGGACAACCTCTTCTGGAACAACAGCGACCGACATGTCGTGATATCGAACTCCAATGGCGTTGATTTCACCAACAACAAGCTAAATGAGACTGGGCTCGGGGCGCTGATAATGTCAGCCTGCGACAACATAAGGACCGCACACAATCGCTACGAGGGCGAGTTTTACGTCGTGTATGCAAAGAATGCGCGGGTCGAGATGCAAAACGAGAGACTGAGCGGCGGCCAGATACACATCGAAAGCATTGAGAATTCCAGGATAACGCTGATCGACTGCCTTCTCGAGAAGGAAAGGGTGAACGCTCTTTCAGGCTCCAGGGTAGAGATGATGAGGCAGGTGACGGTGTGGGCTGGGTCGGGCGCAGGTGGCCTTTCAGGGGTCATCGTTACCGTGCGGGATCAGGCAAAGACCATGGTGGGCGAGGGGATGACCGCCGAGGATGGAACGGTCCGATTGCTGGTCTCCGAGTTCACCGTCACCGAGTCGGGCCTGCAGCTTCGAGGTCCGTTCGAATTCAGGGGCGTGAAGGGGATATACTCCGGCAGGGTGCGCGCTGAGATCCCGGCGGGCGGCTTGGTCAAGGTGAAGATGGGGCTTCCCTGGCTTTTCATTGGCATCGGGGCCGCTTTCCTGGTCCTTGTTCTGATCATCGTCTTCAGGCCCCCGGCCGGGGGGAGGAAGAGGTCCCGGAGAAGCGGTCGAGGCTGAGGATTCACTTCTTTCCGATGAAGCCTTTCAGGACCTCGCCGAGGCCAACCTTGGGCTTTCCGTGCACCTTAACGTCATGGCACTTGCTGCACATTCCCTCTTCCCTCAGGTAGCAGTCTCGACAGACGGCCCGGCCGCACTTCGGGCAGACTATCTGCGAAGTTATCTCGAGGGGCTTTCTGCAGCTGGGGCAGATCCTTCTCGCCACCTGCGAGCCGCGCTCCCTCACTCCGTAGAGGGACCCGATCATCTTCCTCAGTTCATCGTCGGTGAGGAAGGATTGCCGGTTCGCGGCGACCAGGACCGCAACCACGTGGTGGCAGATGGTGCCTCTGGCGAGTCCGCAGGAAAGGCACTGCGTCTGGAGCGATTCAAGATCGAATTCCACCTTTGACTCAGAACGCGATATCGCGGCGACTCCATAGTCGCCGAAGGTTCCCTTGGCGGGATTCGTCATCCTGTGGTCTCGGCTGAGGCGAACCCCTCCGTCCGCAAGTTGCGTGCCTCTGCCTACCACCGTGTCGCCAAACCTCTCCTTGAGGGCATTGATTAGGCTTGTCTCCTCCAATCCGATCCCTGTTCTACTGCTCAAGCAGCTTCCAGTTGGAGACCTTCTTCTCCTCGAGGGTTTTCAGGGCCTGATCATCCACCTCAACCAAGACCTGCCACAGCTTGACCTTGAAGCCTTTCTGGGATGCCTCTTTGCCCAACATGAAGGACTTTATGTGGTCTCGGATATCGGCTTTGGCATAGGCGAAGTCGAGCTCAGTGTCAAAAACGATGTGCGGCACGGCATTTCTCCCCGACGTCACCCGCCTAAGGGCTTCCGGGTTATTATGTATTGCGTTCGCCTTAGATTTCTTCCCGCTCCGGTCCGATGGGCTGCTCTCCTGAGCAGGGGCTAGGTCTACGGCTCATATGAAGGCTCGTCCCGCAGGGACGACTCCAGCGCCATGACAGTGTCGGTCTGCTCAGGGGATGTCTTGAAGGCAAGCCTGACGGCCCCTTCGAAGCCCGCAACCCCTCCTGAGCAAACATGGCTAGCCCGGACTCCCGCAAGAACCTCAAGAGCCTCGATCTCGGTGAAGACGTCGCCTTTGACAGGGTACATGGTGGCAAGCGAGGCGTCTCTTTCCTCAGGGGAATTGAGCAACGCGCAGCAGTCTTCAATCGGATA
Organism: Hadarchaeota archaeon (SeqCode); assembly: GCA_964452145.1. Taxonomy (GTDB): domain Archaea; phylum CAYQAE01; class CAYQAE01; order CAYVLA01; family CAYVLA01; genus CAYVLA01. Next base: position 73,561 of record CAYVLA010000001.1, read on the forward strand.
AGGGACACACTTCTCCAAGCCAATGGGTATGAGAAGTCGAATCCTACTCCCCATGATCCTCGGGTAGGCCAACCCAATCGTTCCGCCGATTGGACTCGTCGAAAGCACTCCAACGGTTCTGCTCGGATAGTGGAGGGCATTGCCGCCCTTTATGAAGATGTCTCCGGATGACATCGAGGCAACGGCCTCATCAATCGCCATTCTGCTCGTCTTGCCGTCCACCAAAACGATCTCGGGAATGTCCTCCCGCCGCCTGATCCCGGAAGGTGCGACGAGACCCCATGCAAACGGGTGATCACCCAACCTCCTGCCAAGGATCTCCTCCGCAACGTAGCGATTGGTACTCCCCTTCGCTATGACTACCATGCCGTGCCTCATCCTATCGAGCAAAGGGGGCCATCTGGCTATCCCCTTGCCGATCAGCCTCTTGGATTGTGACACGCTGAGGACCATCTGATGGAGCAATGGCCCGCACCCAGGGTGAAACTATATACCCATTCTCCTCGGGCCGGCCTGGCTTGCCGACCTTCGTTTCGCGAGAAACCTGAGAACTCCGATACAGGCAAGCAGGGCGATGAAGCCGAACGTTACACCAGAAAGAAGATAGGACACGATGAGGCCGGCAAGAACCGATCTGTCACCGTACGCCATATCTCTGACAAAGTACGTACCAATCATGGCCCTCGACGCGATCTTTGACACTGCTGAATGGCGGTCCCCGATGGAATCGATCAGGCCCAGCTCCAATGCCTCCTGGCCCGAGTACGCAGACCCGTTGGCGATCTCCTGCAGCCTCTCCATGGTCAGGTTGGGTCTGCCCCGGGCTATGTCTGCCACCAAGATCTCGTAGGTCTTGTTCAGCTCACGGCTTATGGTCTCGTTCTCCTCTGCCGTAGGAGGCCTCCAAGGCTCGTAGAGGTCCTTGGCCGGCCCGGTTTTCCAGACCCAGAACTTTATGCCCTCCTTCTTCATCCACTCGCTGTAGTCCACCCACACGGATATGACTCCCAAGGCACCGGTGATCGTGTTGGCATGAGCCATGATCTCATCAGCAGCCGACGCAACATAGTACCCCCCGGATGCCGCAATCTCGCCCATGATGGCGATGTTCGGCTTGCTTGTGCTCTCCAAGTATCTTCGAATCTCCATACAGGCGAAGGCCGCCCCGCCCGGGCTATTCACGTATATGATCAGTGCCTTGATCCGGGGATCTTCGTCTGCAGTGATCATCTGATCTGTGATCTCCTGAAAGGAGTAGATCGGTCCGACGATCTGCACCAGCCCAAGTTGGTTGTTGAATCGGAGATTCACGACCGCCGCGCCGATCGCCAAGTAGGCAAGTGCTGCGACTAAGGTAAACAGCGCAATGGGGGAGGCCCTGCCAATGCAGTTCATTCGATCGAGACCATAAGCTGTTGCTCTGTTTAATAGCTTTCCTCGCCACAAGAGCGACCGATCGGATGAGGACTTCCCCTGCTTTGACCATCTGCATGAACACGGGCCTCAGCGAGTCCGATGTGCGATCACCGTCCCGGGGAGCATCGATGGGTAACATTTAAACGAACACCGGAAACATAGATCAGACTCCACCCGGTCACCCTCTCTCCGTCCCCTTTTGGGAGGTCTGAAGCAAATGGTCGATTATGAGACGCTCGGCAGGAAGGGCACAACGACAGTCGGTTTGGTTTGCGATGATTGCGTGATACTGGCTGCAGACAGCCGCGCAACAGCTGGCACCCTGGTCGCCAGCAAGCGGGCCCAGAAGATATTCGAGATCGAGCCCCACATCGGCCTGACAACGGCCGGGGCAGTGGGCGACACGCAGGCACTGGTTTCGCTCCTGAGAGCCGAAGCACGCCTTTATCGGATGCGCAGCAAAGCTCGGATCAGCGTTCGCGGCTTGGCCACGCTTACGGCAAACATCGTTCATGGTCAGAGGTACTTCCCCTACCTAGTCCAGCTGCTGCTCGGAGGCCATGACATATCCGGTCCGAGTCTTTACGTTGTCGACCTTTGGGGTGGGCTATCGGAGGAGAAGATCACCTCCTCGGGCTCCGGTTCGCCCGTCGCCTACGGCGTTCTGGAGCGCGGGTACAGACTGGATATGTCTCTGGATGAAGGGATGGAGCTGGCGCTGGCCAGCGTGCGGATGGCTATCGAGCGAGATGCAGCCACAGGCAACGTGGTCCAGGCTGCTGTGATCGGCAGAGACGGCTTCCGGTTTGTCGAAGGCAAAGTCGTGGAGGAGGTTCTGGGCAGGATACCTGTCCAGCCCTATTGAGGTGGTATTGTGGCTTTTATGCCTGAGGGTGCGATGGGTTACGATAGGGCTATCACGGTTTTCAGCCCTGATGGCAAGTTGTATCAGGTTGAGTACGCTGAGAGGGCCATTGAGAAGGGTGCTACAGCTGTAGGCTTGAAGTGTTCTGAGGGCATCGTGCTGCTGGTTGAGAAGCGTTTCGCTTCTCCTCTGATTGAGCCCAGGTCGTACGAGAAGATCTTCAAGATCGACGATCATCTGGGTGCGGCTACCTCTGGTCTGATCGGCGATGCCAGGGTTCTGGTTGACAGGGCCAGGCTGGATTGCCAGATCTATCGTCTCACCTATGGCGAGCCCATCGGCGTGGAGGAGCTGGCCAAGAAGATCGGAGACTTCAAGCAGATGTACACGCAGTACGGCGGTATCCGGCCGTTCGGAGCCTCGCTGCTCATCGCCGGGGTCGATGAGGTCGGCCCCCAGATCTATGTGACCCATCCCAGCGGTGCTCTCTATGAGTTCAAGGCCAAGGCCATAGGTCAGAACAACAAGACGATCAATGACTTCTTCGAGAAGAAGTACTCCTCTGTGCGTTCCTTGGATGACTGCATCTCGCTGTCCCTTGAGGCCTTGGGGACGACCATCGAGGGCGGCGTAACCAGGGAAAACGTGGAGATGGCCCTCATCCGGAGCGACACCCACATGTTCGAAAAGGTACCGGACGAGGTCATCGAGAAGCACGTATCTAGGAAGTAGCTCTGCCTCCTCCATCGACCTCAACATGCTTGCCCCGGGCGGAAGGAACGATCTTCTTCCTCGCTCCATGGAACTGAAGGTTGAGTTCCCTTCCTGCATGGAGCCTGTCAAGGAATATTGCGAGGCTGCTCACCTCCGAGTGAGGCTGAGAAGTGACGGAGACGTTGAAGTCCGCGAGCTGGTAAACAAGCCTGGGCACTTTTCCCGCCCCGACCACGATCAGGAGATCCTCACGGTCGTTCCGTTCCCTGACCTCCCCTATGACCTGTTCCACCGGTAGACCGTACATGGTTAGGTGGACTTTGATGCCTGTGAAAGCCTTCATAAACGCCTTCCAGTCCCTTTCGTAGACGACCTCGAACTCTCCCCCCCAATCTCGAGTGACCTTGTACAGGGAGGAAAGCATGCCTTCGTCTCGCTCGCCAGAAAGCACCAGCCGGTCGGCTCCGAGTGCGCGTGCTGTAAGACCCACATGGGTAGTGATCCTCGTATCCCTGGTTCTTCTATGTCCCAATCTAAGTACCTGTACCTTCACAGGGCAAAACCCGCTACCAGACACCTCTCATCGGCGAAATAAGCTCTATGATGCTTCATTTGGCGATTAAAAGGCCTATTGGCAACATTTAAATATTTTTGACTCCATAACATAAGTGCCGTAGGACTTCTCTGCCGAGGGTTTGGGCCTTGGAGCTGGATCTAGGGGAATACATAAGGGCGAACATAAGCGAGGAAGCTCTGGTGGTTGCAGACACGATATGGTCGAGGGAGCTGACGGACGAAGAGATTTCCAAGATAACGGGTTTCCGGATTAATAACGTGCGAAGTGCCCTGTACCGTCTCTACGACTGTCGGCTGGCATTCTACAGAAGGTCAAGGGACCCTAAGACTGGCTGGTTCGTCTACCATTGGAGAATGGACTCCGATAGCCGATCCAAGGTCCTGTCGAACCAGAGACAGAAGGATCTGAGGGTCCTCAGATCGAGGCTCGAATACGAGGAACAAAACATCTTCTTCGTGTGCAAGGCCGGAAACTGCTCACGCTTCACCTTCGAGATAGCTGCCGACAACGGCTTCAAGTGCCCCAACTGCGGGTCCATGCTCGAGCATCACGACAATTCGGGAATCGTCTCCAACCTCAGAGTGAGAATAACGAGACTTGAGTCGGGCTCGGATGGAGAAGTCGGATGATGTCCTCGCGGTCCATGGCCCTCGCCCTGATGCGCGAGATCGGGGCGAGCAGGTCGGTTATAACCCATTCCGATCGAGTGGAGAAGGTCGCCAACTCCATAGCGGAGAGGATGACGGCCAACGGAGTGAAAGTGGATGCGGACATGGTCAGGCTGGGGGCATTGCTTCACGACATCGGCAGAAGCAGGTCCCATGGCCTGGATCACGGCATCGTCGGCGGGCGCATTATACGGGAGCATCCGGCGCTCGACTTCCTTGATCGGGAGAGCAGGGAAGCCCTTGCAAGAATCTGCGAAAGGCATATCGGTGCCGGCATCCCATCTGACGAGGCGGTCAGACATGGTCTGCCCGAGGGGGACTTCAGCCCCCACACGCTGGAGGAGAAGATAGTCGCCCACGCCGATAACATGGTCTGGGACAAGATCCTCACCCCCGAGCAAAGCAGGAGGGCGTTTGAGGAGGAATTCGGCAGGGATAGCCCCATAGTGCGTCGAATAGTAGACTTGGCCCACGAGGTGGAGGGGCTGGCAGGGAGTCACGTTGAGACAGATCACCGTATTGGAGAAGATCTACAGAAACGTTCGAGATGCTAGGGTGAGCCTGGCAGAGATGCTTGAGGAAATCCTCGAGTTGGACGTTCGAGTGGTCTCCGTAGTCAGGGGAAAACGCGAATGGGCAGAGATCGTACTGGAGGGTCCAGACGAAGAGGTTGCGGCGAAGTACCTGGAATCCCGTCTCGGGACGACCAGCACGATGGATGGCGTCGGTGAGGCATCCATACGAAGGGGCAAGATCGTTGACCTGGGAAAGGTCGGGTACGGCGTCTACGTCGATCTGGGCATCTTCGATCAGAATGGTTCTCCGGTTGACGCACTTCTCCCTGCCTTCTCCTTGAAGAAGCATCTGGGCATCAGGGGTCCGATGTCCGTGAGGCACCTTTCCAGAAGGCTTGGACTGATGGATTACCTTCCTTTGAACGTGGGAGTGGTCGCCGTGGACCGGGCCAAGCACGAGATACAGATCAGGCTCACCAATTCCCAGGCGCGCCACCTGAGCAGCAGGACAAGCAGGTTCTATGCTTGCGGGGAAACCAGGAGAAAGATTAAAAATGCGCTTCAGAGAACGGGTAACTCGAGCAAGGTCGTGAGGGTCAAGCGCCTTGGCCTCTTGGAGTGTGAGGTTCAGTGCTCGAAAGATGCAGATCCTCACGAGATACTGCGAGCGATCGGTCCCATGATTAACGCCCAGGTGACCGTTCCCCGGGGCCTGTAGTGTAGCTTGGATTCCGTAAGGACAGATAAGCACAGCACCCTGCGGAGGTGCATACTCGGGTTCAAATCCCGACAGGCCCACACCCTTCCGTTGACAAGATCATAGCGTGCTGCCCTGTCGCCGAGCCATGGTCGGTCCGAAGGCCGAGCGACTCGTAACCCCGTGCTCATACGCAGCCGAAGGCAGCCAAATGCGCCTGCTTCGAGCAGAGGTGATTTGGCGCAAGACCGGGGTCAAGACGGGTGCCTGGTCACTTGAAGACCTGACCCGTCCTGCAACTCCACATCACCAGATCGAGGGCATCGGATGGGATGTTCAGTCGATTGGCATACGAAAGGAATTCCTGTTCGATCTGCAGGTACGTCTTGCGGCTGAGGGTAGTCGGTATCTCTGGGATCACTCCGGCGTCGGCAAGCGTCCTAAGGACGTGCCTGTCCAGAATCGCAAGCCCTTCGTAGCCGATGTTCCTCAGGAAATGGCTTGCCTCCTTGTAGCCCAGTCCCTTGATGCTCGTAACGACCTTCTCTCTTGCCTTTCCTGCATCATCGGACAGAAGCTCGGCAAGGATGAGAACGGGTTTCTCGGCCATGAATTTGCTCCTCGCCTCCACGATATATCTTGACTTGTTGTCGGCATAAAGAATGCCGCATCCTGAGATGATCTGGGCCAGCAGTTCCCTCGGGGCTTCGTAAAGAGCATTGGTGCGAACCATGTGGCTGATTGCTCGATCTGCTGCAAGGGCCGAGCTCTGCGGCGTGAGTAGGCAGAAACAGAGCTCCTCGAACACCCGCTTGGTTCCCATCCCTCGGATTCTCTCGAATTCGCGGAGGCGGGACTTGATCTCCTCGCGCTTCCTGTCCCACCACTGGATGAGAAGTGCATCGACCTGACTCATGGATACATCACGTGAACATGTGCTTCGGCAAGTGGGACACGTCATTGCCTCTGTAGAGCTTTGCTCTGCCTGGTCCCAGATGGAGGATCGATATGCAGCAGTTGTGCTGGCTGAAACGTGTGTATCCGCAGGGGGGTGCCCCAAGAAAGGTGCTCATGAGGACCGCACCGAAGGTTCCATGGCCGACGGCTCCGATCCGGCGATCGGTCTCGTCACCAAGAGACCTCAACCTCTCGGAAAGCCGGGCCGCCCTCCGGTATAGGGTCTGCTCGTCCTCCTGTGCTGGCCACCATCTCTCCGGGATGTCAATGACCAAATGCGGGAAGCGGCGAGCGAGGATCGAAGCCGGAGTCGCTTCAGATCCGTCCCAAGCCTCCACCAGGTCGGCCCATACCAAGGGTTTCAGCCCGATCTTCCCGCCGACTATCTCGGCCGTTTCCAGGGCCCGCAGGAGCGGGCTGGAAAGGAGCATTTCGATCCCTTCATCGCGCAACCGTTCCCCAGCCAGCTCGGCTTGGAGCCGCCCCATATCGGAGAGCTGGGGGTCTGATGCAGCGGCTGGACCCTGCCTTTGCGATTGGCCATGCCTAATCAGGTAAACGATCAAGAGAGATCTGGTCTGCCTGGCCCAAGCGTTTTCCTGATAAATGTGTCGAGGCGTCCTCTTGGGGTCCGGACCGCAAGCCCACCGTCGGCGAACGGAGACAGATAAAAGCCTCATGAGCTCCGGCCGAAAGGAGTTGTCCTCATGAAACCCAGGCTAGGTGATCCTGCAATCATCGTAAGGAGACACGAATCTTGGAGAGCTGGGTGCATCAACCTGATACCATCGGAGAACGTCATGAGCGACGCTGCCAGGGGCCTCCTTGCATGCGACATGGGGCATAGGTACTCCCTGCCGCGAATCAAAGAGATGGATGACAGGCCCGTCGAGAACGCCTATCGCGGAACGAGGTACCTTGACGAGGTTGAATCGCTTGCCATCGATCTGGCTTGCAGGGTGTTCCGGTGCAAACATGCCTGTGTGAGGCCTATATCTGGCCACATATCGGCGCTCATTGCGTTGAGTTCCGTCTGTTCAAGGGGAGATTCCATCATGGCCGTGGAGTTCTCGGACGGGGGTTATCCGGGATATGCCGGGAACGAAATGGCCGGGATGCTGGGCCTTGATGCGCATGGCCTGCCCTTTGACGATAAGGCGTGCGACCTGGCCTACGACGCCGCTTCCGAGGAGATAGTACGGTGCCGTCCCCGCGCGGTGGTCCTTGGCGCCTCCAAAATGCTCTTTCCTCCTGACGTGAAGAGAATGCGGGAAGCCTGCGATGAGACTGACTCAAAGCTGATCTACGATGCATCTCATGTGCTGGGTCTCTTGGCTGGCGGTCGCTTCGGCCGGCCGCTGAGGGAAGGTGCTGACATGGTTTTCGGTAGCACTCACAAGACCTTCTTCGGTCCTCAGGGAGGCATCATGCTCACCGATGATCTCGACATGTTCTCGCATATCGAGCGCAACCTCCACTGGAAAACGATCGACAATGCCCACTGGAATAGGATCGCCGCCTTGGCCCAAGCGCTTCTGGAGATGAGGCGATTTGGCGAGGCTTACGCCGAGATGATCGTCCAGAATGCGAAGCGTCTGGCCCGGGCCCTCGACGAAGGTGGCCTGCCGGTACAGTGCAGGGAAAAGGACTACACGGAGTCCCATCAGGTGGGCCTGAATGGCCCGGAGGTGGCTCGGAGTCTGGGCAGCGGAAGTTTCCAGGAGATCGCCAAGAGACTGGAGGAGGCTGACATCATAATCGACTGCGTGGGCCGGCTCGGCACCCCGGAGGTAACTCGTCTGGGAATGGTGGGCGAAGAGATGGAAGAGATAGCGGATCTGATAATCCGTGCCCTTGCACAGAGGGAGAGCCTGCGACGTATCAGAACGGAGGTTCACCTCCTGCGATCCAGATTCCCGCGGCCCAAGTTCTGTTTCGAGCCAAAAAGGACTAGATTGCGCAGCGGATCAGGCTAGAGGGGATATCCACCCCTCATCATCTTCTTCATCGCCCGTCCCCGGAATCTGCGACTTCTGCCAAGGCCCTTCATCATCTTCTTCATGGTGTCGTACTGCTTGAGGAGTTCTCGCACCTCTTGCTCGCTGGAACCAGATCCCCTGGCGATCCTGTGTATCCTGCCGCTATTCAGGATCTTGGGGTTCCTCAACTCCTCCCTGCTCATCGAGTTCATGATGATCTTGAACTTCTGCAGCTTCTCTTCGCCCACTTTGACTGCCTCGTCTGGGAGCGTATAGCCCATGCCCGGGATCATCTGCAGTATCTTCTTGAAGGGCCCCATTCCCTGAAGCATCTCAAGCTGCTTGTACATGTCCTCCAAGCTGAACTTGCCTTCGAGAAATTTGTACACTGACTCCTCCGTGATCTCCTCCTGACGAGTCGCTTCCTCGAACTTCGATATGAGCGACGCTATGTCACCCATTCCCAGAAGTCTGCCGACAAAGGCCTTAGGATCGAAGGGTTCCAGGTCTTCTATGGTCTCGCCGACCCCAAGGAACTTGATTGGGGCTCCGGTTTCGGCGCAGGCGGATAGAGCCCCTCCCCCCTTTGCGCTGCCGTCGAGTTTGGTGACAAGTATCGACCCGATATCCGTGGCCTGCTTGAAGGCGCTGGCTTGGGACCTTGCTTGCTGGCCCAGAGTCGCATCTATCACCAGTATGATCTCATGGGGCCTTATGGCTTGTGCTATCTCCTGCATTTCCTTGATGAGGCCGGTCTCCTCCTTGTGTCGGCCCGCCGTATCCACGAGTATGAGGTCATATTGCTTCTCGGAGAAGAACTTGACACCCGATCGGGCAAGATGCGCCGCGTCCTTTTGCGTCGCGTCGCCAAGAACCGGTATGCCGTGGCCTTCAGCCAACATCTCCAGCTGCTTGAGCGCCGCCGGCCTCCAGGTGTCCGAGCAGACTATGGCGGTCTTCCTTCCCCTCTTCTGGAAGTATCTCGCGAGCTTCGCCGTGGTAGTCGTCTTGCCCGACCCCTGGATCCCGACCAGCATAACGACTGTGCTCTGACGTCCCGCGGCGAATGCAAGGCCCTTCGCCTCCCTCCCCAGGAAGTCTGCGAGCTCCTCGTAGACGATGTTCACGACGTGATGCCTCTTGGTGATCCCGGGGGGAGGCTGCTCCCCAAGCGCTCGCTGCTCGATTCTCTTGGTCAACTGCCCCACGAGCTGGACGTTGACATCGGCCAGAAGCAGCGCTCGTTGTATGTCCTGTTTCAGCTGGCGGACCGTTTCGGCGTCGATACTTGCGGAGCCCGTGAGCTTCGCCAGGGCATTGTGAAGTGACCTTCCGAGACTATCAAGAACCACTGTCCATCAACACGTCTTGCCCGAGCCATCGCGAGAATAGCTTGAAAACTTTTCCCCGTCAGTCCTGTCCTGTCCGTCCCCCTCGGCTGTCTGGTGGCCTATCGAAGGACCCGCACTCATGCCGACCGGTCGCGAGTGGGGGCCAGTCCACCCTTCCGGAATTGCGTAGAAATCACGGGTACCGGGACCTGAACATGCCAATCTTGCCGGTCCGCTCACTTCTCCTAGGTGACGGTCTGTTTGTCCTAGTAGTAGGTCTTTCTGGATTGAACGGCCTGATTTATCTTTCGATCCACCTCCCGGATCATCTGGGAGGCAACGACGTCGAAGTTCTCTCGGACGATCTGGATCACCAGGTTCTTGAAGAGTGGGTCGACCCTCATCTTTGCAAGAATGTTGCGATAGTCCTGTTCCGTGACGGGCAAGTTCGCGAACCACCACACGAAACTTCGGTGGGAACGGTGGGCTCAGGATCATATAAGTCTTTTTGCGGGCATGACGATGAGCGGCCCACGACCGCTGCTACCCGTCCTTGAATAGTAGATCCACCAACCACTCCGATGAAAACTCCTGGAGGTCCCCGTATCCCTGGCCGACGCCGAGGTAGAGGATTGGCTTGTGTGTGGTGTATGCAACCGAGACGGCTGCACCCCCCTTCGCGTCGGCATCCGCCTTGGTCAGGATAACCCCGGTGATGTTGCATGCATCGTTAAACTCCTTCACCTGCTGGATGATATCATTCCCGGCAAGGGCGTCACCGACGAAGATCACACAATCCGGGTGGTTGACACGCACCACCTTCCGCATCTCGTCCATGAGATTGATGTTCGTGTGAACCCTGCCGGCAGTATCGGCCAGGACGACGTCCATGCCCTTTGACTTCGCATGCAGCACCGCGTCGTAGACGACGGCCGCGCTGTCGGAACCCCTCTTCTGCTTCACCATCTTGACGTTGAGTCTGTCGGCATGATACTCTAGTTGCTCTATCGCCGCGGCCCGGTACGTATCGCTTGCTGCGATGACGCAGCTGAAACCCTTGTCCATGAGGAGCCTGGCGATCTTGGCTATCGTCGTGGTCTTGCCCGTACCATTGTAGCCCACGAAGAGGATGAGGAAAGGCCGGCCTTCCTTCTTGGCCCGCTCGGCCTCTCCGAGCAGGGAGTATGTCTGCGTACCGAGGACCTCCCTGATCGCCGATCGTACGGATTCTCTAGCGACCATCGGCACGTTTGTGGTAGGCGTATAGCTTCTGCCCGTCAGAGCTTCCCTAGTCTCCTGAATGATGCGGTCGGCAACGTCCAAAGCAACGTCGCTTTCAAGCAGGCCGGTCTCCAGGTCCGACAGTATGTCATCTATGTCCTTCTCGCTCAGTGCCCGCCCCGTCAGCTGCTTCGTGAATCTGGATACTCGTGTCCGCAGTCTCTCGAACAATCTCCCACCCAGTGAGATGGGCTCATGTCGCAGCCTGGCTCTCGGAGAGCTCCTTGTAGAGTTGCTGCCAGCGTGGCACAGATTGATCCAATCGCCCCGATATCTCCTCGATCGCTTCCCTAGTCTTCTTGATGACCGATTCCAGCTGCTGGGCCCTCATGTCAACTACTGCCTTGGCCTCATCGACGTCCTTATCGACGGAGAAGCCAGATCCAACCCCAATGAGCACCCTGTCGTTCTGCTTCAGTATGGCCTTCACGAAGGAACCCGTACCAAGTGGTATCAGGACCTCCCGGCCCACGTCGGTCTTCTTCAGCTGTTCCAGCGTCTCGAGAGTCTGCCTCGTCTCCGAGAGGGACACCGCGAGGATCTCGAGGTTCTGGTTGTGGGCATTCACTTGGCTCTGAAGAAGTTCGATCTCGTTCGCTAGTCGACTCAGCTCCTGTTGCTTCTCCTCCACTTCACTCACCCGCCATGTATCTGACCACCGGGTCCTTCGCCTCCTCGGGAGGTATCTCCTCGATGTTCTCTATCACGATCCGGTTCCGCTTAACCCTGTGTTTGCTGCCGAACTCCGAGTATACCTTCTCCCTTGCATCCTCGGGCTTCATCGACATCGTCTCGATCGCGAAGGGTTGCATGTGGTCCCGGCACAGGAACTTCCCCTTTACCCGGTAGATCTTAGGAGTTGTGTCGCCCATCTGATCACCATGTTGTGCCTTCAAAAGCTTCTTGTATCATTCCCATTTCTATGCCAGTTGTGGGAATCCCTGCCACCACTCCCTTGGAGTTGGCCAGAATGCAGGTTCCCACGTATTCAACGCCCAGGTTGGCAGTGCCTCTCTGTGCCTCGACCTGGAGGGTCTCATTGATTAGTTTGACCTCCTCGTCCGCGGCGTTGGGTGAAACGATGGCCCCGGAGTTCGTGGCACAGCACAGCGACCCTACGATGCCCAGGTTGCTGATGGTGCCCTTCCTCACCTCCACCTCCAGGGCCCTGGAGATGGCCCGGACCTCAGCAGTTCCGTAGACTCGCGCCACAACCGCTCCCCTGTCATTTGCGAGGATGAGGTTCCCCAGGGCGTTGTACTTAGTATCAAGCATGCTTGGCTCCTTGTTCAAGGCTGCCGATATGGTCTCGACCTCGTGCCGCGTCATGTCCATGGGCAGCAGGATTCCGTTCGAATTCGCTGCAACCATGGTGCCGATCAGTTCCGTACCACCTACCGTTGCCTCAACCGGCATGGCGCCGAGAACCCGGGACATCTCCTTGACCATCTTGGCCGGGGCACCCGGGGGTATCAACAGATGCGAATCCGTGGCGCAGGCAAAGATGCCTAGATAGGGGTTTCCGTTGAGATGTCCTCTCATGTAATGCATCGAGGCACCTATTCCGCTAGGGAAACCCTGAAGACGGCTTCCTCCTCTTCCTCTTCCTTCTCCTCTTCCTCTGTCACCTTCACCCGGATCCTGGATGGGATGTGCTCAATGCCCCTCTGCCAGATCTTGTTATTCACCGACTCGTCGATTATGAAGGCATCGGTCTTAAGGTGTCGCTCTAGGAAGGCTCGCAGCTCCCTCATGGCGGTTGGTGCCCTTCTGTACGCAGCCTTCTTCTTCGCGTTCCTCAGTGGAACCACGTAGATTCTCTCTTCGGGCATGTCATCCGCCTCCTAGACTTTGAGTCTCCCCCTTCGCCAGAACCGCATCTTTGGGTGTCTTCTCACCCGTCTTGCGGTCTTCATGATCACCCAGACGGGCACCCTTCGAGTTCGGCGCTGAGCTTTCGCCAGCCTGGTCTTCTTGGGTCGGGATCTGTGCCTTGACAATGAACCATCTCACATCCGTCTTATCCTTGTCGTCCGCGACCGTTGCTGGGCGAGCTGGCGAAGGATCTCTTTCAACTGAGCATCGGTCACCTTGCCCCTCAGCTTTCCCGCCTGAGCCAAACCTATCAGCTGCATCTCGATGGAGTCCACGTATTCCGGCCGTGACAGCCGAAGGTTGGTGAGCCTACTTCGTGCCTCTGGGGTCAGAATCGAACGCAGAACAAGCTGCTTCTGGATCTGCGCGTTCTGCTCTGCGCTCTGCCTGCCCTTCTCCTCCTCCAGTCTCTTCTGAAGCTCGGCGAGTTTCCTCTGCCTTATCTCGTCGATATCCTCCATCGAACTCACCGTGCAGCGATCTCCCGAGCGAGACCATCCAGAAGCGACCTGCCCTTTGGGCTAATCACCCTGCCTTCCTTGTCGGTTCTCTCAACAAGACCCGCCGCCTCCAGTTGCTGGCAGATCCTCCTTTGTATGCTGCCGCTTCCCTTCGCGAAGTGTGGAGGCTTGGTTCCGACATCCTTTCTGCCGCCGTACTTGGTTCTGAGCCTCTCCACGCCAACGGGTCCGCCCTTGTATATGGTGCGAAGGATGGCTGCTGCCCTAGTGTGCCACCAGTTCGGATCATCCGGCAAACGTTCCTTGTGGACGCCGGTCTTCACATACGCCGCCCAGTCCGGAGGCTGGAGCTCAGGATAGCCACTGAGCTTCTCGGAAAGAAGCTTGATCAACGTATCTGGTTTGACGTCAAAAGCGGTGGTCAAGATGACCAGCCCAAGCACGAAGGTTGGCCTCTAGGGCCCCTTAGGCCTCCGAGCGGATTTATCTTTATATATCTTTCCTGTGGCACTCGGATGGGGCCTAAAGAGGCTTGCGGTGTTTCCTCGTTCCATCACAAGCTCGGAGAGCGTTTCTTTAGCCAATTGAGATATCATTTGGCCTTTTTTGCTTCTGTCCGAGTTGCGAAGGAACCTGACCTTGACGATCTCGTGGGCTTCGAGGAGACGATCCAGCTCCTGAATGACGCCCTGGTTCAGGTTCTCCCTACCGACCAGAAGAAGGGGCTTCAACCCCACTGCCTTCTTCCTCAGATCCCTCCGGGCAGCTCTCAACTTTCCACACCTAGATCAAGGCGTTCTGCAGGGCTCTTCTGCACGAGCAGGGCCGGTCATCGGAGATGCGCGGGATCACGTCGGCAAGAAGGCGTTTCACCTTGCCTATGTTCTCCCTCATCGTTCTAACCACTTCCTCGTTGTCCACGGTTCTGCCGGTCATCCAGCAATCGTAGTCGGTAACCATGGCCATCGTTGCGTAGCACATCTGCGCCTCTCGGGCAAGAACGCATTCCGGATACATGGTCATGCCGATTACAGAAGCCTGCCAGGACCGAAAGAGATTCGATTCGGCCCTAGTCGAGAACCGGGGTCCTTGAACGCACACATACGTGCCGTTGAGGTGGAAGGGGAGGCCAAGAGCTTGGGCCCTCTCATTCAGTAACCCGTGCAGATAGGGGCATACCGGGTCGGCCGTCGAGACATGGCAGACCTGTCCTCCGTCGTAGAAGGTGTCCTTTCTCCCGCTGGTTCGGTCTATGAACTGGTCCACGAAGACCAGATCCCCAGGGGCGCAGACTTCCTGTAGGCTGCCAACCGCTGCAGATGATAGGATGGTGCTCACGCCCAGCTCCCTGAGGGCCCAGATGTTGGCCCTGTAGTTAACCGCATGGGGCGGAATTGAGTGATGGCGACCATGTCTGGGCATGAAGGCAACCCGTTCTCCGTGGAATTCCCCGATCTGAACCAGATCTGAGGGAGCTCCATAGGGAGTGTAGATCTTCCTTTCGACAACCTTGCCAAAGAGGGCGGGATCGTAGACGCCGGTCCCGCCGATGATTGCCATCCGGCAGGTCACGGAATCCGACATATGCTCACGAAGTCAACCAGCTCCAGCTACCTAAAATAGGTTTTCCGGAAGGGGACCAGCCCGGCCGAACATGCAGCAGAGTTCCTAGGCGACCTTTCTCGACGCTTGCGTCCTGGCCGACTCGAGCAAGCCGCAGATCGTGCGAGTGACCCACAAGCCGTCTTGGCCCGTCACCAAGGGTTCCTGGCCGTCCAGCACACAGTCGACGAAATGCCAAATGCTGGCCCGGACGAAGCCCAACTGCCTTCCATGAAGTTCGTATGCTCCAAGCACGTCCGGGTTCTCCCGCCTCTGAGTTGTGTATTTCTCAACGAGGCTGCTGTGGCTTGCGTTGACGTTGAAGCTTCCCCTTTCCCCCACGAACTGTAGATATAGATCGTAAACTGCAGGATGGGTTTCAGGGAGGATCCAGCAGTTCTCGATGCTGGCCACAGCACCGGAACGGAACTGTATGATGCTCTGGTAAAAATCCGGGGTGTCGATCCCCATAGACGAGAGAACCCCCGAACCCGAGACGGCGTAAACTTCCGTCGGGTCGCTGCCCAGAATCCATCTGCAGAGGTCAACCACGTGGCTACCGAGGAACCATAGGACGTTTGATCTCTGAGCCCAGGCGAGCATCTTGGTTGGGACGTAGATAGTGTCGTTGAGCCTTGTCTGAACGAACCTTGGCGACCCCATCTCACCTTGGTCTATGGCTCGCTTAAGCGAGACGAAGGGAGGCGACCACCGGTTATGAAAGTCCACCATGAGCACCGAACCGGATCTTCTGAAGGCCGAGAGGATGGCGCTGGCGTCCTCCACCGTTGTGGCCATCGGCTTTTCAAGCAGCACCCCCAGACCGGATTCCGCGGCACAGACGGCAGGATCGAGGTGCAGGAAGTCAGGGGTGGCGATCGACACAGCATCCAAGTCGCCCTTCTGAATCATATCGGCATAGTCGGCATAGTAGTCGCAGCCATATCTGGTTGCGAGCTGCGTCCCCCTTCCCCGGTCGACGTCGCAGACTGCTGCCAGCTTGGATCTGTGGTATGTCGCATAGGCCTCGGCGTGAACCGATCCAAATGTTCCTACGCCGACTACGCCGACATTTAGGACCTTCCCCGTCCCCATCCCTCCTCATGTCTTGCATAAGCTGCTCTCAACGACCCGGGCGGTATCCTCGCTCAGTGCCTCGGCTTCCTTTCGAGTCTCGGCTTCGCAGATGACCCTCACGATTGGTTCGGTGCCTGACTTCCTAACGTAGATCCAACTTGACCCGCGCATGACCCGTATGCCGTCGGTTAGATCTATCCGTTCTCCCTCAAAGTGTTTTCTGACCTCCTCTAGCAGCATCTTCGACCGGGCGGCATCACACGGGATGCTCCTCTTCACCATGTAGTATCGGGGCAGCTCTCTGGTCAGATCGGTGAGCTTCCCACCGGACTGGCACAATCCCTGCAGGATCAAGGCCATCGCC
Source organism: Hadarchaeota archaeon (SeqCode) (assembly GCA_964452145.1). Taxonomy (GTDB): domain Archaea; phylum CAYQAE01; class CAYQAE01; order CAYVLA01; family CAYVLA01; genus CAYVLA01. Next base: position 89,940 of record CAYVLA010000001.1, read on the forward strand.
GCCGGTCCATCCCTGGCGTACTGGATGGCGGGATTGATGACGCCTCCGTTGCCCTCGCCCCCTATGACTGCCCCGACCTCCTTCATCTTCTCAACGACATGAACCTCGCCAACCGCCGACCTGCTGTGGGGACAGCCGTACTTCTCTGCGATGTCCTCGACGGCCTTGGTTGTTGCGACATTGGTGACGACCGGGCCCCTCCTCTGCTGAAGAACGAACTCAGTTGCCAAGGCGATGGAATACTCCTCACCCAAAGCGACGCCCTTCTCGGTCACGATCGAGATGCGATCCCCGTCGGGGTCCGTCGCGAAGCCGATATCCGCCCCGCTCTCAACGACGCGGCGGCACAGATCCTTCAGGTTCGCTGCCGTTGGTTCGGGCCCCCTGGGAAAAGTGCCAGTAGCATCACAGTTGACGGGGATGGCTTCGCAGCCGAGCCTTTCCAGGAGGAGCTTGAGGATGCCGGAAGATGCGCTGTTGCAGCAATCGATTGCCACGGAAGGTGCTCTAGCTGAGATTGCACGGGCATCCGTGGCTTGGAGGATGTGTTCTGCGTGCCGATGGGCCCCGTCAGGGACGTCGACAACCTCACCGACCCCATCCCACCGGGCGTATCGGACTTCCTTGGTCCGGTATGTCCGGATCAGCTTCCTGCCTTGTTGACCATTCAGGAAGACTCCCGTGCGATCGATGAACTTCATGGCGTTCCACTCGATGGGATTGTGGGACGCCGTGATGGCAATGCCGCCGTCCGCGCCGCGGCTCCAGACCGAGAACTGTATCGTGGGCGTCGTCGCTATTCCCAGGTCCAAGACCCTGCACCCCGCTGCCTGAAGGCCCGCGGCCACGGCGTCTCTCATCATCCTCCCCGATATCCGGGCATCCCGTCCTATGACGACCGTCCCACCCGTGCAGTATGTGCCGAAGGCTGCCGAAAACCTTGAGACGATGTCCGGGGTCAGTGCCTCGCCCACGATGCCCCTGACGCCCGAAACGCTGATCATGAGGGAATCCAACATCTCACCCGGCAGGCCTGTCGATGATCGACCCTCGAAAACTGAAAAAGGTGATCACTCCCCATCAAAGGATGCCGAGACCTGCGAGGGGATTCGTGTGAAGGTCGCCCCTTCTGGTCCCAAGCCGACCGAGTCCAGCAAGGAGGGCAATTGCCTCAGCGAGTCCAGGACCTCCTTGGCACCGTGTTTTGTCAACTCATCAGCGGGCAGGGTGCGCAGTCGTTCGGTGAACCTGAGCACAGCTATGCCTGTCAAACCCGCAGCGGCCGCGGCAACCATATCGCTGGAATCATCGCCAACATAAAAGCCTCGATTACACCCGAGATCGCGCACGCAACCAATCAGCTTGTCCGGAGCCGGCTTGGCTCTCCCAGGGCTCTCGCGCCCCCACACGGCCCGGAGAAACCTCCAAATCCGGAATCTTCGCGCCGTTGCCCGGATCACTCTGATGGAATTCGAGCTGACGACCCCTATGCCGTAGCCGCTCTGGTTCAGCTGATCAAGAACCTCCTTGGCCCCCGGCAGAAGGATTGTCCTGCCCAGAGCCTCATACTCGCCCGCGGCCATGGCCTGATCCAGGAGTCTTCTCACGCTTCCCTCTTCCCCACGGTCCCTGAGGTGGCGGTCGACGATCTTGGTGTACGAACGAAAAGAGCCCTCAGCCGGATTCACAAAGCCTTCCAGTCCGACTGAGCGTGTCGCACGAAGGAGATGCTCGAGCATGATCCGCCTATCCAACTTCAGGTCGACCAAGGTCAAGTCATAGTCGAAGACAACGCATGTCTCACGGATGTCTGGAGTTGCCATTGCTCCTTCCTTTGACCCTGGCTTATTAAGGAGACCAAGGCACGGCATCGAAATCACAGAAGGCGCGTTCAGGACCCCGGAGGTTGGGCGTCAGACTTTGTGGTTGACGCACGATCTGAGTCGACGGTGTTCGGCCCTGAGGCCGCATTGCCCAATCCTCCACGGCAGGAACCTTCCGATCGTAGGGAAATGGAGCGATCAGTCACCTAAGATTTTTCAGCGAGCCCGCGTTGTGCCAACTAGGTCAACACACGGCTATGCTCTCATGATCCGCAATCACGAGTGTCCGGTTGTGATGGGTTCACAGTTTGGCGGAGCTGGGGCTGTAGCTCACAGGAATGTGGTTGCCATTGTCTACCAGGACCATTGTCTCTGCCGGCGGGATAGTCTACCGTAGGAGCGAGGGGAACTTCTTCTTCGTCTTGGTCGGCAGGCGCCGAGGTAACTACTGGTGTCTGCCGAAGGGGAGGGTGGAGGAGAACGAGACCGAAATAGACGCCGCGAAGCGGGAGGTCTTTGAGGAGACGGGACTTGCAGATGTGCAGGTCGGCGAGAAGATCGGAACCATCTGCTATGAGTTCTACCGCCGGTCCGCGGATACTCATTACCAGAAGTTCGTACACTTCTACCTCATGGCGGCCGGATCCATCAACCTGAACGTCGGCTCGGAGTTCGATCGAGCGATGTGGTTCACGCCCCGCGATGCTCTAAACATGGTCAGCCACACTAAGGAGAAGGAGATAGTCCTTAAGGCGATCCAGATGCTCGGCCTTTCGAAGATGTGAGATGATGGCGGCCCCGGGAATCCTCGGAATTGGAGTTGATCTGGTGCATGTCGAGAGAATCCGCCGGGCCATGGAGAGGACAGGCGATCATTTCCTGAGCTCGGTGTTCACCGAGGCTGAGAGGTCCTACTGCAAGAGATTCTCCGACCCCTGCCCTCATCTTGCCGCCCGGTTCGCAGCAAAGGAGAGCGTCATGAAGTGCATGGGTTCCTTCATTCGGCCCTTAGAGATAGAGATCACCAACGAGGCTTGTGGCAGACCCGCTGTTCTCCTTCACGGATCGGCCGGGCAGATCGCCCGCAGCAAGGGAATCCAACGAATCATGATCAGCCTCAGCCACAGCGGCGGGCTTGCCATCGCGCAGGCCGTGGCCCTGTCCGACGCGACTAGGTCGCCTTCTCCTTGAGCCTTCTCTTGACGTAGTCGATGGTCTTGCCGACCGTTGTGTTCTTCTCAGCATCCTCCAGGGGCACGTCGATGTCGAACTCCTCTTCTGCCGCGGCGACCAACTCTATGGTGTCTATGCTCTCGACTCCAAAGTCCTCGACGAATCGGGATTCCGGTGTGATCCGGTCCTCCTCGATGCCAAGGATGTCCACTATGATCTTGATCATCCTCTCCTCGACGGACATACTGCTACGACCTCGCACGCTTCCTCCGGTCCCGCCTTATCAACGTTTCCCTCTCATCCGAGGTCATCTCGAACACCCGCCTAAGCATGTCCACTTCCTCATCCAGAAGCTGGACACCCCTCCTAGACATCGTCTTCCTGGCCGTTTCGATCAGGCTTTCGAACCCAAGGCCACCTCGGATCCGATTCCTGTGGAGAAGGCAGAAGGAGGGAATGTTCTTCGGGGAGACATCGCCGCTCGGCATGAGGATGCTCATGACGCCGACCACCGTGCCCGTGTTGAGCAGCGTCCCGATCCCTGTCTTGACGTGGTCGGCTATGGCGGAACCGATCTTGGTCTTGGACGTATCCACCAATCGTCCCCGCAGAAAGACCTGAACCTCTGAGTAGTCGTTCTTGAGATCGCTATTGGTAGTCAGCGCGCCCAGGTTGACCCACTCGCCGATGTAGCTGTGCCCGATGAAGCCTGAGTGATACTTGTTGGAGAAGCCATGGAAGATGCTCTCCTCCACCTCCCCTCCGATCCTGCAGGCGGGACCGATCGAGCACCCCTCTCTTACCTTGCCTCCGACTATATGGGAGTTCTTCCCTATGAAGGCCGGTCCCTCGATGCGCGTGTTCGGGAACACCCTGACGCCCTCGTCCACGTATATCGGGCCGCCAGTTGTGTCGAGGACCACGAGCGGGTCGATCCTGGCCGAGGGAGCCACGTATACCAACGCCTCATCTCCGACGATGAATGATCCCTTTTCCATACGCCCCACAATCCCCGATCTCCCCAGTCGCCGGAAGTCGTCTGCGAGGGCTCTTCCGTTGCCCAGAACTAGATCCCAGATATGGTTGGCCATCGTCGCCTTGGCTTCCACCTGGTCGCATTCGCCCACAAGGTGTCTGAGGAATTCGTTGAAATCGGGATCGAGGCTCCTCTTCACCGTCTGTCTGCCCGCCCGGACGTAGACGATTTCCGTCCCTCTCATGCCGACCTCATCGTTGTTCCCATCGACCTGTATCTTCTCGGGATCGAGGACTCTTCCATTGAGAAGTAACAGGTCATCCCTTCCTAGGGCCTTTGTGGAGTCCACTTGAACCTGCATGGCCCGCCTTGTCGTCGCAGCAAGATGGGGTCTGGTGAAGACGCCGCCGAGGGGCACACCTGTGATGCGGGCATCCCTTCTGTACAGCTCCTCCATGCCCATTCTCAGGCAGAAGACCGGCCTCGTCAGGGACAAGGGATGGAAGTCCTCAGACTTGGCATCCTCAAACAGACACAGCCTCATTTCATTCACCCTTCTTGACTATCCGGTGAGTTTCGGTTGCTATTACCTGCTCCTCATCCGTCGGGATGACCAATACGGTGACAGGAGAGTCGTCCCGGCTGATCTTCATCTCGGTTGCCACGCATTTCCCGTTGCGATCGGGGTCGATCTGAATGCCCAGACCCTCCAGACCTTCGCAGATAAGGGCCCTCATCTCGGCTGACCTCTCGCCGATTCCGGCTGTGAAGATGAGACAATCCAAGCCGCCAATGGCTGCCATGTAGGCACCGATGTACTTCCTTGCCCTGTAGGCGAAAACCTCGAGTGCCAGCCTCGCCCTGTCATTCCCTTGGTGGCTTGCCTCAAGCAGCGTCTTGACGTCGTTGGATATTCCGGAGATTCCAAACAGCCCGCTGCTCTTGTTGAGCATCTCCTCTACATCCTCCAAGTCGTAACCCCTCTTGGCTACGAGGAAGAAGATCACCGAAGGGTCCAGGTCCCCGCTTCTTGTGCCCATCACAAGTCCTTCCAATGGAGTGAAACCCATGCTGGTGTCGACAACTTCCCCATCCCTTATCGCCGCCATGCTGCATCCGTTTCCCAGATGGCATGTGATCATCCTGTAGCCCCGCGGGGATTTCCCCAGGATCTCTAGGGCGCGGTTTGATACGTACCGGTGGGAGGTTCCGTGGAACCCATATCTGCGGATTCGATGCGTCTCATATAGCTTCAGCGGAATTGCATACAGATACGAGGTCCTCGGCATCGTCTGGTGGAAGGCAGTGTCGAAGACGGCCACATGGGGAACTCCCGGGAAGAACTCCATAGCTATCCTCATTCCCAGAAGATTGACCGGGTTGTGCAGGGGAGCCAGGTCTTCGAATTCCTGTATGACACGAAGCACCTCATCGGTGACCTCGACCGATTCGTAGAATCTGTCGCCTCCGTGGACAACCCTGTGTCCGACGGCCTCGATTTCCGACAGCCGCTGGATGACACCGGTCTCCGGATTCAGGAGATGATCGAGCATCATCCTGAACGCGTCGTTGTGAGTGGCTATCTGCGTCTCTTTGGCAAGCGTGCCGCGATAAGTCCTCTGGCTGAAGCTCGAATTAGGGGCTCCGATTCTCTCGATCAGCCCATCCGCCAATACCTTTCCCCGATCGGGATCCGATAATCGGTACTTCAGCGATGAGCTCCCAGTGTTCAGGGTCAGGATCTTCATCCACACACCCTGGCCTGGAGGGAGGTGACCAGTATCGTGCCGATGATCTCCTCCACCGACGCGCCCCTCGACAGGTCGTTGATGGGCCGTCGGAATCCCTGCATGAACGGCCCATACGCATTCGCATGGGCCAAGTGCTGCACGAGCTTGTATGCTATGTTGCCCGCATCGAGATCCGGGAAGATAAGCACGTTGGCCCTGCCTCCCAGTATGCCTTCCGCCCTCTTCCTGACCGCGATCTCAGGGACGATTGCAGCATCTGCCTGCAACTCGCCATCCAGTCGGAGATCCGGAGCAAGAGACCTAGCAATTCCCGTGGCCTTGGCCACCTTGCTGACATCCGGGTGGCTTGCGGATCCCTTCGTCGAAAACGATAGCATCGCAACACGCGGCTCTACGTCCAGAAGATCCCTCGCGCTGCAGGCAGAGGAAATGGCTATCTGAGCAAGAAGCTCGGCATCTGGGTCCGGGTTCACGGCGCAGTCGGCGAAGACGAGGGGGGGCAACCCGGGGACAACCATTATGAAGAAGCTTGAAGGCTCGCCAACCCGGTCCTTGAGACCGATGAGGAGCTTGCCAGCCTTGATGACGGTTGCCGTAAGGTTTGTAGCACCAGCGACTAACCCGTCTGCATCCCCCATTCTGACCATCATGGCCCCAAGCATCAGACTTTTGGACAGCACCCGGGCGGCTATCTGCCTTGTAACCCTGCGAGTTGCACGCATGGAGACATACTCATCGATGTAATCGTCCATCATTTCCCATGTGTCAGGGTCGACGACGGAGACCCCGGCAAGATCGATACCCTTGTTCCCGGCAATCTCCCGGATTTCATCGGGCGGTCCCATCACGGTGGGCTCGGCAAGAGACCTCCCTGCCACGAGGGACGCAGCTTGCAGTATTCGGACATCGCTCCCCTCCGGAAGCACGATTCTACGGGGACTCTCCTGGCAGAGAGTCTCGAATCTGGAGATGATATCCATGATGTACCCCACCTCACGGGGATGGGCATGGTTGAGCCCTGGCAGCAGCAAAAAAATTTATCCTAGCCGGCGGTGTCCAGTGCAAGAGGTGGCCTTGTTGAGAGTGGTCGTATGTTCCGATTACGATGAGATGAGCCTGAAGGGTGCTGAGATCATCGCGAGCCTGATACGCAGGAATCCCCGCTGCGTCTTGGGCCTTGCGACGGGGAGCACCCCGATTGGCACCTACAATGAGCTCATACGGATGCACAGGCAGGGAGACCTGGATTTCTCCCACGTCACAACCTTCAATCTCGATGAGTATCTTCGCCTGCAGCCCAACCATCCGCAAAGCTATCACAGGTTCATGTTTGAGAAGCTGTTCAGCCAGATCAACATCGACCCATCTAGGGTGCATATTCCGAACGGACTGGCCCGGGATCTGCAGGCTGAGTGTGAGGGATACGATGCGGCCATCAAGGAGGCAGGAGGGATCGATCTTCAGCTGCTTGGGTTGGGCAGGGATGGCCACATAGGTTTCAATGAGCCCAGTTCCTCCCTTGGTTCTAGGACGAGGGTTAAGACCCTCACCCCTGAGACGGTCAAGGACAACGCTCGTTTCTTCGAGAACGAAGGGGATGTGCCGAGGTTTGCCATCACCATGGGGGTCGGTACGATAATGGATGCTCGCCACATCCTGCTCCTTGCCTCCGGCGAAGGCAAGGCAGAGGCTCTGCGTGCAACGGTCGAGGGGCCCATATCGGCCGAGTTCACGGCATCGGTGCTTCAGCTTCACCCAAGGGTCACGATCGTTGTGGACGAGCAAGCTGCCGCCCTGCTCAAGAGGAAGCGGTACTATCTCTACGTGGAGTCCAAGGCGCAGGAACTGGGTCAGCCATGGTGCTGAGCCCTACCTGTAGGGCTGCATGTCGGGCTACATGTAGTGATGGCTCTCCTGATCGTCGTTCTTCATCTGGGCGGTGAGCATCTGATGGATTTGCTGTTCCACTTCCTCTGCTTGGATCAGATCTCGCGTGTCGACCCTTATGGATAGTATCTCGGAGAGCTTGTCTATCGCTGCAGCCGCCGCTTTCCTATCCGGACGAGCCTCCGCAAAGGGCAGGAGAGCCAGAAGAGGTAGACCGAGCCTTTCCGCATGGAATAGAAGCCCGGCCAAGGGTCCAACGATATTGAGATCATCCGGCATCCATGGTATTTTGTGCTGCTCCATCAGAGGTACGGCCTTGGATGTGGCCACTCCCATCACAGCCGGATCTCCTTCTCTCCTCACGGCATTGGTAAGGCCACCGATGACGATGCCCACTTTGAATCCAGAGCCTTGGACCCAGGCTGCAATATCTCGGGTGATCGCCATTGTGAGTTCGTCGGGAAAGGGTGCCTCCGATGCGAGGAACACGTTGCCGCCGACCGAGAACAAATCATGGGGGTAGCTTATCGCCCGCTGCCAGAGCCTGATGACCGGGCGCATTCCCTCAAACACCAGATATCCCACCCTCTCGCCTCCTAGCCTGCCGATGAGGAATCTGCTGGCTATGTAACCCGTCCATCCAATGCCATGAAAACCGGTGACAAAGTACCTTCCCTGCGTCTCGATCTTCCTCGTCAGAACTAGTTCGGCCATCGATAGCCCCTGTGGGGCCTTCGAGTAGTTCGTTAAAAATGTTCCAACAGGGCATCCGTGATCCAGAAGACAGTTGCGGGCTACGTGCCTTGGTGACTCGAAAGGAAATCTCTGATCTCGTCCATGTCCCAATCGACCACATAGGACATATTCTGCCTCTCTCCCTCTCTCCGAACGAGTCCCTTCTGGACCAGGTTACCCATGTGAAGAGAAATGGTCCCCTTGGTCCTGTCGAGTTCCGAAACCAGTTCACCTAGGGATGCCCTTCCTTGGTGATGACGGACAAGGGCTCCTAGGACCTCCATTTGTTTGGGCGTCAGGTGCCTGAGGATTCTCCAAGTGAATGAGAACCTGGTTTCCTTTATGACCTGTTCCACGATCCCCGTGCCGATTGTTCGGCTGCCCATGTTCCTCGCCATATCGACGGCCTTCTCACAGATCTCCATCAGTCTCCTGGGGTTTCCATCGGTGTACTCTATCGTCACCTCGATGGCCTCCTCGGTAAAGGGATACAACGCATTCGGCGGATCCTGGTTGGGCAATCTCACCGCTTCCAGCCTCGATTTCACTATCTGAACCTGGTCGAGACGACTGAACGGGTCGAGATTTATCTCGTTTCCGATCCTCGCATACGTCGATGGAGATAGCCTCTGTATCAAGTTCGGGGTTTCGGGATAGACTGCGAGAACCCAGGTCATCTCGGGTTCAAAGAGGAGGTTATCCATGAACGGGAGATTGCCTTGGCAGTCGTACTTGGGCATCGTATGGGCATTGTCTATGAAGAAGACGAACTGCTGATCCAGCATCTCCCGAAGCAATACGAGGTCCTCCTCCACGGATAGCAGGTCGTAGTGAACGGGCGACTTCGAGTACTTCGTCATTCTCACTATGATCTTTCTCAGCTCGCTCAGCTTCGAACGATCTATGGAGTCCACGAGGTGGTTTCTTCTGATGAGATCGAGGGCCAGGGAGATGATCATCTTGCGGATCGAAGGGTAGTACGAGCATGAGGCGACCAGGTAGCTCTCCTTCCACTTGCTCCTGAGGCCCAACGCCCCCACGTTGAGCAGACTGGTCTTTCCCATGCCGCTCTCTCCTATGAGGAAGCTGTTCTTGTTCTGGGTTACGTTGCCCAGCAGAGTCTGAAGCTCCCTCTCCCTCCCCACGAAGTAGTGCAACTCACCCGAGATGGGGCTGATCCTGAAGGGCTGTCGAGAGAGCCCGAGGAGGGAGTAGTCCTCCGCCATCTGGACCCTGTTCAGTATCTCTTCTAGGCCTTTCATTTACACACCGAGAGGGGCAAAGGTGCGGGGTAGGGATTCCACGAGGTCTATTAAAGCAGTTACTGGGCGTGTTGTACAACGCGGTGAACGGCGGGAAACCTTGGCGCGACGTGATCAGCCCTGTTCATAGCCAGACGAACCTGCCTATGCAGCTGCGGATTGTGAGGGAGCCTTTTCGTAACTGGCGCATTGAACAGGATTAGGGAATCTACCATCCTAGTTCAACTACCAGCTCGAATCGAAAAATCCCCGCGGAAGAAGCGTCTCAGTCTCTTTCTGGAGAAGGCTAATATTGTTTGCAAGGAAGTGAAAACATAGGACAATTCGTTTCACATCTCCGTGATGAAGTTGCTTCGCAAGGCCGCACATGTTTATCACGATGATTCCCTAGAACCAGCGACCTCGATGAACTTCTTGGGATTCTCAGCCCCGGTTTAGCTCGAAGAGGACATCCGCGGCCTTCTCTGTGATCTGTGTAACGAGCAGACAGATTCTGTTGAAATCATGGGGACTGGTACGCCATGAGTGCTCTCTCGGCTTCGACCATCATTGTCACGGTGGGCGCCCGGAGCCCAGTCCAGATGCATATGGATTCCGCGGCCTGATATACAAGCATACCCAGTCCCCCTATCGCCTTACAGCCAGCCTTCTCAGCGTCCCTCAGAAGCTGAGTCCTTGGCGGATTGTATACCAGGTCCATCACTGCAAGATCTCGATGCAGCATGGTGGGCGAAACGATGGAACGATCATTCTCGGGATACATCCCGACAGGGGTTGCATTCACCAGGATGTCTGATCGATGCAGCACAGCTTCAAGGCAGGAGCGAGAGAACTCCACACTCCTGGCTTCCGATTCGGGGACTCCAACGGCAACCTCGGCGGCGAGTTCCCGGGCCCTGGACCCGGTCCTGTTGCAGATCGTCACCCTGCAGCCCTCCAAAGCCAACCCGAAGGCCACCGCACGGGCCGATCCTCCTGCTCCCACTATGACGGCCGAGAGACCTCTCAGTTCGGTGCCAATGCCCTCTTTAAGTGTCGACACCGCCGCCCTTGCATCTGTGTTGTAGCCACTGATCTCGTCTCCAAGAGAGAGCACGTTGACTGCCCCGATCAGCCTAGCCAAGTCGTCGCACCTGCTCACGGCGGTCATCACCGCCGATTTGAAGGGGATTGTAACGTTCAGCCCTCGAATTCCCAGGGCGGCAGCCGAGCGAACGGCATCCGACGCACTGCATCTGATCTGAAGACATATGTAGATCGCGTCGAGCTCCATTTCATTGTAGGCAGCGTTGTGTATCTGTGGGGATATCGAGTGTGCAATTGGATTGCCAATGAGACCAAAGATCATGGTCTTTGAGGTCACCATCGGACGGCCCCCCGGTCAACCAGGTTGTTCAGGTGGCCATATATTGCTCGCAGCTCCGAGACCGAGATCATGCCGGGGGCGATTCGGACCGTACCCGCGGGGTAGGCATACGCGAACTCCGAGCCGAAGTACGGCGCTAGGATGCGACCGATCCTGCCCTTGTCGCCCATGGGCACGACAACCGTGGGAGAAACGAGCAACGGCAAGGCTAGGAGACGCAAGACATCCTTGGGCGAGTTAACGAACGTCGCGATCTTGCTGACATGTGCTCCCACGGCTCTGGCACGCCCAAGCACGGACAACAACTCCTGATCGGGAGGAGTTCCATCGAGGTCGTGATGGGAAACCAAGACCTTGGAGCCCTTGTCCGTGATCTCCCTGACGAGCTGATCCCGAGCTGAGCGAAGCTCCAGATCGATGTAGTCGCAGGTGCCGGCAAGTCCTCTGAGGAGGAACGCCCTCGTCTCTTCACTGCCCGAGTACCTGCCCCCATCGCAGGGCCTTCTTATGGTCACTATGACGGGGACGCCAAGGCCCCTGCACCAGCGCAGTTCCTCAGCCTCAGGCAGCCTTCGCAGATGGTCTAGTCTGAGTTCGATGAGATCGGCTCCCTGGGAGATGGCAGAAGATGCCATCGTCCTCAGCCGATCTAGGGAGGGGACCGCAAGGGTGGCGCAGATTCGTGGATTGGGGTCATCTCTCAATTAGCCTCTCCTCTACGGCCATTCCGAAGTGTCTGGCTTGTCCTGACAGGTACGCCAAGATCTCATCCCCGCTTTTCAACTCCTTGACCGAGATAGGCTTCCCATCTTGTCCAGCAACGCGAATCGTCTCAGCGTCCTGCAAGGCTGCCTTGAAGCTCTGGTCGCCGTGCCTCAGCTCGACCATCAAGAGCGGCCTTGTCTCGATTTTGACTCTGCCCACGGTCGCCAAACGGACGGATCCATCGATCCTCACAATCAACGCGGGATCTCCGGCTCGCAGATCACTGAGGTATCGGGTCTTGTTGCCGGCGTCGAGGACGTAACTGTGGATGGCCCCTGCGTTGACTCGAAAGGGCCTTGGAGGCACGTACTCGCTTGCCTGGGTCTCAGCAAGGACCAGGACCAATCCACTCGCTTGGTTGCCCACAAGCAGTCCCTCGCCGCTTTCCAGTATCGAACATGTGTCGACGCAGGCACGGTCTCCCATCCCTACGGGGCGAACTGACAAAACCTCGACCTTGCTCATGGACAGGCTTGGAACCTTGGAGTGAACCACGAGAGCAGTGGCGTGCACATCGTCAGCCCGGGTGGCCTCAAGCAGGATTCCATCGACGCCCCTCTCGAGAATCCCGAGGGCGAGGACCGCGTCCTCGGGCCCCGAGGCAGTCGCGAAAACACGGGAGCCTTTGCCCTGAAACGCTGCGACGATGTTCTCCAGCGGGATGACTCTCCAGTCCCGGCAGTGAGCTATGACGACGCCGTAGCTGCCCGCTATGTCCATGGCCAGTTCTTGGTCAGGCCCGCTGTTGATCGTCAGAAGTGCGGCGGCAGACGGGGATCCCTTTTCCTTGGAGGGTCTTGTATCGATCTGAACCAGACCTTCCTTTCCGGTCGTCTGTCCCTGATCAAACAGACCCAGGGCCTTGGGGCCGATCTGCCTTGCCTTCGCCAGATCCTCGGGCCTCACCACGACCAGCTCGACCTTCGCGGCCGCTGCAGCCTCGATGATTGCCTTCCTGGTCCGCCAAGACCGGGGGATGTCCGCCCTAACCCAAAGGGATCTCTCCCTCGGTTCTGTCGCTCGTCTAATCGAGGAGTCTGAGAGCATCCTCTACCTCCCAGTCCTCGTGCACGATCTTGGCTACGGCCCGAACCATTTCGACCTTTCTCTCGTGCTGGAAGACGTTGCGTCCCGCAGCCACTCCGGCACCGCCCGCAACAATAACCCCCTTCACGGCCGTCAAGAAGTCCTCATCGGTCTTGGTCTTGGGCCCGCCTGCAGCTATGACCGGCACCGGGCACCCATTAACGACTTCCTTGAACGACTCCGGGCTTCCCGTGTAGTTGGTCTTGACGATATCGGCACCCAGTTCGGCACCCACCCTCGCCGCGTGTCTCACATACTGCACGTCATTCTGGTCAGCGATCTTCTGCCCCCTGGGATACATCATGGCCAAGAGCGGCATGCCCCAGTACTGGCATCTCTCCGACACATGGCCAAATGCCCCCAGCATCATGTCCTCATCGGCGGCCCCCACGTTTATGTGGACGGAGACGGCATCAGCCCCTATCCTAAGAGCCTCCTCAACGGTGGTTACAAGGACCTTTTTGTTCGGGTCAGGGGCGAGGCTGGTGCTCGCTGATAGGTGGATGATCAACCCGATGTCCTTGCCGTAGCCCCTGTGCCCGGACCGGACCATGCCCTTGTGTTCGACCACAGCGTTGGCACCTCCCTCAGCGGCCAGGTCGACGGTCTCTCTCAGGTCCGCGATGCCTTCCACCGGGCCCAAAGTGACTCCGTGGTCAAGGGGCACAATCACCGTCCTATGCGTCTGACGGTTCATTATGCGTTCCATCCTTATGGATTTTCCAATCAGCGACATTTGCGTCACCGAGATAGTGTGATACACAGTAGCATGGATCGATTTATAAATGTTGATGCGCCGACCAAGGGGTTGATGCTGCTCGATCTACTGGTGCGCAGATCGACCCTGAGGGGCGAGATCACCGCTCCAGGCTCAAAGAGCGTCACGCACCGGTCATTGATTATTGCGTCATTGGCGGAAGGATCATCGAAGCTGAAGGATGCCCTCCTGTGTGCGGACACCAGAAGCACCATATCGGCGCTGAGGAGGTTCGGAATAGAATTCCCCGCGATTGAACGGGGTTGCATCGAGGTCAGAGGGCGAGGTGGAAGGCTGGACCCACCAGGGAAGGTTCTGAGCGTCGGCAATTCTGGGACGAGCCTCCGCCTGCTTACGACGGTTGCGGGACTCGCCAAGGGAATGACCGTGATAACGGGCGACGAAAGCCTCAGGTCAAGGCCGATGGGTGATCTCCTGGAGGCCCTGTCCCAGATTGGGTTGAGCGTGGCCGCACTTGGTGGCGACGGCCGGGCGCCCATAAGAGTCCGAGGTACTGGTACGATCCCGGGTGGACGGGCGAGGATTCGGGGCTCGACGAGTTCGCAGTTTGTGTCTTCCGTCCTTATCCCTTCTCCATACTTCGAGAGGGGTCTGGACCTTGTGATCACCGGCCAGGTCAGGTCAAGGCCGTACATAGAGCTGACGATCGAGACAATGGAGGAGTTCGGTGTTGGCGTGGAACGAACAGATGAAGGCTTCTCGGTCAGACCGAGACAGACCTACGCCTCTCGCGAATACAAGGTTGACGGTGACTACTCTTCGGCGGCCTTTGTGATGGCTGCCGCGGCAGTAACTGGATCAACGGTCGAGATCAGAGGTCTCAGGGAGGGCTCCCTACAGGCCGATGAGGCCTTCCTGCCGATTCTTGGGCAGATGGGCTGCATCGCTCGAAGGAAAGGAGATGTTGTCAGGGTAACAGGAGGGGAATTGAAGGGACTTGACGTCAGCCTCTCCGATTCCCCCGATCTCCTGCCGGCGGTGTCGGTTCTGGCCTCGGTCGCTTCGGGCCCCAGCACAATACGGAATGTCGAACATGCCAGATACAAAGAGTCGGATAGGATCGCCGTGATCCACGAAGAGTTCAGAAGGCTCGGCATTCGGGTCAAGGAAACCAAAGACGGTCTGGATTTCCGCGGGGGAGACATGCCGAATGGTCAAGAAGCCTTCTCCCACGGAGACCATCGGATTGCCATGGCTTTGGTGGTTCTAGGCATGCTGTGCCGTGACCTAGTGGTCAGAGACGGCCGCTGCATCTCAGTTTCCTACCCGAGCTTCGTCAGAGATCTATCCCATCTTGGGGCTCATCTGGAATGGGTTTGAGGTTTGAGCCGCACTATCTGTAGAGGTCGGGCCTCAGAGCCGACGGGATCACGGTCACGGGGACCGATGACCGCTCCATTACCTCCAGGATGACGTTGCCCTTGATCCATTTCCTAAGGGTTGGCTCGGCCGTGGCTCCCATGATTATCAGGTCGATGGAGTTCTTCTCAGCGGCGTCGAGGATGCTCTGGACCACTTCGCCCTCGACAAGGCGCGTCTTGACCTTGACTCCCGACTTCTTGGCGGCCTCCTCGAAGATCCTGAAGGCCTCCTTCTCCTCCTTCTCGGTGAGCTTGGTTCCCTTCGATCTCACATGTATGACTATCATCTCAGCATCTATGTCCTTGCACAGGGCAGCGATGAAATCCGCGCTCCTCGCCGCCGGCGTCGGGCCTGCGGTTGGTGCCAACACCTTCATATTATCAGTTCCACCTCCCTCGGTAAGATATAAAAGTGTCCCCCTCTCCGCGGCGCAGGAATTCCAGTCCATCCGGCTCCAGGCACACGAGGGTCTGGCCCTGGTCGGTTGATCGCTTGATTGTGCAAGGTTCCTCCAAAGTCAAAGCGATGTCCTATGCCATCCGCGAGGTGGTCGAGCATTCCAGAGTCCTAGAAAGGCAGGGCCACAGCGTCATCAAACTCAACATCGGCGATCCCGTCATGTTCGATTTCAAGACCCCGGATCACATCAACCAGGCTTTCATAGACGCGATAAGGGAAGGACGCTCGGGATATTCCGATTCGGAAGGCATCCCGGAGCTTAGGCAGGCGGTCTCCAATAAGGAGGCCCGGGACGGAGTCGATGTTCCTCCCGAGGACGTGATCGCCACAACCGGGGTCACCGAGGGTTTGGAGATGGTGTTGGCCTCCGCCTTGGACGAGTCCTCGGAGATCCTGGTTCCCGGACCAGCCTATCCAGCATATGTGGAATACGCCAAGCTCTTCGGATCAAGGCCGATAGCCTACCGCAAGATAGAGGATCAAGGTTGGCGTCCTGACTGCGATGACATAAGACACAAGATCACTTCCAGGACCAAGGCGATCATCATCTGTTCGCCCAATAACCCTACCGGGGCCGTGTACCGGCGTTCAGACCTTGCCGAGATGACGGATATCGCTGGCGAACATGGAATCATGGTGATATCCGACGAGATCTATGACAAAATCACGTTTGATGGCAAGGCAGTTAGTCCCGCCAGTGTGAACAAGGATATCCCGAGCGTGATCCTGAACGGTCTCTCAAAGGTCTATCTCAGCACCGGGTGGAGGATCGGATATATCGCTTTCAGGGACCCCGACGGGTCCCTGAGGGAGATAAGGGAGGGAGTCCTCAAGCAGGCCAGGGCCAGATTGTGTGCAAACACCGTTGCCCAGTGCGGGCTTGCGGCTGCCCTGGACGGCCCGGACGATCATATCCGGGTGATGTGCAGGAAGCTCAGGCCACGCCGGGACCTCGCCGCCAAGAGACTGGGGGAAATGCCGGGTCTGTCGTTATCGATGCCAGAGGGCTCCTTCTACATGTTCCCAAGGATAGGTGCTCGCCTCGGGATGGGCGACAAGCAGTTCGTGCTGAGCGTACTTGAGAACTGCCATGTGCTCCTCGTCCACGGCTCAGGCTTCCATGAGGAATACGGCAAGGATCATTTCAGACTAGTCTTCCTGCCCCCCGAACACATCCTTGATGAGGCTCTGTCGAGAATGGAACGATATCTCAGGACGATCGAGCCTAGAGGTTGCGCCTGAAGTTCTTCATGCTGTTGCCAAGATAGTACCTGACCACGATTCCGAGCGCCTCGTCCCTGGTCTTGACCTCTTTCATGCCTTCCATCCACTGGGTGAGGATGTCCAGCTTCTCCTTCACTATCTGAAGAATGCTATCCTTGTAGCTAACGCCCATTTCCATGAGTTCCTTGAACTGGACATACTCCTTCCCCGACCTGGATTCGATTGAAGCCGTGACGTCTCGGATGATCCTTGCGGCCAGGTCGTAGGCTTCTCGGTGATCCTGAAAGGACAGTTTATACCTGCCCAGCTTTGCCTCTGCGTCTCTGTCCAACTTGGCAGGTTGAAACTGACTCTCGTCCAAGATCTTGCGGATCTTCGCTATCAAGAGCGTCACGAATCTTCTTGCCTCAAATTTAAGAATTGGACTTAATAATCTTATCAGAAAGGTCTGAATGGAAGGGAACCCCAATTGATGCCGAAAGACCAAGTGCTCCAGTTCATCGATTCGCTCTCGCCCCTCCAATGGAGAACCTGCCTGAGCTACATAATCCTGCCCGCCAGCAGATTGCCCGACGTCATCAGGATCGATCTGACCGCCGCTTTCCTGAACGAGGGCAGATGCGCAGTCATCGCGTGCTTTGAGGAAGCATTGGAGGAGGTCAGGAACTATGTGGGTCGTCTATGCGACCTGAAGTCCAAGTTCGAGACGATCCCTAGCTCGGAAGCCACATTGGCCAAGCTCAGAGGCACGATAGAGAGGCAGATAGTCCTCGTTATCAAGGACCTGGATAGCATCTCGGGCGCCTTCCTGCAGGAGTACCTCTCCCTTAATAGGTACAGAACCTCAGGATCCCTGGGCGTGACCAACGACTATGGCGTCATCGCCTATGGACCGATCCTAAGGAGGACCCGATACGGGAACCCCGAGGCCGCCACCTACAATAAGCTTGGGCGGGCAATCTTCAAAACGCTTCAGGATCAGAGGAGAGCCTTCGGCTTCCACATAGTGACCCCCGAGATGCTGGCCAAGCAGTCCAAACCGGTTCTGGAACCCGAGTCGCCCTACTCGGATTCGTATCTCGTCACTTCTTTCTTCTCCAGATACAGAGAGAGCTTCATAGTTGATACCGGGATCAAGAGCATATGGAGGTAGCGCCTGGCCGCCGGGCCTCACAGGCCTAAGGCCTCAACCCTCGATATGCCCTTGATCCTTCTCATCCTGGATGTCAGTTCCCGGGGAACCTCTCGGTCGGTCTGGATTACCATCATTGCCTCCTCCCCGATCCTCTTCCTCGCCAACTGCATGGTGGCGATGTTCACGCCCGCTGAGCCCAGCTTGGTCCCGACTATGCCAACCATCCCCGGTATGTCACGATGCTCGGTTATGAGCATGTGCCCCTCGGGCACGAACTCCAGCCTGTATCCCATGAGTTCCACGATCCTCGGCTTGTCCGAGTCGACGAGGGCGCCTCGGACCGAGCAGATCCCATCATCGGTCTGCACTTTCAGCTCCATGCTGCTCAGATAGGAATCCCTCGCCGTGCTGCGGGCGATCTCCGTCTTGATGCCCATCCTTTCGGCGGTGGCCATGACGTTTACCACGTTGACCTCGTGAAAGGATGACATGATTCCCAAGACCGCGTTCCTCAGAAGGAACCCGCTCTCCTCCAGTTCCCCGGCCTCTCCGAACAGGGAGAGCGCAACCCTCCTCGGATTGCTTAGGACGAAAAGCGAGAGAACTCGAACCATCTTCCGTATGAGCTGCAGATAAGGCTGGAGTAGCTCCAGGGTCTTCCGGTCCATGTAGGGCATGTTCACGGGGTTCCTGGTTGGTCGTCCGTCAAGAGCGTCCACGACCTCACGTGCTATCAACTCGGCGATCTGGCTCTGCGCCTCCCTTGTTGAGGCACCAATGTGGGGAGTAAGCACCACGTTGTCAAACCGGGATAGGTCCTTGACGCTACCCTCGTCGAAGACATCAAGTCCGGCACCTGCGATCCTCTTCCCGGCGATAGCCTCAAGAAGGGCCTCTCCGTCCACGACCTCCGACCTGGAGGTGTTGATCAGAACCGCGCTTGGCTTCATCAGGGCGAACTCTCTGGGCCCGATGAGTCTCCTAGTCGAATCCGTCAAAGGAAGGTGGAGCGTTATGAAGTCTGATCTCTTCAGCAGATCATCAAGCCCGACAAGCTTGGCGCCAAACCGCTCTGCGTACCCAGGGGAAGCGTAAGGGTCTGCAGCCAACAGGTCTAGGCCGAAACCCTTGGCAAGCGCGGCGACCTTTGTCCCAATCCTCCCCAGTCCCACAATCCCCAGAGTCTTCCCTCCGATCTCGGTCCCTACAAGGTCGTGGTTCCTTGATCCAGCTTGACTGAGGGAGATGTGGGCCTGGATCGCGCGCCTGCACACCATAAGAAGCAGCAGAAAGGTGAGTTCTGAGACCGCGCTTATGGAGGGATCCGGTGAGTTAACCACGAGAATGCCTCTCTCAGTTGCCGCCGTCACATCGATGTTATCGGTGCCGACCCCGGCTCTGGCGATGACCTTCAATCTTGTGCCGCGTGAGATGACCTGGGCATCGACGACTGTTCTCGCTCGAACCACGATGGCGTCGAAGCCAGCAATGCGTTCGAGGAGATCGTCTCTGCGTATCATCGGCGCATTCACAACTTCGTGTTTCTCACCCATGATCTCCAGTGCCCTCTTCTGGAGAGGATCGCAAATGAGGATTCTGGCCATGTTGATCGGCTCTTGGAGAGCGAGGTGAACGGAGGATATATACTGTTTTCCTCAGAGCCTCAGAGACCCTGCCCGTGTAGGCTACGGCCTGGAAACATAGGGATTGCCGGCCAGGTAGAACCTCAGGGGGAGGTTCTTGCCCTTGGAGAGTCCGATCCTGTTGGTAACGATGATCGGCCCCGGCGGGATACTGCCTTGCGTGATGAAGAGGTCGCCGGTTGTCAGATCCGATCCGTTGTGTCTCTTATCGACTGCAAAGGCATGGGCCAGTCTCGCCGGTCCTCGCGTCAGGTCCTTTCGATCGCTCAGTCGGCGCCTCTTGGTCATCAGACGGATTCCTCGAAGTGGTTCCACTGACCGTATCAGAACCGCTCCGGCCTCGCCCGGAGGCTTGGCTACCGCGTTCAAGCAGTAGTGCATGCCGTAGGTGAAGTAGACGTATGCCATCCCGGCTTGGCCAAACATCACAGCGTTCCTGGATGTCTTCCTTCCTGAAGCATGGCTGCCAGGATCATCTGAGCCCAGGTAGGCCTCGGTCTCGACCACCATTCCTGAAGTCAGGCCCTCCTCAGTGACATGTACGAGGTGTTTGCCCAGCAGATCACGAGCTACCTGCCCGGTAGGTCTCTCGTAGAAAGCCCTAGAAAGCCTACCCTCGCTTGGCAATCACTCACCCACGAGCTGCAACACCAAAGCTCTTCGTCTCGCCCGGGTATCGAGTTCGACCACAATGATCTGTTGCCAAGTGCCAAGCATGAGTCTTGAATCTAGAAAGGGGACGGTCAGGCTAGCTCCCAACAGACTGGCCCGAACATGGCTCCTCCCATTGTCATCGCCCCAGGTCTGATGATGGACGTAGTTCGCGCCCCTGGGAGCGATCCTCTCCAATGCGTCGGGGAGGTCAGAGAGGATGCCTGGCTCGAATTCAGCGGTGATTACCGATGCCGTTGAGCCGGGCACGAAGATGGTGACGGTGCCCGACTTCAGGCCGGAACGGCTCACGGCCGATTGTACATCCTCCGTGATGTTGTGCATGTCCAGCTCTCTTCTTGTTTCGATCTGGAGAGTGCGGGTGATGACAGCCATGGAGGATGTGGCGACCTCTTTTTCCGCTAAAATGTTATGTCTCCGTTTCCGATCTGGCCTCGTATGGCAGGGATGCATTTATGTATATCCGGATTTTCTATATAGTTCGCAGATCGACCCTCTGTCTCACAACGCCAACCTCCCTAGGATGCGGAATGAGCCGGGCCGCGTTTCCCGCCTCTGATGATGCACCTCCAGCCCCCCGTTCTGGTCAGGGATCTCCAAAGATTAATAATGGTCGGAACTCAACTTCCGCTCCATGGTCGCTGAGGATGCCCGAAGGCTTTCCAGGATGATGGCGGGTGAGATCGTCATGTCTACAAGCCTCGCCGAGGTGATCCGGAAATGGCGTGGCATATTCGAGGTCTCGCAGGCAGAGCTAGCCGGCCGGATGGGAGTATCGCCCTCGGTTGTCAGCGACTACGAGTCCGGCCGAAGGCCTTCTCCCAGGGTGGACACGATACAAAGAATCGTTAATGCCCTTCTGGAGATAGATGCTGGCAGAGGCGGTAGGGTCACCAGGTCCCTCAGACAGATGCTTGCCCCCGAAATGCCCGCTGGCGTAGTTCTTGATATGAGGGAATTCGGATCGCCTGTGAGGGCTGATCGTCTGGTCAAGGGCATAGGAGGAGAGGTGATCGTCGGGGGCAATCTACTGGACAGAAACCTGTTCGGCTACACCGTCATAGACAGCGTTCGAGCAATAGTGGAACTCAGGAGGGACGACTACATAAAGCTCTACGGCCTGACCTCGGAGCGAGCACTGGTATTCACCAGAGTGGCGCTGGGCCGTTCTCCTTTCGTTGCCATAAAGGTCGGCGGCATCAACCCCGGCATCGTGGTTCTGCATGGGGAGGGCCTTCGGGAGGTGGACGATATCGGAAAGCGGATTGCGGAGGCTGAAGCCATTCCCCTGGTAATCTCTAGGTTGCCAAGCGTGGCTGAGCTGATAGGGCTCCTGCGCAAGCTGGGATAGCCGGGCTATTCCTCCTCAGCCGGGCGCAGAAGAAGCCATGAGTAGAACATGAGCGCGATCGAAATGAAAATGACCATGAACATTATGATTATAAAAATGCCGCCCATTCTCATTTGCTTTTCACCCCGTTCGCTGGTATCGAGTTAGACTCCCTGCTGCATTCGAGCCTGGAGATTGAGATATAAATGTTACGATGTGAATATGAATATGGGGGCGCAAGCTACGGGAGAACCGGTTCATAGCGCACGGAAGTGCACCCCACATGCTCCCGACCCCGCAGATGCAAATGCCTTAAATCTGAGATGAGGCTCCTTGGGCAGAAATCGTAGGTATCAGACGTGGGTCACCTTCTCACTGATCCTCGCGAACGTAGTTGTGTTCATGACCACGGTGGACGAGAATCTCCAGCTCAGGGAAGAGATCGCCTTCCAGAACGGCTTCGTCCCATCTCTGTTCTTTCATGGGCGCCACCTCCCCTCAATACTGACGCACATGTTTCTACACGCGGAGGTGACCCATCTGCTGTCCAACATGTTTGCCCTACTCTGGATTGGCATATCCCTCGAATCCAGGATAGGTTGGAGACGATTCCTGGCCGTATACTTGGCATCTGGGTTCCTAGCAGCCCTGGTCTTCGGGGCACTTGATCCGACATCCGCTCGACCCGCTGTGGGAGCCTCGGCCTGCATATTCGGACTCATGGGGAACCTGGTGCTGCTCTACCCGGGCAGTCTGGTCTTCATCCTGGTAATTCCAGTTCCGGTGATGCTCATTGCGATCTTCTACGCGTTCACCACGATAGCCTTCATCCAGAGGGGTGACGTGGGTCCCGTTGGCCATGTCGCCCACCTTGCAGGGATGGTCAGCGGGATGATCCTCGCCTTCCTCATGAGCCCCGAGGATGCCCTCAAGGGGCTGTCCATCTTCATCCTGTGCTTTCTAGCTATCGTTGTCATGATCCAGCTTCTGTAGCTGGGGCTCCTGCACCGATCGCATGTGGCCGTTGAACGTTGGCATCAACATTAAAGAGTCTCCTGGAGGACGCTCGACCATGAAGATCCTGGTTACTGGCGGCGCAGGTTTCATCGGCTCCAATCTGGCCAACCACCTTGTCGGTGGCGGTGACGAAGTCAGGGTTCTGGACGACTACAGCCTCGGTGTTCCGGCCAATCTGACCAAAAACGCAGAAGCAATGAAGGGATCGGTCACGGACCCTTCCGCCGTTGCCCGGGCCGTCCAAGGGGTAGAGATCATCTTTCACCTAGCCGCCCGCAGCAGCGTGACGATGATCGACGACGATCCTATCAGCGGAGAGGAGGTCAATGTCGGAGGTTTCCTGCGGATTCTTGAGGCTGGACGCAAAGCCGGCGTTTCCAGGGTTGTCTACGCTTCGACAAGCAGCATGTACAGCGGGGTTAGGCCTCCTCACAGGGAGGATGCGGTCTTGCGTCCCGGGACGCTTTACGAGCAGAACTTCTATGCCCGGGAACAGATAGGTGCCATCTATTCGAGGATCTATGGACTAGAGACCGTGGGCATGCGGTTCTTCAGCGTCTACGGCCCTAACGAGTGGCACAAAGGAAGGTACGCCAACCTGGTCAGCCAGTTCATCTGGACGATGATGAAGGGCGAGGTGCCTGTAATCTACGGTGATGGCTCTCAGACCAGGGACTTCACCCATGTGAGAGACGTCTGCGAGGCCTTGGTTCTGGCTTCAAAGAAAGAAGGAGTGAGCGGAGAGGTCTTTAACGTGTGCACGGGCACCAGCAACAGCCTCAATGATCTGGTGAATACGATTGCAGCTGAACTCGGAATTGGCGTGAAACCGAAGTACATGGCAAACCCTTTGAAGAGCTACGTGGCGCACACCCTGGGGGATCCTCAGAAGGCCAGGAACATGTTAGGCTTCCAGGCCAGGATCGATCTCCGCAGTGGCATTCGGGAACTCATCGAGCTTGAGCGCAGGAGGGCTTAGCCGGTCAGCAGAGCTCTGCCCGCTGCGAGAAGCTCATCGACTGCCTCATCGGTGGAAGCCTCAGCATAGATCCTCGCCACGGGCTCTGTGCCGGAGGGTCGGACCAGAAGCCATCCGTTGCCCTCGAAGTAGACCTTGAGGCCGTCGATCTTGACGATCTTGGTGATCTTCCTTCCTGCCAGATCCCCGAGATCTCGAGCCGCCTTGCCGAGTTTGTCGGGCATGCCATCGGGGATATCCACCTGGGTTCTCCTGCCAACAAAGGTGCCGAACTCGGCGGAGAAGGCATCTAACAACCCGTTGATGCTCTGCTGTCGCTGGGCTAGTAGTTCGACAATGCGCAGAGATGCAAGGATGCCGTCCTTCTCCGGGATGTGGTCCCAGTATCCGAAGCCTCCCGATTCCTCTCCCCCGATAACGGCCTTCTGTTCGACCAGATAGGGTGCGATGTACTTGAAGCCGACCGGCACCTCGTAAACCGGCACCTTCAGCTTCCCGCCAATGCGATCGACCGCCGCCGTTGTTGCCACTGAACGCACGATCCCGCCTCTCTTCCGTTGCTGTACCTTCTGGGCGAGGAGGGGAAACAGCATGTTGGGCGAGATGAACCGCCCGTCCGGACCTATCGCGGATATGCGGTCCCCGTCCCCGTCCGTGGCGAGCCCCACCGAGGCTCCCGTTTCCACCACCTTCTCCTTCAGGTCGGAGAGCCTTTCCTCCGTGGGGTCGGGCTGGGCCCCTCCGAAGGTCGGGTCCGGATCGGAATTCATGGTGACGACCTCGATGCCGAAACTCCGCAGCAACCGGTCGACATACCCTCTACCGGTTCCGTGCATGGGGTCGTAGACAACTTTTATACCCGAGGTTGAGAGGGCAACCGCACCCAGCATCGCCCTGACGTGCTCGAAGTAAGGCGGGAAAGGGTCTATCCTCACTATCTCTCCTTTCCGGGCTTCCGCGACCGCCGCCTGCTCGCCTTGATCGAAGAGGGTCTGGATTCTTCCAGTTATCTTCTCGTCGGCCGGACCTGCATAGCTGGGGATGAACTTCAACCCATTCCATTCGGACGGATTGTGAGACGCCGTGATCATGATGCCCCCAGACGCGGCCCAGTGTTTGACGGAATAAGCGATCACGGGGGTGGGAGAGTCCCGTCCTGGCATCAGAACGGTGAACCCATAGGAACAGGCCACCTCCGCCGCTTTCATGGCGAAGAGCTCCGAGTTCACTCTGGTGTCAAAGCCGATGGCAAGGCGATTGGCGGACGGAGAGTGTCCCGCCTCTGTGAGGTACTGGCAGATCGATCTCACCAGGGTCTCGAGATTCTCGACGGTGAAGTCGCCGTCCATTCGGGCGCGCCACCCATCTGTGCCGAAGGATATGGGCATGGAATCCGCTCCAAGCCACCCCGCATTCCAATAAAAATATGCCCGTCTGATGAAGGACGCGTTGGAAGGCCCTGAACACCTTTTTCAACCACATGGAAAGATGTTAGTGGTGATGGGACGCCTCCTTGCTCCAACCCTCGCCACGGTGCTTTTGTGCTTGCAGCTGGTTGCTGCGAGCAGTTCAGGCCAACTGCTTTCCCTGTTTCCCGAGGGTCTTGACGGTTTCTCGGCTGTTGAGGACGGACTCACCTTCTGCGTGGCCGATAATCTCACGTCGATCTATGACGGCGGCTACATGATCTACGTGGACAGGGGTGTGGTTATGGCCGCCTCCCAGTTCTACACGAAGGACTCCTCCTACTACACCATCGCTCTGCACTGGATGAACAGCCGGGAAAACTCCTCCGGGATACTGGCCTACTTCAGGGACCTGTTGGGCCCGGGTGCTCCAAACATGAGGAACCTGGACCTGGGGGACGGTGGCTTTGAGTATTCTGATGACTACATGCGATACATGTACCTGATCCAGGGAAGGGTGTTCGCTACCATCGCCGGTGAGAAGGACACGACGGATCGCGCCGCCCGACTCTCGGCAGAGAGCATCGTCCAGAAGGCCATTCGCGAGCCTATCTTGGCAGTTCTTCTTGCATTTCTGCTCTTGGCACCCTGCCACAGATGGGCGAAGGTGGGGTCCTGATTCGGCTAGTGCCGTAGATGAAATTACTTTTTGCCGATACACTTATTAGCCCCCCTCCCCGCACGGGGACCCTGATCCGGAGATGATCGGTTGAATGTGGGCATAGTTGGATACGGTGCCTACGTCCCCAGGTACAGAATCAGGTCGGCGGACATAGCGCTCATGTGGGGGCAGGACCCCGCAGCGATCCAGAACGGGCTCGGAATAATCGAGAAGGCCGTGCCAGGCATGGATGAGGACACGATCACGATCTCGGTTGAGGCTGCCAGGTACGCCCTGCAGCGAGCCAAGATCCCCCCGGAGGAGATAGGCGCGCTGTACATCGGATCCGAGTCGCACCCCTACGCCGTCAAACCGAGCGGGACGGTGGTTGCCGCGGCCATCGGCGCAGGAAAGCGCATGATGTCTGCGGACTACGAATTCGCCTGCAAGGCGGGAACGGCGGGGATCCAGACCTGCATGGGGCTTGTCGCGTCCGGAGCCATCAGATACGGAATGGCCATCGGCGCAGACACTGCCCAAGGAGCACCCGGCGATCCCTTGGAGTACTCCGCTGCGGGAGGAGGAGCAGCCTTCATCGTCGGTCCAGATGACGAGGCAAATGTTGCCAGACTCGAATGCACAACTTCGATGACTACGGACACGCCAGACTTCTGGAGAAGGGAAGCGCAGCCCTATCCCAAGCACGGTGGAAGGTTCACCGGAGAGCCAGCTTACTTCAAGCACGTGATCGAAACCACCAAGATGATGATGCAGGACACCCACACCAAGCCCGAGGACTTCGACTACGCAGTCTTCCACATGCCCAACAAGAAGTTCCCCGAGAGGGCTTCGAAGATCCTAGGCTTCAAGAGCGAGCAGGTCGACCCAGGCCTCGTCGTGGAGGTCATAGGCAACACATATTCCGGGTCTTCCCCGCTGGGACTCTGCTCGGTGTTCGATATCGCAAAGCCCGGAGACCGAATAATCCTGACCAGCTACGGGTCCGGGGCCGGGAGCGATGGTTTCGTGATGACCGTTCAGAAAGGAATAGAGGAGAGGAGAGGGCTGGCACCCCTTACTCGGGACCTCATCAACCGCAAGAAGTACATCGACTACGCCACCTACGCCAAGTACCGAGAGAAGCTGATCTTTGCGGAGTGATGGAAATGAAGAAAGTCGCCATAATCGGGGTCGGGATGACCGATTTCGGGGAGCTCTGGGAGAGATCGCTCCGGGACCTGACGGTTCAAGCCGGACTCGAGGCCATCAGGGACTCGGGACTGCCGGGAGAGGAGATAGATGCGCTTTACGCTGGTTGCATGTCGAGCGGGATATTCGTCCAGCAAGAACACATTGCGAGCATCTTGGCGGACTACTGCGGACTGGTCCCCATATCAGCCACGAGAGTGGAGGGTGCCTGCGCTTCCGGCGGGATCGCGCTTCGTCAGGCGATCATGGCCGTTGCCTCCGGGATGCATGACGTCGTCGTCGCGGGCGGGGTGGAGAAGATGACCGATATCCTGACGGAGCAGACCACGATGGCCTTGGCCTGCGCGGCTGATCGAGAATGGGAAGCCTTCCAAGGGGCGACATTCCCCGGTCTCTATGCAATGATGACCCGCAGACATATGCACGAGTTCGGCACAACCGAGGAACAGCTCTCACTCGTGGCCGTCAAGAACCATGAGAACGGATCCAAGAACCCGCATGCCCAATACCGCAAGCCGGTGACCTTGGACCAGGTGCTGAACAGCTCCATGATCGCCGACCCCATAAGACTTCTGCACTGCTCACCCATAAGCGACGGCGCTGCAGCGGTCGTGGTCTGCTCGGAGGAGAAGGTCAAGGATGCTCAGAAGGAGCCCGTCTGGGTGGTTGGCTCGGGCCAGGCCTCGGATACGATTGCATTGCACGATCGAGACCAGATAACGACTATGAAGGCCACCGTGGTCGCGGGGAGGCAGGCCCTCGACATGGCCGGCATAGGCCCCAAGGACGTGGATCTGGTCGAGGTACACGACTGCTTCACAATAGCCGAAATCATGGCGATAGAGGATCTGGGATTCTTCGAGAAAGGCGAGGGGGGAAGGGCGACTGAGGAGGGACTGACCTCTCTCAACAGCCAGATCTCGGTCAACCCCGGCGGTGGGTTGAAGTCAAAGGGCCATCCGGTGGGGGCAACCGGGATCGCCCAGGTGGTGGAGGCCGTTCTACAGCTCAGGGGTGCCGCGGGGGCTCGGCAGGTCTCGGACGCAGAGATCGCCATGACGCACAACGTCGGCGGGTCGGGCGGGACCTGCGTCACCCACGTACTCACGAGGTGATGGAGAATGGGAGTCCCAAGGTTTTGGAGGGAGATACCGTACAGATACCAGATGATCGGCACAAGGTGCACTAAGTGCAATGGGGCTTTCTTCCCGCCCAGGATCATATGTCCGACGTGCCGTGGATCGGGCAAGATAGAGGAGGTGAAGTTCTCGGGCAAGGGTCAGGTGTTCACGTACACCGTCGTGCGGGTGCCCCCTGAAGGCTACGAGAGGCAGGCGCCCTATGTGGTGGCCATCATCAGGCTGGATGAAGGCCCTAGGATCACCTCCCAGGTGGTTGACTGCGAGCCCGAGGAGGTCGGCATCGGGACCCGCGTAAGGGCAGTGTTTCGTAGGATCTCCGAGGAAGGCCCCGCGGGCGCGATCTACTACGGATACAAGTTCGTCTTGGAGTAGGATATCCTTGTCCTCCAGCCGGGTTCCGGGATTCTACAAGCTGCCGATGAACGATCGCCTTCTCAGCGTGAAGGAGATCTGCGGCCTGAGCGAGGAAGAGGCGGCAGCGATAGCCAGGATGGGCAGCCTCGCGCCCGATCAGGCCGACCGCATGATCGAGAACGTCATCGGCAGCACCGAGCTTCCCTTGGCCGTGGCGACCAACTTCATCATAAACGGGCGGGAGCGCCTGATCCCCATGGCCATCGAGGAGCCCTCGGTCGTTGCGGCGGCCAGCAACGCCGCCAAGATGGCGAGGGAAAGGGGGGGCTTCAGGGCCCAGGGTGGTGACCCCATAATGATCGGCCAGATCCAGTTATGTGATCTCAAAGATCCCCATGCGAGGGCGCTGCAGATCCTTGAACACAAGCCCCAGATCATCAAGCTGGCCAATGACCAGGACCCGGTGCTTGTGGGTGCAGGCGGGGGTGTCAAGGATCTTGAGTGTCAGGTCATCGACACCTTTCGGGGAAGCATGCTGATAGTGCACCTCCTCGTCGACACGCGGGATGCCATGGGCGCCAATGCCGTGAACACCATGGCCGAGGCAGTGGCTCCGTACCTGGTCGAGATCACCGGGGGTCGCGCTAACCTCAGGATAATCAGCAACCTGGCGACCAAGCGCCTGACCAGAGCCTGGGCCACGTTTCCCAAGGAGGAGCTGGGAGGCCAGGAGGTCGTTGAGCGCATAGTCGAGGCCTATGCCTTCGCCGCCGCAGATCCTTACCGTGCGGCGACCCACAACAAGGGGGTGATGAACGGCATTGTCGCGGTCGGCCTTGCTACGATGAACGACACGCGCGCTCTGGAAGCTGGTGCTCACGCCTATGCATCCCTGGGCGGCCGGTACAAACCGCTGACCCAGTGGGAGCAGGACTCGGCGGGGGATCTGGTCGGAAGCATAGAGCTTCCCCTCGCTGTCGGGCTAAGAGCCGCCACCGCGGTACATCCCGTCGCGAAGGCTGCGATCGCGATACTTGGCGTGAGAAGTGCTCAGGAACTGTCACAAGTCATGGCAGCCGTCGGCTTGGCTCAGAACCTAGCCGCCCTCAAGGCCTTGACCACCGAAGGCATTCAGAGAGGGCATATGTCTCTGCATGCCAGGAACATTGCGATCCTAGCGGGAGCCGAGGGAGAGGAGATCGACTCCCTCGCTGAGGCCCTAGCATCGGAACGAAAGGTGAGGCTGGACAGGGCAAGGGAGTTGCTTGCCCAGATGAGAAACAAGCGACACTAGGCCCCCGCCAGACAGGAAGAGATTTATTGGCCGGAAACCTTGCGAAAACGACGGCCATGGATATCCTAACCGACACCATGGTGTGGCTCATAGAAAGGGGAAGCACGCTCTTCCTGCAGGTGGGAAGATGGGCTAGCAGAACCGTTGTAGGTATGCTGGACTTCTTCAGCGAGAAGGTGGTGAGCGGGCTTAACCTAGTCGCCAACTTGGCGGAGAAGGCCATCCAGAACCCCGTCAGAGCCGCAACCTATCTTGCCACGGCCATCATCATTGTCCTACTCATCCTAGCCATAGAGATATACTTCTACGACCTGATCAAGCGTAGGCGACCAGCGGTTCGTCAGCAGTCCGGCGTCTCAGGCCCTTAGGATCCTCTTCACGAACTCCACTGAGTTGGCCTTGAATTCTTCGTAGGCATTCGTGAACTCGGTCATGGTCTTGACCACGGACCCGAAGTTGGGCCAGTCCTCAACCCTCAGCCCGCCTGTCCCAAAGTCCGGGCTCAGGCCCGCCTCTCTAAGCTCCGAGACGATCTCGGGGGTGAGCTCATAGGCCCTTCGGAAATCGGGCAGATTGAGGAGCCTTCTGGCGATCTCCGGATCATGCTCCATCATCACTGCGTCCTCGTAGGATGACAGGTCAAACCCCTCCTGTCTTGACGTCGTCAGAACGTTGTACTGGTGATTGGGGAACTCCGTGTTGGTCATGTTCTTCGAGGCCAGCGTGAGATACGTGTCGTCGGGCTTCCTCTTTGAGGCCGGTAGCATGTCGATCTTCCCCATGATATCGGCGGCCTGTTCGGGTGTGAGTTCGTATCTGCGCTGCAGGAACTCCAGCCATCTCCGCCTGTTATCCTCCGAGAAGAAGATCCAGTAGACCCGTTGGCATACCAGGGTCCCTGAGTAGCCGATATCTTTCTCGAGTTCGGACAGATACCTCTCGGTCTGCTCAGCATCGCCGTGGATCCTGGAACGGGCAATTGCCTGGACGAAGGCAGGATGCTTGAGGGACTTGAGGTAGTTGTACGAGCAGATGGCGGCTACCCTTCTGTCGACATCATCAGACCCGTCCTTCAGGCCCAGCGCCTTCCCCAGATCGGAGATGAATCCCTCCCTGTCGGCGACCTTGTCGAGTGCCTTCCGAAGGATCCGCTCGGCCTCCACATCACGGAGATGGCTCTCCAGCCTTCCGCCCATGTTGGTCTCGTAGGCCTGCGTGATCGGTATCCCCATCTTCAGGGCCTTGGCCATTCCGGACATGGCACTCAGGATCAGGGCGGTCTCTTGGGCAACGGTGTAGGTCACGGTGTTGTTCGTACCGGTGCCTAGGCCGTTAAGGGTGCGGGTTATGTCGAGAGCCGCGGGATACCCTCCTGCCACTTTGAAGACGATGTTGGGTCTGCCTCGCTCGAGCATAGTCGAATACCCCCAGGCAAGGATCCTGTCATACTCCCTCAGGTAGCTGGTGGCAGCAGCGTAGATCTTCAGGGCATCCGCGACGCTTCCCTCAAGGCTGTCGGCAACGTTTGGGTTGAGCTGGTAGCTGACCATGCCGTGATGAAGCTTGGAGCAGAGTGCTATCGGTCTGAAAATGGCCAGATTCGGCCACAGCGCAACCTTGGTCGCCTCCATAGCGATCTCGTCTGCCCGGTCCTCCGGATGCTCGCGCCATTCCGGATGGCTTCTCACAACTTTCTCAAAGGAGTCCCACAGCGAGGGATCGTCGTCGTAGGCCTTGGCGGCCAGCACGGGGTTGGTCGAAACCTGTACATAGCCAAGGTGCCTCAGCCACCTAAGCCCGATGGCATAATCGTTTCCGAGCTTGCACAATCCCTTGGATGAGATCCTGTAGTACACGTTATCCCTGAGAGCCTTTCGGGCATTCTCCAAGAAGGAGACAACGGGCGACTCCGGCCTGACTCCTTCCTCGATCTCTCCCGCCACTTTGGCCATCATGCCCGCGCCCTTCATCACCTTCTTCATGTCGACAATCATCTTCTCGACGACGGCGCTGGCGACGGGCTGCTTTCCGTTGTGGTCGCGGGACTCCGTCTCGCCCCATCTCCCCAGCGCCTGGACGATGCTGTGGTAAGCATCGTCGCACTCAGCCGGGGACAAGCCGGCTATCTTGGGCTCAATTCCACTCAGGTTCAGCCCGATCTCGATCCCAGCTTCATATATTCGGACTCTCTGCAGGATTTTCTTCGTCCCTTCGACCGGGCCGTCCTCCGGGCATGTTCTCGCCCAGATGAACTGCAGGTTCAACTGTCTTACGACGTTCCCTACAGTCTCAACGAGCTTGCCCCTCATCTCCTCGTTAAGCAGATGGTCCGCAGCCGTATCGGCACGACCGGCAAGGGCGAGGGTCACCACATGCTCGGAGTGATCTAGACTCTCTGGTTCGTTCAGATCCTCGGAACGGGATCCGAAAACGATCTCGCGGATGTTCCAAGTCATCTTGTTCGCAACCTCGGCTGAAGCCCTTCGGAGCCCTCAAAAATATGATCCCCGGCGATGTGGCGATGGACGCGGGGCCGGTCCCACCTGCTGGTTATCCTGGGGAAGAGGGGGGCAAGAAGAACGGAGTCGACAGAGTTATAAGTCAAGAGCGGGACTGACTGGGCTGTTCCAGAGGAAATCGCCCCGAGTGGTCTGATGAAATACTGGTCGGTCCTCTTCATCGCCGCAGTGCTGGCCATGGCTAACGAAGTTCCTGCGGTGGGAGAGGACTGCGAGTCAACAAGGCCGATGCTGCTAGTCTACTGCCAAGGCAATACTGCCTACGGTGCGGAGGTCGCCGGCATATTGCAGGATGACCCAAGGATTGAGGCCGAGATCCTCGTCTTGACCGATCCCGAACTCGTCAAGACCATGCTTTACTTCCCCTACGTCAAGGCGGTTGTCGCGATCTTCAACTACGAGAAGGATGAGGGTCTTGGGCAGCATCTAGAGAGATTCTTCCAGCGAGGAGGAGGCATCGTCGGAATAGGATATGCAGGCCACTCGACGACCACCAGGAATGCCAGCAGAACCGTCTTTGCCCTCGCAGGCAACTACTACGCGGTGGGGGAGTACAATGCCGAACAGAAAGCCTATCAACACCACCTGTACGTGGCCAGTCCACATGAGATAAGCCAAGGCATGGGGAACTTCACCGCCAATACCCATAAAGTCATCATGTTCTACAACAGAACCACGGGCAATCTGGTGAACCCCGAACTCGAAGGTCGGCTGACGGTGCTGTACCGGGAGCCTACCTATGGTGCCCCTGTCATCGTTGCCTATGAAGATGCCGGTGCCTGCGTAACGTTTGCATGCTTCGCGGGGGATGCTCTAGAGAGGGCACCGACCTACTTTGGTCGTTTCACCCAGCAGGACGGGTTCAAGACTCTTCTGAGGAATTCGGTTATCTGGGTCTGGGCTCACGAGAGCGGTGCCAATGACACTAGGGCGGAGGCCTGCTCCCATTTCGCCGCCCGTAGAGATGACATGGCTCGCGTTGCTGAGCAGACCGAGAGGCTACAGAGACGCGCCAAAGAGGCGTACATCCTGCGATCCGTTCTGGTGATAGCCATGGCCACGCTCGGTGTCGGAGTCGTGGGCTGGAAGTGCTTCCTCGGTCCGAAATCGGAGGATTGACGCCATGAACTTGGCTAGGCTCGGATCGTTGGCATCAAGGAATGGGGGGCTCCGGCTATGATCGATAGAAGGCTCTTGGGGATCGTGACCATCGCCTTCATTGTGTCCACTGCAGCCTTCAGCTTCCTCGTCGGGGAGAAGGTGAAGGAGCCCTTGGAGGTGCTTAAGAACGAGTGGGGCCTGCCGACGAACTCAGAGGGCTTTGCACAGATGCCAAAGGCCGAGGGTCGGGTAACGTACTCATTGGGCATCGTCGCTCGGAAGCCCTTCGGCAGGCTCGAGCTGGTATTCGCCACAGTTGAGAACTCGTCCTTCAAGGTGGCAACGAATCGGGCGGCGGCCGGCGGCGACCTGGCCACGCTAGAGGAGGTTGGTGCGATGACAATTGCGGTCAAAGGCTACGTCGAACCTTCCTTGATGCGCCTGGACCGAGTAAATTTCTCTGTGAACATCTACGGCGAGGAGCGACACGGCTGCCTCGAGGACTTGACCGATCCGGTCACACCGGTTGCGCCCCCTGGCATCCAACACAGCCTCCCCACCGTTCACGCGATTCTGTACGCTGAGAACGGCAGTGTCTGGAGATACTACAGAGGCGTTCCTGACATGTTCCTCTTCCGCAACAATTCGATAATCGACCTTACCGTTCAACGGAACGAGAACGTCACCAGATTCTCGCGTAGAACCACGCAGCAAGGGACTAGTCTGCTGATGACCGAGGCCCCAGCCGTCGGTCGCTTGGTCTTCGACGATATTAGGAAGGACGACCAGATATTCGTCACGGTCGCGGTAAACCCGGCCGATCCCGAGGCGGCAACTCAGGTGATGCCGAGACAGCGTACCTTGCTGCACTTCGTCTTGATCTTCGTGGATGGAGAGTGCTATCGGGCCGTCGTGACCCCGATGATCTGGTAGGCCCATTCAAGGCGGTTTCCGGATGAGGCAGCGATTCGACATCTCAACGATCCTCTGCTTCATCGTTCTAATCGCCTGCCAGGCGTTCGCCGAACCCAAGACCGACCCGGAGGGAAGGGTGAGGCTTCTCATTGTGGGGGAGGCTACTTCAGGAGGCAACACCTTTGTGGTCAGCCTTCTGCGATCGGATCCGCGAATCAGACATTACGCAACCATCTACAGCGGCGCCAGCGCAGAGCCCGAAGATGCCAAGAGATACGTTCGGATACACTTCCCCCGCACCAAGGATCGCTTAGCCTCCAGCATCGATGTCATCGAATTCATGGACTGCCCCCCGTGGGTCTTCAGCGACGACCAGCAGCTCTGGATCCACGACTCCATACGGGACCAGGGTCTGGGGCTTCTCCTCGTTGAGATGGGATGGCACACTTGTCACTATGCGTGGTGGTCGTGCAACTGTCCGTGGGATTGGATGGATTCGGTGATCTACCAGACCTTTCCGATGGACCTGGTTCTGGAGAAGATCATCCAGACCTCGGGGTACATCGAGATCGTTGAGAGAACCCCGGTTGTGAATCTTCCGGATTTCGAGAAGACCCCCTACCAGGGAGCCCTATATGTCGGGGTGGTCAATGCGCGTCCCGGATCGAAGCTACACGCCAGGTGGCGGGTGGGAAAGGAGGATGCGATCGTATCGGCGCAGTACGGGAAGGGCATGGCGCTCTCCCTGCCTTCGGGATGGGACTGCATACCGGGGGATATGATGAGGGGTTGGAAGTACTTCGTGGACTTCGTTCTCAACAGCGTCTACTACACTGCAGGCGTTCCGGTACCGGAGGATCCCGAGCTTGCCCATAGCCTCAGAGCCGCATTTGCCCAGTTCAGCGAGCAGAGGACCATGATGCTGTCTGTCCTAGATTTCATCGACAGGTTCGGTGCAAACACCGATAAGCTCCACATGATGATCGACGAACTGGAATCCAGAAGCAAGGCTGCCGGCGGCCTCTACATCCAGGGAGACTACCAGGGATCCTGGGACGCAATCCGTGAGGCCAACGAAGGCCTGACCATGGTGTCGAGCGAGTCAACCAGGCTGCGCAGAAGGGCCCTTTTCTGGGTGTACCTCACCGAGTATCTGGCTGTCTCGGGCACATCCATGATCTGCGGGTTCGTCCTCTGGAGCCTGATGGTCAGGCGAAGATACTACAAGGAGGTTCAAGCGACGAAGTTGGGCAGAATCGCCCAGTAGTCTTCCGCCGACGGATCCTGTGCGTGGCCGGGGCCCCGGCTTTTCAGACTGCATACGTCAACAAAGGGAGTCTTCGGTCGGCGGTGTCCTGATGCCGCATCCGAATCTCGCATTGCCCATCCCACTGCCCAGCCCATTAAGTCGATCGGCTCTCACCTGCTCAGCTTCAACAAGGGCAGATGGGAGTAGCGGCTTGGGGCAGGCAGGTTCGTCCAGGGAGGTTCAGGAAGCGGAGGTTCAACAACCTGCATAAGAAATGATCCCAAGAGGAGTCAGGTAGAGGTCGCCTGAGAAGAATCCCCTATTCCCCTTCCTGATTCGTTTGGAAGCCGACCGCGAAGTTCTCTTGGGATCTGGGCCAGCCATGTTGTTACGAAAATATAGTGGTTTTGTATCAGGTAGCTGTTATCCTAACGTTTCGGCTGACAACGTCCGGAAGCTGTGCCATCTTCGATCCGTGTGATCCAGCACCGGCGTGGTGATGTGCTCATTTTTAAGCTCCTGCCCTACCCTGGGGCCTCGTTGACCCATCCGAGTCAGGGCTCGGGAGTCCGAGCTCTCTTCGTTTCATCATTCCTATTCAACTTGGGTGCAGCCGCAGCCGGCCTGACCGTGACCCTCTTTGCCATCCGGCTCGGGGCCAACCCCCTTCAGCTGGGCCTGATAGGCATGATATGGCCCTCCGTCTACACCGTGTCATGCTTGTTCTCGGGTCCCCTCGCCGACAGAATGCCTGGAAGGAGGTTGCCCCTGATCGGTTCTGTCACGGCGTGTCTCTCCTATGTACTTCTGACAAGGTGCACCACCCCTTTTCACGTCATGCTCCTCGGCCTGCCGGTGGGAGTCTCGCTTTCCCTCTTCTGGCCCCCTTTGGAGGCATGGATTGCCCATCTATCCTCGCCGACCGGCTTGCGTAGGAACTTCGGGGTTTTCAACATTGCGTGGAGCCTCGGCGCTGCGCCAGGGCCGCTCATGGCGGGGTTAGCCTTGGGAGTTGACTTGGTCCTATCGATAGCCATCAGCGTCCTCTTTGTCGCGCTGGCCGGGATCGTGGTGGCTACCCAGTCAGGGAATTGTGCCGGAAGTATGGAAAGCAGAGTCCTGTCCGAGGACGAGACCCTATCAAGAAGATTCCTCCACGTGGCCTGGGTGGCCAACTTCGCCACGTACTTCACCATTGGCATCATCCGATCGCTCTTCCCCAAGCTTGGCGGACAACTCGGCATGGGCTCGACAGCCATCGGCGCCCTCCTATCCATCATCACCTTCGCCCAGGTGTCCGCGTTTGCGCTGCTACGGCAGACTGCTAGATGGCACTATCGACTTGCGCCGATGGTTCTATCGCTGTCCATCCTGCTCGGCGTCTCACTACTCATCTACACATCGACCAGCTTCGTCCAGTTCATCCCGGCCATGGCGCTCATGGGTACCTGTACCGGCGTGGCCTACTTCTCAAGCCTGTACTACAGCCTGAACACCCCAACAGAAAGGGGGGCTAGAAGCGGGATACATGAGGCTCTGATCGGACTGGGCGTCGTCGCCGGACCTCTCAGCGGGGGGATCGTCGCCCAGGTCTGGGGCCTGCGGGCACCTTATATACTGTCGGCCGGCGTCACCTTGTTTGTGATCTTCACGACGGCGATCATGGGGCTGCGCATACCCAAGAAGCAGGCTCAACCTTCGGAAGATGTGGTGCAACGCAGATACAAACCGGTGAAACCGCCCTAGAATGATCCGCACTTATGGAGCACCTTGCATCATTGGGGTGCTTGCGCCCGATGACATGCGAGCAGATGGCATCCAGGTCGTCTGACCTCTAGGTGAGTGATCTGCAGGCGGTCCACTGGCTCCGAGACAGGCCCGAACATCCAACGCAGCTGCCGGGCAGCTGGACCAACCCCGGACTCCTTGGAATCCGGGCCAAGAACATCCACGACCCGCCGAAAGACCACACGACTAACAAGGCCGTGCGCATTACAGGAGCGATTCAGAGTCATGCCTTCGCGGCTCCGCTCAACGGCGTCCTATTTCAGATCCCGGGCGAAGTCGATGTAGCTGAAGAAGTCCATCTTGCCCTTGGAGATGTAGTACCGCATCAAGGAGCTGATGCAGAGCTTCATGCCAACAGCCTCGCCAGCATTCCTGCCCTCGTAGGCTACAGGTCTCTCGCTGGCTGTCGGGTCCCCGATCTGCCCACCTGGGCCATGTGCCATGACGGCAAGATCGTCTCCTCGGACGAGGCCTTCGACCGGGTGGAGGAAGTGGAGCGAGTCGACCCAACCGGACTCTGAGTGGTGATCACCTACCGTGCCCCGGCTGCACGGGTTGAGCCCACTCGCTGTAGGTGGTGGGCCCGCGGGGGTTCAAGCCCTTATGGGTTCAAGTCCTAACCGCGCAGGAGCACGTTAGTCCCTAGATGGGTTCACGAAGACTTGGGAATCCCCACCAGCGACCAATCC
>CAYVLA010000002.1:0-59743 GCA_964452145.1 Hadarchaeota archaeon (SeqCode)
TCCTGCCGGGTCGTCATCAGGTTGTACTCGGTTGACAGAAGAAGGATGATGTCGTACGTCTTCATCTTCTCATAGTTCCTGGGAAAATAGAGCCGGATCAACTTCATATCATCCTCCAGCCTGGCGAAAGTCCCCGTTCTCATCTGGACCGAGTCGTGGTTGACAGAGGGTTCATAGTTGAAGATGCGGTCCATTGCAGCGATGAGCGCGGGGTGGCCCACGATGAGGGCCCTGATTCTCTCTCCGCCCGAGCAGAGGGGCGCAGATACGATAAGGCCGGTCACGAACATCCCGAACAAGCATGCAGCGGGTCGCTTCATCCCCATGATCGACAG
Organism: Hadarchaeota archaeon (SeqCode); assembly: GCA_964452145.1. Lineage (GTDB taxonomy): Archaea > CAYQAE01 > CAYQAE01 > CAYVLA01 > CAYVLA01 > CAYVLA01. Next base: position 336 of record CAYVLA010000002.1, read on the forward strand.
TCCGGACCCGATGAATATAAAATTCACGGTGCCAATCCGCGTCAGGGAGTAGGATCACTGGGGCCCGGGCCCAGGAGCACCAAATGTTTTAATCATGGGAGCATACGGACTAGGGGAGTCATCGCATGAAGATTGACAAAAGGGTCACCGGACTGGCGATGATCTGCTTCATAGTCTCGGCCCTGATCGTCTTCTCCTTTGCGAAGGAGGCCAGCGACCAGCCGATCGAAGTCATAAGGAACGAGTTCCCATCCCCCGGGCAGACCATCTTCACCTTCTCCCTGGTTGCCAATGAGGATATCGAGTACTTGGAGTTGAGGTTCTCGGTCATGTATCCCAAGATCCTCAGATCCGAGGAGATGGTTGACCCGGAGATGTTCGCAAGTGTCCACGAGGCCATCGGTGGCTACCAGGTCAGAGCCGGCAATGCTCCTCAGGACGTTTTGGGAAACATACGCAGGCTGCTGTGGTTCGGAGAGAGGATGGGCGATCTGGGGATCTTCCCGGATAGTCGAAGCAGAAAGGTCACGATAGCGGGTTCCGAGTACGATCTGCTCTATCACGACTATGGTCCCATCATGGATCACATACTCGGAAGCAACGACACGGCCAGTATGCAACTCGTCCACGGCTCTCATCAACTCCACTGGACACGCCTTCTACATGGAGGGGCGACCATCATTCTGCCCCGGTACGGTCAAGCTCCTGTCGATCTCTCACAATGAACGAAAACAGACGTATGTCCCAGATCTCCAGGTCTCATACGGGTCGGAGGAGCTTCCTCTCTCCGTGGCCCCGCGCGGGGTCGTCGAGTTCAGATCCGTGAAGAAGGATGATACCGTGAGCATCGTCATGAACATCGAGCCCTTCGCGGGCTTCGTCCTGCAGATCGTCAAGATCTACGCCGACGGAGAGCTCTACGACGAGCCCATCGTGAACGTTGTGAGGTGAGGACTCATGTCGAGGACTCTTCTTCTGCTCGCGTCTCTGACACTCGTCGTTTGTGCCCTCTGCGGCCCGTCAGGGGCGAGGCCCACCGTATTGGTCTACACGGGCGGCGAAGATCAACTCGCATCGATGCTCGCCGAACTGGTCCAGGCCGAACAGGAGCTGGGTGCCGAGACGCTGATCGTTACCAGCCCGGAGGCGGTGAGCCTTGCCTGTGCCATGCCAAGCATTGCATGCATCCTGATCTACGCCGATCACAGAAACGATCTTCTCTACCTGCCTCTGGCTTTGGTCGCCTTCTTCGAGGGAGGAGGCGGGCTGGTCGGTTTGAGGGAGGTATGCTACGAGCCCTCTGCCGCGGAGATGGCGATCGACGTGTTTCCGATACACGGGAACCAGACCACCGCGCCGCCGGCGGGAACGAAGAGGGCATTCACCTACGTGTTGGACCGGGGAATGGAGATAGCGGAGGGGTTGCCGGAGGCCTTCGACGTCCTGAGCCTGGGTACCTACACAAGCGTCGATTCGGAGGGCAATCTGCTCGAGATCCCGGGCGACCATCGCGTCGTGTATCGTGATCTACGGATAGGGGTGCCGCTGGTCGTAGCTCACGAAAGCAAGAGGGGAGGAAGATCGGTGGCCATGCCGGGTATCATGGTCGTCAGCAATCAAAGGGTCGACGTGTACTATGGCAACCTCTTTCGTGACGAGAACTTCACCAGACTTCTGACCAATTCGATCGCCTGGGCCATGGGCAACTCCAGGTTCGCTCACCTTGAGGAGGTACTCGAGGACAAGATCCGGGAGTTCAGCAGCATTCAGAACGAGCGGAGGACCCAGGCCGACCAAGCAAGGAAAGAGCGGAGAATCAGGAGAACCTACGCGCTCATTGCGTTCTGGGCAGTGGGACTGGCGGCCTGCGGGGGGATTCTGGTCAAGCTGATCCTTCCCGCGCAGGATCGGTGATCGACGCCGGCGGATACTAGGCAATGCGTGAACTTGCTGAGAGACCCGACCATCCACGATTCTTCGAAGCGGACCGGTTGTCGGGGCGCCGCAGATCGAGAGACTTTTCAGCAAGCACAGGTCAGAGGATCTCTGCCTTGAGGCCTGCGAGGCTCTGCGCACTTGGTCTCCTCGTCCCAGTCGTTGCGCTGTCCCTGACTGAGGCGAAGGTGGACTCGTCATCGGGCATGATCAGAATCATATCGATTGGTGAGTCCTTCTACCCGGAGACGAGGCTGCCGTTCATGCTTCGAGCGGATCCCAGGATCGTATATCAGCCGGTTCCGACCAACTGGTACGAGGGCACGTTTCAGGCCGTTGGTCGGGACAGGATGGATGCCGAAAGGTTCCTCCGCATCTATATCCCCCGCACATACCAGAGGTTCGTCGACAGCTACGACGTGATCCTGCTCTCCGATTTCGAGGTCGACATCATTTCGCCGGAGCAGTTCGCCTGATGGAGCTCGGCGTGCGACAGGCAGGTATGGGCATAGCGAAGTATGAGATGAACTACGATCCGGCCCATTGGCGCACATTCGACCTCTTCGTCAGCTCGGCCGTCTACACCGCCTTTCCCACGGATCTAGTCTCGGGCAAGGAGTTCAGGGGAATCGGCCTCTACGCAGTGCGTATGGCGGGAACTGGCAGGCTTCATCCCGTTTTGAATCTGCCAAACATGCAAAACGACAGAATACCGGTTGACATAGGCAGCGGCAAGGCCGGTTACGAGGAGCCCCGCCCCGGAGCAGTCGTCATCGCCAGGTACGTGCCCAATGATGAGCCTGGCATCATCCTGCGAAGCTACGGCGAGGGCAAAGCATTGACGTGCGTGCCGGGTCACGACACAATTGACTGGAGCCTGTCCGAGCACTGGCCCCATACGATCGATTTCTGGATCAACCAGGCATGGTACCTTGCCGGGCTTGAGATCCCTCCCGACATAGTCTCCGTTCACGGCCTGAGGCAGGACTTCCTCTCATACTCGTCGCGGAGATCGCTTGCCCTCTCCGCCATGGACTTCGTTGAGAGGTTCGGCGCCCGTACCCAGCCCCTTTACGAGGGTCTCGCCGAGGCGGATCGCAGGAGGAGGCAGGCTGAGGAGTTCTACAGGAAGGATATGCTGGAGGATAGCACCGCAATGATGGAGGAGGCCTTGCGTGGCTTGCAGAAGGTGGCGGCCGACTCGGTGAAGGCCAAATCGGCCGCGCTGCTGTGGGTGTACGTAGTGGAGTGGATGGCCGTGACGGGAACGGCGATCCTGACCGGCGTCACGCTGTGGATCTTGATGATCAGAAGGCGTTTGTACCGCGAGGTCGGGCTGACCAGGACGCGTTGACACCCGAGCCCGGGAACTCTGGTCTGGGGCCGTCCACATCTGGCGAGATGGATCACCTTGTGACCCCATACTAGGGCACGGCCGGGTAGTCGCTCATCCCCTCCCAGGTGCGAAGCATAGCCTCAACGTTACGCCATGCGTTTTCGGAGTCCTTGCCGACGTTGTCCACCGGGGAAAGGATGAATCCGGACGATGGCGCCAGAGTCCTGATGGCAGTGGAAACGGCCTTCTTCACGGCTTGCTCCTGTCCCATCTCAATCGTTATGTACCCATTGACCCCGCCCCAGAGAGATACCCTTCCCTGTAGTGCGGCCTTCATCCTCTCAAGGTCCGTTCCCTTGCCCTGGACCGGGTCGACCCCGATCAGCACATCGATCCCGGCCTCTAGGAACATGTCCAGGAGGGGCATGCAGCCGCTGGTCATGATGTAGCCGAACTTCGCGCCTGCCCGATGAGCTGCCCTGACCTCAGCCGTCAAGTAGGGCAACACGAACCTTCGGTACAGGAGGGGCGACCAGAAGTGGACATTCTCGTACCACCCGCGGCGGATGTACAGGTCCACCCCCTCGTTCAGGAAGACATCCATTCGCTGGCTGTTCCATTCGTGGAGGATCTCTGCCAGCTCTTGCACGAACTCCGGCCGCCGGACTGCCGCCACCATGGTGTTGCGCAGCCCGCACAGCCATATTGCGGCCTCTATCCCGACTCCCCACCCACCGGTCACCATAAGGTCATGCTTGGCAGCAAACTCCTTGGCCTCCCGGGACTGCTCGCGGAAGCGCCGAACATCAGCGGGACGGGGCGGGGCAAGAAGGTAGCGAAGCGCGGGTAGATCGTTCCGATCCTGGACCAGGAACTTCCTGGAACGTTGGACCAGGTAATCATCCATCAGGGGCACCTGGTTGCCGAAGGGCCAGTCATCAGTCTTGTTGACCGTCGTGGTGAGCAGCCCAGCCGGAGTGTGGTATTCCTTGACCAGTAGGGGGCGGTTGGCATCCGCCGGCTGTTCCACGCGTTCTCTTACCTCGACGTCCGGATGGTACCTCACCGGCAGCGTCCGAATATCGCCCTCACCGAGGGTGGCGTGCAAGCCGAACATCGGGAGCGCCACCGTTGCATCTAGGCCCATCCCCAGCTGTTTCTCAACGAATTCGTAGTCATCTCTGCAGCGGGTTCTCAGCAGCTCAAAGATCATGAAGCAGAGCGGGACCCTATCCGGCTCGATGTGAGAGATCGACCGCAGCATGCGTTCCCGGGATGTGAGCTCGTTCATTGTGTGTCCTCCTTGGGTCTCCTGAACCGTGGCGAGTACCCAGTTTCCCAGCAGGTATGAACCCGAGCGATAGAAAAAGCTGTTGTGCCTCGCGTTTCCGGCTGGTGAACCGCCACCTCTCAGCGCCCAACCCCAAGATCGATGAAGCGTGCGACTCGCAGGGCAAGCACGGAGAACACCGCTACCAAGAGCATCTCCATCTCTTCGCCCACAGGAAACGTGGCGTGTCCCCTGCCCGGGGACTTTCCGCAGTCATTTGACTCCCGACGTACTCGAGCACGACGACCATATAGTCGAAGGCCGCCGGGTTGCCGATGAGGAATGCTACCCGCAGCGCTCCCGATGACCTATACCCTTCGAGTCGCTTCTGACCCGAGCTTACTTCGATCATTGTGGCTCCTTAGACATAGACCTGTTCCTGAAGCCCAAAATACTGAAGAGGTATGATAGCACATCAGCTTCGATCCTGGAACTCGGGGTTCAGGAAGACACCAAATCCGTTCAAGTTCGCGAGGCAGGTGACGGATACCCTCACTCTGGAGCTTGACTTCCTTACCGAACCCGTGGGGCTGCGATTTGCCGATCTCGTGACGCGGGTTCAGGAGGATCTCAGAGCAACATCATCTCCGTCTCGTTGGCCCACCTCCCGCCTGCCCAGTAGGTCCTCAGGTCATTGCTGTAAGTCAGGTTGAAGGTCTGGGCGACGCCTTCGCCCACGCTCTGCTGTTTCTGCAGGTAGGTCTTGGTCTCATTGCTTGCTTGAAGGATTTCGACTGAGTAGGTTTCGGACTGTTGGACCAGCCCGCGGTCCTCTTGCTCCACGGTGGTGCTGATGTTCTTCTTCAGCGAGTAGGTCAGGATCTCGCCCGCAACGGGTATTCGTAGAAGAACAAGGCCTTTCTCCTCCGTGGGTCTCTCCTGCTGGATCGATTGGAGGGCTGAAACCAGGTATGGCAGCCCAGACCCGGCTATCAGGATCATCGAAGCGGAGAAGAAGATCCCTCCCAGGGCAAGCTTGGCCCTCATGCTGAGCGTCGGCCTCTGCCAGCGCTTGGCCTCTTCCTCTTCGATTTCGGTTTCCTTCGTATCCTTGACGGACATCTACAGCACCCTCCTCAGCGCGTGGATGAATCTGGAAAACGAGACCCCGAGGAGGAAGAAGAAGCTGGCAAAAACGGCTATGATGCTCGGGCTGGACATACGGAGCCAATCCGCTCCCAGCAGGATGATTGGGATCGAAAGCACGGCCGTGGCCAGGTAGGTGGCCAGATGGACTTTGGGCAGTGCGGGGATCTGTTTTGCCTCCCCACCGATCCTGGCAAGGTTGATCATCGCCAGATCCGTGAGGCGGTAGGGTTTGTCCCTTCCGAACAGCCTTGTGGAGACCAGGCCCGTAGATTCCAGGTTTCTTGTCGCTCTTCTCACCTTGGTGTAGCAGGAGCTAGGACCGGGATCCGAACTCTTCAGGCCCCAGATCCCTTCCACGATCTCGGCCATTGTTCTCTTTTCCCCCACAAGTTGGGTCAGGATCTCGATGCCAACTGGTCTGCCACGTCCAGCCCGCGTAGCTTGTGCAGGCCGTTCTTGACGCCTCTTTGTCAAGGCTTAATGGATGCTCGAGATTCCTGAGGGAGCTGAAGCCCGCATCTATGGAGGCCTCCATGGCCGACTTCAGGTCAAGAGGGGCGGCCGAGAGGTACTTGCAGCTTGCCATGGAATCGATCATAGACATTGGAAGCGAGATCATCTCCTTTCTGCAACTGGGGAAGCCTGAAAGATACAGGGACAATCCCACCGACGCTGGCCCAAGCCGGGGTCATCCCGCCCGAGCTGTCCGAGAAGGTCACCAAAATGATTGGCTTCAGAAATCTGCCTGTCCACGATTGCGCGGCCGTGGACATGTCCCTGGAGTACGAGTTCCTGCAAGCCAGACGTTCGGATTTCGAGGCGTATATGGCATATTGGCAAAGCGGTTGAACGTGCACAATCCTGGATTCCCTTATCGGCTTTCCCTCCGCTCTCAATCCCGCAAGCCCTTCCTTTGAGATCCGAGTGTGGCTCAACCTCGAATCCACCAGGACCTCACCCTCTTCGGACCTAGAGGAATCCGGGTGCTGCAGCGCCACCGTAGCGGTCGTGTGACCCAAACGCGGAACACCATGACCAATGATGGTTGGGAAAGCTGATTTCGACCCCGGGGCCCCCAAGCTGGCAGGGCTGGCTTGCAGCTTAAGCCGCTCATTTCACCATCCTCCTCTCTACCTCAGAACTCTCTTGGACTAACCGTAGCCGCTCGGCCTGCCAGTCTATGCCATCGTATGGGTGGAATTCGACCACGAAATTGCCATTACAGAGGTAATATCTATATACCGTGTTACCAACATGATGGCAGTGATGGGGATGGTGGACGAGCAAGCTGTGCTGCAAGCCTGCTACGAACAGAACCCGTGGTGGACAAGCCGCGTCGTGCCGGAGGTGCTAGTCAAACCGATCAAGGAACTGGAAAGGCCATTCAGAACGAGGGACTTCTTCGTCCTATGCAAGAAGATGGATCAGGAGGGGATAACCGCCGTGATTGGCCCCAGGCAGGTCGGGAAAACCACCACCCTCTACCAGCTCATTGACTTTCTCATCCACGAGAAGAGCATCGATCCGAAACGCATCATGTACTTCTCCTTCGACTACCCGCGCCTGAACGCCAAGACGTCCATCAACGATCTGCTCGACGTTTACGCGACCAACGTCCTGCGCGAGCCGGTCCAGAACCTGGCGGCGCCCGTCTCCATCTTTCTCGATGAGGTCTGCAGGACGCAGGGTTGGAGCAGACTGCTGAAAGGATGGTACGACCTGAAATACCCGATCAAGTTCGTGGTGTCCCATTCCTCGAGTTCGGAGGTTCTCGGGGGCGCATCCGAATCCTTGGTTGGCCGCATAGCACCCTTCGTGATGCTGCCACTGAAGTTCGTCGACATCGCTAGATTTCACAATCCCGAGGTCGAGGAAACCATCAATCGCCTAGGTCTGAAGATGAGAGAAGCATTTCTTCAAGCCACCAAGAACGGCGACCATGAGACGCTCCTCAATTCCCTCAGAGAAGCGCGGGCAGAGCTTACCCCCCATGAGAGCGCCCTGAGAACGCTCCTTCAAGAGTACCTCCTTAAAGACGGATACCCGGGGCTACTGGGCGTGACCTCCCTGAAGCTGTGTGCTCAGAAGCTTAGGGACTATCTGAGCCTAACGCTATACAAGGACATAGTGCAGATTTTCGGAATCCGTGACCCCGTAGCCCTAGAGGAGTTGGTGGTCCTGCTTGCGGACGCCTCTTCCAGCTTGGTTGAGCCCTCCAGCCTCTCCAAGACTCTTTCCATCAAGCTCGACACCCTCAAGGGCTATCTGGACTACCTTGAAAGGGTCTTCCTCATCTCAAGAGCCGAATTCTACTCCAAGAGCCGGGCGGCGCGGATAAGGAAGCGGGACAAGATCTACGTGACAAACGTTGGTCTAAGGAACGCCTTGCTCGGGCAGCTGGACGAATCGCTGCTGGGCGATGCCACTGCGCTAGGGAAGGTGATGGAAACCGTGGTGCACGAGCACTGCCTGAGGTTGAGCTTCCATACCTCAGGCCCGCCGGCCAAGCTGTTCTACTGGAGAACCCCCCAGAAAAATGAGGTGGACATCGTGATGGAGATTGGTCGACGGCCCGTCCCTATAGAGGTGACCTCCGGGGACGAGATCCCGCAGAGAAAGCTCAGGGGAATCGACCGGTTTGAAAGAGATCACGACCCCCCGCTCAGCATCGTGGTGACCAAGAGTATCCTTGGATCGGAAGGCAGGAGAATCCGTATCCCGCTCTGGCTGTTTCTGCTGATGTGCTAGAGCAGGAACGGCTCGAGCATCCAGCTTGCCAGGTCCCGTTGGCATCTTGTCGGGAATCACCAGTGGCTATCAGGATAAACCGAGATGGAACCCATCTTCCTGCCTCCTCGCCAGCGAATGCCATCGATCGGGCGAGATCTACTCTTGGGTGGACGGATCCCCTTGACTTCGGGCCGCGGGGACTACTACGACTGGACTGCCTGGGGGGAGCCGCGCATAGTCGCCGTCTCGGAGATCTGGCTTCTTTCTCCCGTAGCCCCTCTGGCCCTGATCCTGCGGTTTGGCAGCCGGCGACAGAGAGGGCCGGCTTGACAGTCTCACCCAAGTCGGAGTCGCCGAATCGGTTCTTACAAGAGGCCTACCCGGGCGTGAAGAGATGGGTCAAGCACGGGCCAGCCTGCCTCAGGTGGCGGCAGAGGAGGTGACTGGATCCACAACCTTGATGGACGGAATCCTCCTGAAGGCCCTGTCATGGGTCATTATCGTGTCGACGTTCGATAGTTTCATCGCTGCCAGGATGGTGCTGTCGCGGCCGCCGATGCCTCTATCGGCGTACTCGACCAAGAACTCCGTGGCGAGTTCCAGCATCTCCATGTCGAATTCCATGATCTTCATCGTCTCCAGGTTCTCCAGATATCCCATGCATGTCCAGAACTCCGCCTCCGTGAGCCCGCGGAAGAAGTGAGCCACCTCCATCAAAACCGTAGTGGTTGTGATCACGCCCAGGCTGATCTCTGCCTCGAGAGCGTCGGTCACCTCACCATGTTCGGGGAGGCGCTCATCGAAGTAGTATACCCAGATGTTGGTATCAATGAACATCATTTGGACTCCCAGATCCTCCTCAACTCGAGGGGATGCACCCTGGGGAGAGCGGAGCCTTCTTTGATACATCCCTTCATCCTCTGCATGAACTCCTCGGGCTTGACTGGCGGGGTCAGTATGATGCGGTTCCCCTGAAGGGATAGTCTGACCTTGCTTCCTGCCTCAAGGCCTAGATCCTCCCGGAATGCCTTTGGCAACACGATCCTGCCCTTCGCGTCCAAGGTGGATTCCGACAGCCCTCCCACCAATTCCCACTAGGTGGGAAGAACTGATAAAGATATCCCTCGCATTGGTGCCATTGGTGGAATCACTGAGACTCTGAACTGCGCCTCCTGGAACACGAATCCCATGCCTCTCCGCCGGTCCTCGGCGCCGCGGATCGGAACGAAGTTGAGCGCCCACCAATCGCAGTTGACATCTCGTGAGGGCGAATCGGTGTCGAGAACATGGGGCGCCCTTCCAGGGAGTTCGAATCGACCAACATCAAAGACCCTTCGACTCAACATCACAGATTTATCCGACTTTGCAGGGTAATGTCCACATGCCCTACAGGAGGAAGACCTGGCGCGAGAAGCTTGAAGACAACAAGAAGATGCCCAAGGTACTTGCGTTCGACCCTAAATTCCCATGCGGAAAAGCATTGGAGAAGAGGGGCGCCAAGCCCGGGGACTCGGTTGTTCTGGCCCCGCCCCTGGAGGTGGACGAGATCATGAAGTCGGTCCCCAGGGGCAGGCTCATCACCCTCGATGGGATATGTGACAGGCTGGCAAGGAGGCACGGAACCAAGTTCTGCTGCACGTTGACCACGGGTATATTCGTCATGACTGCGGCGAACGCAGCCGAGGAGGCTAGGAAGAGTGGCGAGGAGGAAACCACTCCCTACTGGCGCACTCTCAAGGCGGATGGCAGTCTGAATGACAAGTATCCTGGGGGAGCACAGGCGCAGAAGAAGAAGCTGGAGGAGGAGGGATTTGTCGTCGCAAGGAAGGGGTCAAGGTTCTTCGTCAGGGATTTTGGCGAGTTCCTTAGGTGAGGCTGGGCAATATGAGTCGGGGGAGATGACGAGTTGGACAGAAGCGAGCAGCCGTCACGCCCTACCGCAGAAATACCCGGCGGGTACCCCACTCCTTCATTGTAGAGTCAGGATGATGTTCCGGTCGGTACACCTGCCGGTCGTCTGCGGGTTGTGTGTTCATTCCTTCGCTTTTCAGGACTTGCTTCGTACTTGGAGCCGACGATGACGGTCCATCAAAGGAGCTTGAGAAGCCTGAGCCCGAAGATAATGGAAAATTCGGAGAAGGCGAACGCGCCGATCGTCTCGGGTATGGCCGCACCTAGGTGAGGGACCTTCCCGACAAGGGTGGCTGAGACCAGTCCAAGGGCAATAAGGGCAAGCAAGAGGATCCCCCACGCCCGTGTGGCCGTCTTTAGAAGCTGGTCAAGCGCGAGTATGAGAATGCCGAAGGTGGAGAGGGTGAAGAAGGCCATGGAAACCGTGTTGTGTGGAGAGGTACCTCCCGGGAAAACGCCGACCAGAGCGAGGCTGAAGAAGCCCGCCGCAAAGACGAGTATGCCGAGGATTCCAATCTTGGTATTGACGAGGCGCGGCACCCCGCAGGAGAACAGCATCCCCATCAAGCCAGTCAGCACCATGCCGACGTTGTAGATGATATGGTCCGGCGTATCCAAGGCGCCTAGGTGGCTCAATGCGTAGTCCGGGAAGTTGAACTCCGGGTGCATCATGATCGACGCGCCGATGAAGACGAGCGCCACGATGGGTGCCAGGATTCCGCAGAGGCCGAAGATCCTGATCCAGATGTCCTGCAACCGTTACTCCCTCCGTGGGAGAGAAGCGGTTCTTCCGGATAAAGGCTTCGCCGTGGGAGCGCGTTTTGACTGGCTTCAACCTCACGAGCCTACGCCACTGGCACCACGCTGAACCCGACGTCAGCGAAGTGGCGGTCGAAGGTGAAGCAGCTGTCGATGGCTTCCTCTCGCATGAGGGCAAAGCTCGTTCCATCCGTGAAGCTCAGATCATCCGGGCCGTGGAGGAAGATGTCGAATGCCTTGAGTTCGATCTCCTCGCTGACCCGGAGGATTCTTACCAACTTCGTGGCCTGCATCTTCCGCCAGAAACCGGCGCATGACTCCTTGCCGACCCTCCTCCCAAGCAGTGTCATGACCTCATCCAGGATGTAGTTCGAGGTGAAGATCTGCCGGAAATCCGTCCTCCCCGCACGCAGTTGGCCCCAGAATTGGATCGCCTGGTCATGATTTGAATCATCGCGATCCTCCAAGGCAATCCATGCGCTGGTATCCACGAACAGGCGCATGGCTTCAGTCCTTACCGTAGAGGTACGCGTCGTGCTTCTGTGCCAGGTCACCCTTCCCGCTACCTGCTTTTCCCGGCATCTCAAAGATCGGGTCGGAGGGATCGATCGCGGTCTCCTCCTCGATGAACTTGAGTATCGCCCTCCGTAGCCCCTCTCTCAAGGTCTCTCCCTTTCGCCGCAAGGCGTCCCTTAGGGCCTTGTACTCCGGATCCTCCAACGTGGTCTGGACGACTCTGGTCAACCGAACACCATGATCTACGCGGAAAATAGACTGAAATATATTGTCATCAGTCTTGCATTTTAATTCGAATTCGGATTTCATGACTGAACGCTATTGATGATGATCGGTCTCCCACAAGTCTCATGGATGGCAGAAAGAGCGTCGCTCTCGCCGTGAAGTCCGCGCCCAGAGTCATCCGGGCATGATCAAGCACGGCTCTATTGCTGGTGGTGGACTCATCATTCACCTCCCAGCTGGAGACAGTGGTTCTACGGGAGAAAACCGAGTATCATGCGTTCTTCTTGTTTGACCCGCGGGGGACGGTTCGGTAGCCATCCACCCGCTTCACGTGTCAGAGCGTTTGGAAGCACCCCGATCCGGAGAGAGTGCAGCCCTTGCCGTACTCTTAATAGGGGGCCGTCGATACTCTCCACCACATATGCGGGCCACCCAACTTGCGCTGATGGTGGCGGGCGCTCTAGCCTTGGCCGTTGTGCTGGCCTTTCTGCTCTTGGGAAGCGGGCCACCGGTCAACATCACCATGTGCGGAACGGGGAAGTCGGGTTCCAACTCGCTGCTCTACTCCTATGGTGTAGAGAAGGGTATCTTCGAAAAGTACGGGCTGAACGTGACCTTTGTCAGCTTCAGGGATGTATACACGATGATGCTTGCCTTCTTCAGCGGGAAGGTCACCACCATCTCGATTTCACCCGGCCTTGCCGCGAGCTCCTACAACAACGGAGAGAAGCTCAAGATCGGCATGGCCGTCGGAAGAGGCTCCGACCACCATCTGCTCGCCCAGCCAGGAATAACGGAACTCGACCAGTTGCGGGGCAAGAAGCTGGGCGTCCACGGAAGGACATCCGACAACTACAACATCATGAAATGGTACATGGAGAGCAAGGGCATCGACATCGAGTCGGATCTGGAAGTTGTCGAGATCAGCAGTCCGGCCAACCTTGTCACATTATTCCAGACCCATCAGGTCGATGCCGTCGTGCTCTGGGGCGGATACGCCGTCAGCGTAATGGTGTCGGGAGGAATCCCGCTGGTTCAAGTGTCGCAGGCCGCGCAGGAACTGACTGGTTACCCGTACTACATGCCGCTACAGGCTTTCAGGGAGGATTCGATACAACAGGACGAGGCCAACATCAAAGCCTTCCTGAGGGCCATGAGGGAGATATCCCGGGAAGTCCAGAAGAACAAGGAAGAGGCCGCCAGAATCTGGTCAGAATTCTCGGGCCAGCCGTATGAGGCTGCCCTGGACGTGGTGGATCTGTATGTGCTCCTCGGCGATCTGGATGAAGAGGCCCAACAGGGGATCATGGCGTTCTTTGACTACGGCGCCGAGAAGGGCTATTTTGAGAGGGCCCCGGGCGAGGAGATCTTCTACGCGAGCTGGAGATAGATAGCCGAAAGCATTCTCACAGCCCGACAAACTGGGTGGTGACCCGCCGCAGAGCCTGTCTCCCCCGAAGAGTCAGGCATTGTCGTAGGGGTGCTCCAAACTCGCCGGCGAGCAGTTTCGGATTCGGATTGTCAACGAGCTTGGATTCGAACAATTCGGGGCACATGAAGACGGCTGGGGAGCCGAACACGATTGTCTTCCCCGCCGTATCTCGTTGGGGTCGCCACGGGCTGGTCGAATCGGTCATGTTCCTTCCTCGTCTTGAGAACCTTCCGCACGGTTGAGGAGGGGATCGTCGATCTCGTTTCCAGCCTTGATGGTGAGGTGGCTCCCCCCGTGCGGACCGAAGGCGACCTTGCCCAGGATCGTGTCGGGGCATGGGCCAGGGTTCAGCAGTCAATGAGGTCCCGGTCCCCCTTCTTGCAGGCGAAATGGGCCTCGCTCTCCTGGTTCTCGTCAGGGTGACGTTTTGGACGGCAGACTCGACGCCGAATGACTGGGCATCCCTGGCTGCGGCCCTGCGGGCCGATACAGTTTTATCTCAGATAGGCGGCGCCGTGGGTGTGAGGGAGCCTGGAAGCTGGGTCGCGCGATCGGCGATCTGCATGCTCTGGATTCTCGTCGCCTGGGCGTATTCGGCCCAGGTCGTGGCGGAGATCTGGGAGAAGGAGTTCCTGCTGATAGGACAAGTCTTTCCCCAGGAATGCCCCGTCCCGGGCTGGCTCGACCAGGAACCGATGCTCCGCTACACCATCATACCGACCGATACGGACTCCCTGGGCCTTACCGCCGAGGACTCGCGCAGGTTCGTGAGGCAGTACTTTCCCCGAACCCAGAAAGAGCTGAATTCAAGATTCCAGTTCATAGTGATGCCCGACACGAAGATAGCGCCCTTCACCGGGCAGCAGATAATGTGGATGAAGGAGGGCATGGAGTCACACGGGATTGGGGGATTCGTGACCGTCGGGGCGGACCTGGCGGGGGGCTACGAGTGGGAATGGGTTAACTCGCCTCTTCACGACGTGCTGCCCTCAAGCCTCAAGGGACACTACAGGGTGGGTTCCAGCTTCAAGATAGTCATACTGAAGGAGGATCCCCCGGTTCTCTCCATGTTCAGGCAGTACGACATCGAGAACTTCATCGGGAGCTGCCCCTGCTCGCGCAACTTCCCCAAGGAGGGCTCCACGGTCTGGGCGGATGCCCGCTACCAGGGCGAGAACCTCCAGTACCCGTGGCTAACCGAGTGGAAGATCGGCACCTCCGGCGGGCATGTCTGGGTTGCGTCCGATGATCTGGACCATCAGTGGTGGTGGCCCGGGGGGATGAGGTTCCAGTCCACCAACCCGTACTCCGGAGACGTCTTCCTCAACATCATCTACTACTCGGTAGGCAGAGCGCTGCCGGAGGACATCAACGTCGTCCATGCCCTGCGGAGGAGCCTGAGCCTGTACCAGACCCAGAGGCTCATGATCAGAGGCACAATAGACTGGGCCGAGAAGCTGGGGGCAAACGTCAGAAAGGCCGAGCTGGCCCTGGGCGACGCCGAAGAGGTCTACAAGACGGCGGTCGACCGATACGTGTCGGGCGACTATGACGAGTCCGCCGCGCATCTTGAGAGCGCCATCGCGGCGGCCGAGAGGGCCCAGGAGGTGGCCTACAGGACCAAGGAGGAGGCCATGTTCTACATCTACGCCGTGGAGTGGCTTGTCACCACCGGGGTGCTTCTTCTCAGCGGTTCGGTGCTCTATTCCTTGATGGTGAGGAGGCGCCTGTACAGGGAGGTCGCGTCGACCGGATTCCGCCGGGCAGGAGAGTGAGCAGGATGGTCAGCGTCCATGTCAAGCGGTACATCTCCCTGATATTCCTGGTGCTGGTTGCGTCAACTGCATGGACCCTGACGGCCTACATCTGGCGGGACAGGACGATCAGACTTCTAGGCATGCAGGGGACGGATGCCCTCTTCTCCGCCGCACGCGGGGAGAGAATCCTGTCCATAAGGGTCGCTCCGGAACGGAGGCTGGGGAATCTGGAGTTCAGATTCAGGTGCCTGATTGAGCGCAACCCGAGGGATGTGCCCATAATGCTTGAGAAGGCCGAGACCGCCGCCGAGTTGATCGAAGCATGTCGGCCGGTTTCGGATCGTCTCGACTACTTCGCCACAATGGGCGCGGCGGAGTATGCCGTTATCCACGAAGTGGTCCCGGAGAACCTGAAGGGGCACAGGCTCGTGTTCGTAGACTTCGGCCGGATCTACGCCTCTCTGTACAGCGCGGAGCACAGCAACGAGTCTCTGACCACCTTCGCCTTTCTTCTGAATCGAACGGGCCACCTCGTTGGCTACTTCGAGGGGTATTCCGAGATCCTCGTGATGAGGGGTACCTTTGGCAAACTGCTTGGGCGAAGCGAGATCCTCGACCTGGTGCGGGTGGAGTCGGGGAAGGAAAGGGTCGACTACGTCCCGGATCCGGGCCCGGGCGAGCTTTCGCTTGGCGACCTGCCCCCGTGGGGCCAGATCACGTTTCATGGCGTCACATCGGATCCGTATGGCGTCACCATCGTGGTCAAGGAGGGAATGATCGGGTCGGAGAGGCTGCTCTTCGCGGTGGAGACGTTCGCCGACGGCAACTGGTTCGGGGATGCATCTGGATACTGGGTGATCAAGACGAGGAGGATCTAGATGAGAGTCACGACTCTTCTCACGGCGGTTCTACTCATCTCCCTGGGCCTGTCTCAGGCATGCTGTCAGGTCAAGCCGCTCGTGGTCATCGCATGCTTCGATGGGCAGAAGTATCCCCCTGAGTTCTGCCCGAACTACTCGAAGGCCGTTCTGGAATTCGCGAGGGAGGCGGTTGGCGACGCTTACGGAACCGAGGTGGAGGTCAGGACGATCGGTGACTGGTTCTTCCTGCTGGATGTCCTGACGCTGCCCAACGTTATCGGGGGGCTGATCTCCCTCAGAGAGGGCCAGTTTCAGCTATCCAACCTGCGACAGAACGATCTGGTTGCCGCCTTCGGGAATGGGCTGGGTCTGGTGGGCATCAACTACATGGGGCACTACTCGTCGATGGGCCGGGTGGCCGAGCTGGTGTTTCCCCTGAACGCGACCAAGACGGCGTCGGGGAAGGTCGTCAGGGGGACGTACGTTACGTCGCAGCACACCCATGTGAAGCTGGTGGATAACCCTGTCACAAGGAATCTGCCCGGGACTATCAGCATACCTGACTCCAGTTTGATCTACCACCATCCCGTATCGAAGGAGGGCTGGTGGACGCCGCCTCAGGGAAGCATGGCCGTACTGTATGCGTGCACGACCGTAAGCGCGGACGTTGAGGTCCCGTCGATCATACTGTATGAGCGGGGCAACGGACGATCGGTGGCGCTGGCTGGCCTCAGACACAACGATGCAACAGGATCCTACCAGAGGGATCCGGGGTGGTTCAACCACTCGCTGAGCATGGCGGAGGTCAGACGGCTGCTAGGGGACGCGCTGGTCTATGTCCTTGAGCCATTTGCCAGTGCGGGGCCTCTGAAGGCGCGAATGGAGCAGAGCCGGGTCTTCGTCGATGAGAGGCTGCAGAGCCTGCGGGCGGAGATCGAGATCGCAAAGGACTCCGCGCGGCGGCTGAGGAACGAGTCCATGCTGTCGACCCTTGTCGTCGGCGGCCTGTCAGGCCTGGCGGCGGTCATCATCGTGTACGTTGGCTTCATTAGGTCTGGGACTGGGCATTCCTGACGGATAGGCCCGATTCGTCAATTCCCGGCCCCATGGTGTCGGATGGGGAACCTGGTTTGGCATGGGCCCGGCTTACCGGGGGTTTAAAGGTGGCAGGACGAGCCATCTCCGAACGCGGCTCATATGGCGTAGCGGGAGGAGCTTGGTGGTTCAAGCTGCGTCTGGGCAAACTCCTCCGGTGCCCAACCCACGCCAGTGCTGGAATTCGCCGGGCCAAGGGCCGACTCCTCTTCTTCGCCCAAGACCGAAGGAATCACATATCAGATCGTCTCGGGAAGAGGACAAGACCAGTCCTGCGAGGGACCTCCACCATGGCTCGCTGCGTCTGCTTGGCATTCATTGTCTTCATCTCGTCCGCGCTCGTGTCCGCTGAGGCCAAGACGGATCCTCAGACGGGTCGCATACGCCTGTTGCTCATCGGCGCCCAGTGGCATGCGGGAAACGTCTACGTTACGAGCCTACTCAGATCGGATCCGCGTATCAGCATCCAGGGCAGCATCGAGACCTCGGGCGGATGGCTCCCCGAGGAGGTGAGGAGGCGTGCACGCCTGAGCTTTCCCAGAACCAAGCAACGTTTCGTCTCCACAATCGATGCTCTGGAATACAACTTCGCGCCTCCCTGGGCATTGAGCGATGAACAGCAGCAATGGGTTCATGACTGCGTGCTCGACGAAGGCCTTGGACTGGTACTCGTTGGCATGGGGTGGCATCCGTGTCTGGCCGACCCTCTGCTGCGCTGCAACCGGGCAGAGGACTGGGTGAACTCCATCATCTACAAGGCATGGCCGATGGATGTTGTCATCGGGAAGACGATCAAGCCCTCCCAATTCATGGAGATCATTCAAAGCTCGCCGGTGGTCGATCTACCCGATTTCGAAAAGCAGGTCTTCGGCCCCCTTGGTCTATCCACCTTCATCGGCATGGTGAGCGCCCGGCCAGCGGCTACCACATACACCCGATGGCAAGCCGGCGGGGAGGACGCCATCATCTCCTGGAGGTACGGGAGGGGTATTGCCCTAGCTGTTCCCGTCTCTGGAGCCTCGCTGGGGGATGACGCCATGAGGAACTGGAAGTACTTCATAGATTTCGTCCTGAACAAGGTCTACGTCGCTGCTGACGTGCCGGTGCCTGACGACCCCGAATTGTCGCACAGCCTCAGGGCAGCGTTTCTGCAGTTCAACGAGCAGAGATCGCTCGCCGTCAGCCTCATCGACTTCGTTGACAAGTTCGGCGCGAACACAGGACCACTTCATAACATCGTCGATGATCTGGAGGGAAAGGCGAGGGAAGCAAACGCGCTATACGTGGCGGGTGACTACCAGGCCTCCCTGCAGTCGATCAGATATGCCATGGAGGGCTTAATCGATCTCTCCGTTGAGTCGACAAAGGTGAGGAACCGGGCGCTGTTCTGGGTCTATCTGACCGAATGGCTTACGGTATCCGGCACATCAGCGTTGTGCGGGGGTCTGATCTGGAGCCTGATGATCAGGAAGCGGCGCTACAGGGAGGTCGGGACGACCAGGCTTGATCGCCGTGGGTAGGTGCCTTGCCGGAAGGTCGAGACAGGAAGATGAAGCCGCCCTTCTTGAAGGCAGCAACGCCGATGCCGGATGTTTGCCTCTGCCGAGGATTCTGAGGGGGTGGTGAATCGATGGCCCATCCCCCACCTTTGACCGTTCCCTGTCGCTTCGAGGTTTGCGCTCATGGGGAGCAACAGGGCAGACGGAGGTGAACCTGCCCTGTGGTGTGGTCGCTACTCCAGGCGGTCGGCTCTGATCGCGGCCGTGCCATGGCCCGTTTCGACGACCACTATCCTGTACAAGCCTTCGTGGCAGAAGGGCGTCTCGCCCACTACTCTCCAGCTTGGCATGTTCTGAGTATTAACCTTGACCTCTACGTGTACCTTGTCCCCCGCCGTAAGGTTTTGAAGGTGGATCCTGCCTAGCGGAGCCTCGGTGATCGGCGGATACCCTTCGGCCTGGGTCCCCAGGGCCTTTGATCTGAAGATCCCAGACTCACCCGGACTCGAGTACTTGACCTCAAGAAGCGTCGCCTGACCGTAGAAGAAAAAGCCCCTGACCCCCCTGAAGAACGACACGTTGCCGTACTGGTCCTCCTCGACGGCATATATCGTGTCACATGTCCCTACCGCCTCCTCCCCCACAATGGCGGCCATGAAATCGCTGAAATCGATGACATCGAGCCTGGATCTCTTCTCCCCCTCAACCTGGTAGGCTCGGTAAAGCGGTGAGCCGGGGGCGCCCAGCCCATCTAGAAGATGGGTGATCAGGGCCTTGTGTTCCAGGCCCGCGACGGTCCAGGGAATCTCTCCGGGAAAGCTCGCCCGCCTGATCACCATCTCGCAGCGAACCACGACATCGGGGAGATCACGGGTGACCATGAAGTCGAACGAGTGCATCCTGATCGCCTGCTCGCTGCACTGCACGGCGCTCGGCATGGTGCTAGCGAGAAAGCGGACCTTCTCCTCATACTTGACGTTGAAGGTGATGCCGGTGAAGATAGTCGAGATCACCAGGGCGACGCCGAGAAGCCCCAGCAGACGCCTGTCAGGCAATTCTGATTCCTCCCCTGGTGAACTCGACCTCTCTGTAGAGCCTCCTTTTCACCATCAGCGTCCAGAGCGCGGAGGCGCAGATCATCGCCGTGGCGGAGACGACCAGCCATTCTGAAACAAATATCCAGAATATCGCGGCGTCCTTGGCTCTCAATGCCACCTGGTAAGCTTCTTCGAATTCCTGGAATGCCCTGTCCGCTAGCTCTTTGCTGGCCTGCAGGTCCAGATCCACAAAGCGTCGCTTGGCTTCGTTCAGGGACTCCAGGGCCCGAAGGATCTTCAGGTCAACCTCCCTGGTATCGGCGTTGAATATGGCAATGAAGTCCAGGGTCGACACGAGGACCTGTCGCTGGCTGTAGCAGTCCTGGAACCTGGCCCTGGTGGCGTGCAGGAGCTCCAGGTCGGCGGGCGGGGTCAGTCCCGCCAGGAAGTACTGGAGGTTGCAGACCATGTCCGAGTAGTGCTTCCATTGGTAGAACTGGCACCAGCCGGACACCCCACGGAAGCCCCCGGCCGAGGCAAAGAAACGGCCGTTGCCGATGTCCCACCACACCCAGCACGGGTCGTCTCTGCCCGGCGCCTCGATGTGGGAGACCTCGTGGGCCTGCTGTTTGGTGGTAACGACGTTGTGCCCGCAGAAGACGGAGTACCTGTCATAGTCATCCCAGGGAACGCTCCTCATGAATTCATCTTCGAAGTCCGTGATCACGTTTCTTCCGCCGGAATACTGTCCTTGGACGCATTCAACGGGCATCACCTCCCCGATGACCGTATCTCCCCATGACGAGAACCCTACGTTCCCGCCGAATGACTCAAACCCGCCGCCCATGAACATGCCGAGGCCATCCTCCCTGCAGGCATCGGCCATCCAGTGGAGCGTCTCGGGTCGGAAGTTCGCACAGCTCGTATCGTCCAGACCCACCACGTCGTACTTCTCCACCAGGGATTCCCTTGTCCTGGGCATGTAGACGCGCATGGCCTTCTTTATCACGTCCATCGGAAGGGCATACTGGTTCGCCTGCACGGGCGTTGGAGAAAGCAGGGGGTCCGTCTTGAACACCAGGTAGGGACTGGGCATGAACGGGGCCCCGACGTAGAGGACCCTTATCACGCCGGTGTTGGGATCTCTTTTGAGCTCCTTCCCTTGAGCCAACCCGGTGCCGATCACGATGCCGAGAAGCAGGAGCAGGGCAGGCATCCTGCGATCGATCCGTTGATCGAGCCAGGTCATGACCTCACGAGTCATTGCGGCGAGCATCGATATCAGCCGTCGACGGAGAGGCCGTCGGTGGCGGGCTGGCGGTTGTGATGATGCTCATAAATGTGAGGCTCTCGAGCGGGCACGCTGGTGAAAGATAAGATCCGTCTGAGCGTTCCGCGTTCCGACGTCGCCCCGCAAGGTCCCGGCGACCAACCGGCCGCCCACGAACTCCCCCGTCCCTCCGGCCTCCTTGCTGCTGCGGACGTTGAACACCTCCTACCCTCCGTGGTCGAAGGCCTGGCTTGTCGGATTGTAGCCGTTGGCGAGCTCGGCCACGGCAGTGGTAGTAAACGGGGAGGCCTGCTTGATTCCCAGGCCCAGCGCCGCGAAGTACTCCCCTGGAACTGCCGCGAGACCAAGGTTGCCGATCGCCATTGCCTGTAGCACGGTCTTGATCGAGATCGAGCATGATTTCATTGCGGACCCGACCCATCCTCAGACCTATGACGGCAGCACCAAGTCTGAGCATATCAACAGCCCGCCATCCGGCGTTTCGCCCATTCTTATTCTTAGATCAGATTATGGCTGGCCGCCGGGTCGCATGGCACCCTTCTGGGCCAAACCCGCCGTCCCATCAGGGCTTGCTTTCCCTCCGTCATGCCTCGCCGGGCGTGCAAGCATCTAGCCGAAGAGACGGGTCCTGCCAGCCTCTCTGTACATCCGCCTTCTGAGCATTAGGGTCCAGATCGCGAACCCGGATGCCATTGATGCGGAGGTCACCGAAAGCCACTCTGATATGTAGACCCAGAAAAGGGCCTTGTCCTTCAGCTGAACCGCATCCAGGCTGATCGCCGAGACCTGCGAGGAGATGGACTGCATGAAGGATATGGTTGTAGCGTAATCCTGATCCAGGTAGCTGTTCTCGGCATCTTCGACCTCCACTTCCATCTGCCTCAGCCTATCGGACAGGGGCAATATGTTCGCCCCGAACTTCTCGGCCCAATCCAGCACTGAGAGGACCAATAGCTTCTGGCTCTGGAAGGTGGCCAAGAGGCGTCGCGCCTCCCTTCTGGCATGAATGTCGCTAATGAGGTCCCTGTCGAGGGAGTACAGGAACAGGTTTGTGGCAAGATCCATGGCGTACGGATTGCTGTCCCTTGCACCCGGAATCGTTCCCCACCATCTCGGGTCGACCTTGTCGGCAAACACCCACTGCATCCCGGCTCCCGCACCCCCCGGCGTCCAGGATGCCAGCCAGGGCACATCTTGCGGCACCAGGTCTCCCCAGACCGTCGCGCCCTCCTTCACCGTCATGATGCCGTACTCCGCTCCGACCACCCTTTCGATGCCGAGATCCACAAAGGGGAGGAACACCGGGTCCCTTTCCCTGCGGAGCCTCACGCGCCAGGGGTTCGCGAAGCGGAAGTCATACTCCGATATCGGCGAGAGGTCGTAGAGAATGGTCGATTGCCAGACCTCCGGCCAGGAGAGGCTGTGAAGGGCGACCGAGACCATTCCGGCCTCCCTGAAGACGTACTCCAGATCTTGGAACTGCCTGGGTGAGAAGTGGGTGACCCGGGCGTCGTAGAAGACGATGACGTCATAGCCTTCCGCAAGCAGCTTGCCCGTCCGGGGCATGTATACCCTGTCCAGCCTCCTCTTCTCCTGGTCGCCGATCGATGTAGGGAGGGGATACAGGGAATAGGTGAAGAGCGGGTCCTGCATGAAAAGGGAGGTGAAAGGGTTGTAGGGCGCGAATACCACCTGGCCCATCACGAAGCATGGAATCCTCGGGCCGTCACTTGAGAGGGCCGTGGATGAGCTCAGGAAGACAAGGACCAGAAGGATGGTCTGACAAACCCCGTGTCGACACGGCGCATGGGCGATGCTACATCCCTCCATGGTCAAGGTCCATAGGGTGGGCATTGTTCGGCATTGACTGGCTTGTCTCCGAGGCTCGAATGGAGCCGGACCTTCATCGCGCCGATTTTGCCCGTTCGATCCTACCCAGTCTCGCTCTCGCGACCTCCTCTCGCCTTCGTTATTCCTTCTGGTAGATGTCCGGCCACAGCCTGCTGGATGCCCAGATGCCCAGGGCCAGCAGGAAGGCCGGCACGATGAACACGGGGACATCCGGTGCCAGGCCGCCTCCCAGGGCCCCGGATAGAAGCCTCCCGCCCTGGTGGTAGGGTGAAAGGGCTATCACCGGCCCCCAGCTCTTGACCACCGAATCGACCCGGCCCACTATGCCTATGTAGGGCGCCAGCACCGAGATCAGAAGGGTGAAGACACCCGAGGTGAAGATCAAGGAGAGCACCAAGAATGGTAGAGGCAACCTCGTGGGCCTCATGATCATCCTCCCCGTCGCCTTGATGAGGGCGTTGCCCAAGAACGCCGCCACGATGACCGTGGTTAGGGAGAGAAGATAGGCGGTCAGCATGATCCCGAGGACCTCCCCGGCGGGCTTCCCGAGGCCCAGTGTAGGCAGCAGGACCACCGGCAGCGACAGGACCAGTCCAACTACCGCCGCGTAAGCCAGCTTGGCCACCGTAAGATCCAGAACGCTGAGCGGGTAGCAGAACAAGGTCCTGACGGTCCCCTTGGTGATCTCGTGGTTGTAGCACCCCGAGAAGGCTGTTGAAAGCACCAGCATGGTCACGAGCACCGAGAACCCGAACACAAGGTCGACGAGCACTAGGGATATGCCTGCACCCTCACCCTTGCTAACCGAGATAGTGATGTAGTTCGAGACCGCCGTTTCTCCGCCGGCGTCACGCACGGTCAGGTTCACCCTGTATTCGCCTACCGCGGCGAACTCATGGACGGGGTTTGGCTCGTTCGAGACGTTCCCGTCCCCGAACTGCCACTCGTATGTATGGGGCGGCAGTCCACCCGCGACCGTGGAGAAGAACGCCACCGGGAACGGCGGTGACCCCTCGGTTGCATTGGAGAAGATCCCGGCTCGTAGGCCGACCGGGTCGTCCCCCACGACCATTATCAGCAGGACCTTTCGAACCGGGTCAAACTCAGAGGAGTCCTTGATCGTCACCACGACCCAGTAGTCACCGGGGTTGTCGTATGTGTGTACGGGACTGGCTTGGTCGGATCCAGTCCCGTCTCCGAACTCCCATGAGTAGTTGAACGGCTCCTTGCCGTGCTTGGTCTTCGTCGTGAACGTGATAGTGGCGGGGGCCCTCGCGGTTCTTTGATCGACTGTAACGTCGACGTCCGGCGGGGTCATGTTTCCCGGCAGGAGGATGGGCCCCGTCCAGGTTGGGACGCCCCTCTTGGAGAACTCGTCCCTGACCATGCTGAAGCCCACCACTCCCAGCAAGAGCAAGATCGCTGAGATCACGATGAGCGTCGGCAGGCCGTGCCTGCGCGCCTGTTTGAGGTCCTTCAGCACGATTGCCCAGACGAGTCCGAGCCTCTCCATCGGGCCCATTCCGTCCGGTGTTCCACCGCCAGCCCGCGTCATCGGCCCACCCCCTCCTTTGCGCCGGAGCTCGGAGTCTCGCTTCCAGGACGAGTCTGCGCACCGTCCCTCTCTTGCCTTATCCTGAGGAAGATCTCTTCCATTGTTCCCAGCTGGCGCATCTCGAGTAGGGATATGCCCGCGCTGCCCAGGACTGCCGCCACCTTCGGCACATCCCTTATATCCTTCAGGACCAGCTCCACCTCGTCTCCGTGGGCCTCGCATCTACCGATGGGTAAGCCACCCCGAAGGACCTCTTGGGCCTTGGCGACATCCGACACCCGGACGGCGTATGCTGGCTGCAGGTAGCGATCCCTCAGATCCCTCGAGGTTCCGATCGTCAGCAGCTCGCCCTTGTCTATGAAGGCGAACCTGTCGACGATGAGTTCCGCCTCGACGAGATTGTGCGAGGTGAAGAAGACCGTGTTGCCCTTGGCCACGTAAGCCCTGAGGTGCTCCCTGAGGGCCTTTCTGTGAATGATGTCGATGCCCTGGAAGGGCTCGTCGAGGAACATAACCGGGGCGTCGCTCAGCAGAACCCTTGCAATGGAGATCTTCTGCCTTTGGCCGTGAGACAGGCTCCCGATCCGCTTGTCAAGGAAGCCCGACACCTCGCTGACCCTCACGGCCTCGTCGATCTTTGCCTTGGCCTGCCTGCGGCTGTGTCCCGCCATTCTTGCGAAGAAGGAAAGGTACTGGGCCGGCGTCATCTTCTCGTAGTAGGAGACCTCCTCC
The DNA here is from genome assembly GCA_964452145.1 of Hadarchaeota archaeon (SeqCode). Lineage (GTDB taxonomy): Archaea > CAYQAE01 > CAYQAE01 > CAYVLA01 > CAYVLA01 > CAYVLA01. The sequence goes on from CAYVLA010000002.1 coordinate 25,276, forward strand.
TGCACGATGGCCAGGTTCTTCCTAACGGGGTTGGGTGTCCTCATGACATCGCGCCCGCAGACGATGGCCGTGCCGAAGGTCGGCCGCGTAAGCGCACACAGCAGCCTGATGGTGGTCGTCTTGCCTGCCCCGTTCGGTCCGAAGAAGCCGAAGACCTCGCCACGCCTGACCTTGAACGACACGTCCTTGACGGCCTGCACATCGCCGAAACTCTTGGACAGTTGCCTTGCTTCGATCACGATGTCGTCACCGTTCTGTGCACCGACAACGGGCCCGGCAGACTCCGGGCGGAGCTCTGGGGACGCCATCCGAATTCACCAACTTCTCCGCGAGATGAATTCCATGAGGGCCATCGGTGGATCGTCCGTGGGCCCATTGCGGGGAATGCTCCCAAGGCCTTGACGTTCCGCCTCTCGCCATTGACGAACAATCATCACGTGGTCGCCCAGCTGACAACGGCCTCTCATGAGATCGATCGGCCCCCTTCCTAACGCCGTTACCTCTTAAAGGTGAGCTTCGAAGCCTTAACGGAATGTCGGAGCCTTCCTACGCCAGATTGATCGGGTCGACCGGCAGGATGGGTGGGCACCCAATCTGAGCTTCATGTCGTTTGTCTCGCCAGCACCCCCGGATCCCATGGGGATCGTCCGTGCTGCCACCTTGGGGAAGAGTGATGCGTTCGACGTGTCTGATGGCGGCCCTCCTCTCTCCCTGCAGGCACCGCGGGGGCGGGCAATCCCGCCGATGGACCGGAATCAACCACGGTTGACGAGGATTCCGGAATCCCGTGCCCTTTGAAAGCAAGGGGTGAGATGCGGAAAGAGGTCGACGACAACAAGCTCCCAAGTGCCGTTCCGCGTGAAAAGACTTTAATAGAGAGTCTGGGTCCTGTGGGAGCCGACGCGCCGGCATAGGAGGGCTTGGGAGCCACGCAGAGCAACAGAGAGGAAGTCACATCCCGCTGTCTACTCCTAGGTTCCTTGCTGGTTGTCCTCGGTCTATGCACACCACACACCGCCCTGGGCAAGTCCCTCTACCTCATCGCCGACATCAACAGTGCCCCAACACCCATAAGTGCGTACGACATCCAACCGCCCCCGGCCTACGTGGTCTTTCAGACGACCAACCCCGTGCCGCATAGGGCCAGCGGCGCAGTGGGCCTGGCGATCGACAGCGACACTGCCAGCCTGTTCGTTACCTACGAAGGAGGAAACGTGATCGAGCTCATCAACGCGACGACCATGGAACCCATGGGCTCCGCGGAGGCCCCTTCCGCCCAGAACCTGGCGGGGATTGTCTATGATCGGACGGCCAAGAGGGTCTATGCTGTCGATCGGAATAAGGACAAGCTGTATGTCTACGCATGGTATCCCCTTTCAAGGAACCTGACGCTACTTTCCCTCCAGAACCTGTCAGGGGTGGTCGCAGCCCACGGCCTTGCCATCGATGAGCTGAGAAACCTCGTATACGTGGGCGACAGTGTACCGACCAACAACGTGCACGCGTTTCGCACCTCAGACTGGTCCCTGGCGGCCAACTACACCCTTAGCCAGCCCGTACAGGGCATTGCTGTCGATCCCAGGAGGGGGGTCATTTACGCGGGCCACTCCTACCGGCCCTATGGGGGCCGTGGTCTGCTAGTGAAGCTAGACCTGAAGACCCTCGCGGAAACCAACGTTAGCATAGGCTCGCTGACCAACCACACAAGCGACAACGTCGTCGGCCTTGCCGTGGATGCCGATTCCGGCCTGCTGTACATCACAACGGGCGACCAGGGGAGCGCGCAGGGCGTATCCGGGGGCCTGGCGGTCCTGAGCCCCGATCTTGTGTTGCTGCAGCTCGTGCCGTACATCGGTCATCCCACCGGCATCGCGATCCCGACTGGTGAGATATCATACAATCCGTTGGGCCTGTCGGTCGATGATGGGATAGCGGAGGGGAAGGGGGTTCCTCCGGGAGGGAAGATCACCTATACCATCAGCTTCGATAATTCGCTTAACGATTTCGCTGTCGACAACGTCGTTGTGACCAGCACGCTTGCCCCGGAGACGAAGTTCATCGAGGCCTCGGACGCCGGAACCTATGATTCGTCAGCTCACAGAGTCACTTGGCGCATTGGGACGTTGAATGTGCGGGAAGCTAGGCGATCGATGAAGCTGGTAGTGAGGGTAGAGTCGGGGACGGAGAAGGGATTTGCCGTGGCGAATGCGGTCACCATATCCAGTGACCAGACGCCCCCCACAACCCAGTACGCCTACACGAATGTAACGGGCGGGCTTCCACTTGGTCTGGGTGGCGAGACTGCCAAGAATGTGGCAACGGCCGGAGCTGTCGTGGTGGTGGCATACTCCGTCGGATCCTTTGCGTCTCTCGGCGTCAGCAAGGCGTTCCTGATCCCAAAAGGCGTAGAGGCCAGCACCAGTCTCATGGTGAACAGCGTGGTCAAATACGGGATCCTCATCGTAGGGGGCTTGGTTGCCCTGTCTGCAACGGGGGTTGAGACGGCCCCAGCGGTCGTGGGGACAGCTGCAGTGGGCGTATCCTTGGCCTTTGGCGGCAGGGACCTGATAGCCAACATGGCTTCCGGCCTGGTTCTCCTGATAGACAGGCCCCTGAAGGTGGGCGATATCGTCGAGGTTCAGGGGGCAACTGGCGAGGTGATAGACGTTGGTCTCAGGGCATCGACCATTAACACCTTGGACAACGTCATCGTCATCATCCCCAACTACCTCATCATCCTGGGGCCGGTGACCAATTACACCAAGTACGACCCCAAGATAAGGCTCAGAATACCGGTTAGGGCTGCCCTGGGATCGGAGGTGGAGAAGATGAGGGAGATACTCCTTTCGGTTGCACGGGAGCATCCCGAAGTACTGAAAGAGCCGGCACCCGAAGTCAGGATCATAGGGTACGGCCAGTCGGCGAAGGAATTGATGTTGTTCGCCTGGATAGTCGATCCTGCGAAGAGGTTCATTGTAAGGGATGCCCTGAATCTCGAGATCTACCGGAAACTCAAGGAGAACGACATCACTATCCCCATGCCTCAGCGCGATGTGTGGATGAGGGAGTAGGTAAGGCCCATCCTCGATTCTTCGGGCTGATCCCGGATGGATTACACTAAAGAACGCTTCCCCACAGGCCTTCCAATCCGCTGCCGGGGCTGTCAGGCAAAGGCGTGAGGAGCCGGCCTGGCATTCGCGGCCTGCGCCAAAAACCATGGGAGAGACGGCAATGAACATCGTGTTGGTTGTTTTCGATTCGCTGAGAAAGGACTCCGTGGGCGTCTACGGTTCCCCTCCGTGGGGGGCCATACGGACTCCTCATTTCGATGCCTTTGCCAGGGAGTCCCTCGTCATGACCAGGGCATATCCCGAGTCCCTGCCGACGCTTCCAGCTCGCCGTGCCATCTACACAGGTCAACGGGTCTACCCGTTCCAGGACGCGGATTTCCACCTGAAGGGGGACTTCGTGGGAGCACCGGGCTGGGGTCCGATCCCTGAATCACAGCCAACCCTGGCCGAGATGCTGAAGGAGAAGGGATACCGGACCGCTCTGATCGCCGACGTGTATCACATGTTCAAGCCGTCCAAGAACTACTGGCGAGGTTTCGATCAGTGGACGTTCCTCCGAGGGCAGGAGAGCGACCCCGGCCGATCCGGCCCCCGACTCACCCAAGCTGAGATCGATTATTGGCTTCCGAAGGACATGCAGAATCCCAGAACCGTTGCATTCATAGACAGATGCATCACAAACATACGTGACCGGACAAGGGAGGAGGACTTCTTCGCCGCCAGGGTCTTCCGAGAGGCAGCGCTTTGGTTGGAGCAGAACCAGGATGCCGAGAAGTTCTTCCTCACAGTCGAGTCCTTCGACCCCCATGAGCCTTGGCTCGTGCCGGCCCACTACCGCAGAATGTATCTCCAAGAAGATGGACAGGAACAGGTGAAGTCGGGCTACAGCGACACCTCGGGCATGGATCCGGCCATCCTTCACAGAACCCAAGCCAACTACAGGGGATTGGTCACGTTCTGCGACAGATGGTTCGGGTACTTCATGGAGTCGATGAGGGTGCTGGGACTCACGGACAACACGATGGTGGTATTCACATCGGACCATGGCCATTCCATCGGAGATGCCAACTACGTGGGCAAGCGGGGCTACCCGTCCCTGCCCGAGATCTTCGACGTCCCACTGATGATTCGGCAGCCGAAAGGCGAGAACCCGGGCTTTAGCGACATCCTGGTCCAGCATACGGACATCGGCGCCCAGATTCTGGAGTCGGGTGGCGTCGTTCCCGAGCAGCCGATCCATGGAAAGCCTTTCCTGAAGGCAGCACTTGAGGGGAGGAAGGAGTTCCGAGACCATGTAACTGTGGCCTGGGGATCGGCGGTCACTGTGATCAACAAGCAATGGTGGTTCAACTCCAAGGTCAATGGGAGGGGAGTCTTCCTCTACGATCTATCCAGGTCCAAGCCTTTCAGCACGAATGTCGCAGACCGACATCCCGATGTGGCCGAGGATCTCTTCTCCAAAGCCGTTGCGGATGCCGAGGGGGGTTTCCCCGGCTGGCTCATGGAACTTGCCGAGAAGCAGCAGGACCCGCCCGGGTGCAGCGACCTGGTAGCGCGGAAATAGGGCGGCCTGCGGCGGGGCTGGGAAGCGGTTCGGCGGGTTCCTGGGATTAGGTCGGCGTGCGCTAGCGCTTTCGCCTGGCTTACGCATCACTGGAGACCGGAACGTGATGTCCGCCTACCCTACCCAACAAAGGAAGGTTTTTCTGCACAACGATCCTTCTCGTTCAGCGCGTGAGCCTGAGGCGATGACCCGGGACGAGGAACGATGATGAGGTCGGCAAAGACTCTAGGAAACACCGCGGACAGGATCATGTGTGTATGCATCTTGGGTTTGGCGTTTGTTCTGGCGGACATCCCACTGGTGCCTGCGCACGCCCCATCTGAGATGGTCCTAGCCTTCAATGCCACATCGCACAGGCTTAACGTGACGATCGAACACATCGTCTCAAGCTCAAGCTCCCACTACGTATACCTGATCACTGTGGAGAAGAACGGAGCCGCATACTCAGAGGAACGGTACCAGGGCCAGCCGACGGCAAACAGGTTCAGCCACATGCTGGATGTCGATGCACTCCCCGGCGATGTTCTAAAGGTCTTCGCGGAGTGCAATCTTGGCGGATCACGAGTAGCATCCCTCCAGGTCAAGGATGAGAGGCCTGAGCAGCCTCCCGGAGAACAGCCTGAGGGGCCGCCCGAAGAACCGCCGGGTTGGGGGGCCCTTAGTCTGTGGTCGATCCATGCCACCCTCATGGTCGTGGGCTTCATCCTTTGCTCGGCCGGGGCCTACTCCACCTACCTCAGGGGGCATCGCTGGTGGTTCCGTTTTCACAAGATCGTGTCGACAGCCGGGGCTGTCGCAGGCGTGCTGGGGTTGGTGATCGCAAGCTACATGGTAGCCCTGTCTGGCGGCCCCCATATCAGAGTATCGCATGCATACATTGGCGTGATCGCCGTCATCTTCCTGATTCTTGGCCCAGTGTGGGGATACGTCTTCCTGAAAGCAGAGACGGCCAGGAAACGTACCATCAGAACGATACACGTCTGGTGGGGGCGCGCAAGCATAGTGCTGATGGCCCTGGCAATTCTGTCAGGCCTGAGCCTGACGGGCATGATCTGAGAGGATCGAGATGCTTCGCCCGCCAAGCCGCGCGGAGGGCAGGTTCTCCACCTCCATCGATCCCTGCCATCATCTTTATCTCTTGGATATCCCCCGGCTGACGCATGGCTAACGGCGCGGATCTGGTTGTGGCACAGCTCAAAGCCCAAGGCGTCACTTGGCTGGCGACCCTTTGCGGGAACGGGCTGAATCCTTTCTTCGATGCCTGCTGCAGGGGTGGCATAAGGGTTGTCGACACCCACAACGAGCAGGCAGCCGCCTACATGGCCGATGCATGCGCAAGGCTGACCGGCAGGCTCGGGGTCTGTGCGGTCAGCAGCGGGATCGCTCACATCAATGCCCTGAGCGGGGTGGCCAATGCATATTTCGATGGTGCTCCGCTTCTTCTGATAACCGGTGCAAGCGCGGGGTACGGTGCCGATCGAGGCGTTTTCCAGGAATTTGACCAGGTGGCGCTTGCGGCACCCATATGCAAGTACTCCAGGCTTGTGTCAAGGGTTGAGGACCTCTCCTTTGCACTAAGGGAGGCCATATCCCGTTCCCTGGCCGAGAGGCCCGGGCCAGCTCATCTGACCATTCCAGAGGATGTCTTCCTGGCTTCTGTCCCGCCTCTCAAAGGCCTTCGAGCGGTGAGCAAGTCGGAGTCGCCAATTCCGCAGAGATCCGCCCTCGGCCTGGCGGCGAAGATGATCGCCGAGTCGAATCGACCCGTGCTTGTCGCCGGAACGGGTCTGTTTAGATCGGGCGGAGGGCAGGCCCTGGTAGAGTTCAGTGAAGCATTCGACGTGCCCTTCGTGATCCCCATCTGGGACAGGGGATGCGTCGAGAAGCGCCATCCCAGCTTCATGGGAGTCGTGGGGGCAGCGAGCGGGGAGCCCCCGATTCTGCAGGAATCGGACCTAATCCTATTGGTTGGGGCAAGCCCGGACTACAGATGCGGGTTCCTTCTGCCGCCCAAAGTCCAGCCTGGAGTCTACACGATCAGGATCGATTCCGATCCCAGCGAGCTGGCAAAGGGCAGGATTGCTGACGTCGCTCTCCTTGGGCATCCGGCCAAGGTTCTGAGCATGCTGGCCCGGCATAGGGGAGAGAAGGGGGGAAAGCACCGAGACTGGCTGAACCGATGCAGAAACAAGTTGGAGGAGTTCAGAGGTCCATGGACGAAGCCCGTGCCCAGCCGCGGATTCCTCACTGGGCAGGACATCGTGGAAGCCATTCGGCCGACCCTGTCCGAAAACGTAATACTTCTGATAGACGGCGGCAACATCGGTCAATGGGCTCACATGGTCCTTGCAGACCATTATCCATCCCGGTGGCTGACCTGCGGAGCGAGTGCAGTGGTGGGCTGGGGCATTCCAGGCGCCATGGGGGCGAGACTCGAGCATCCTGATCGACCGATCCTATTGCTGTCGGGGGACGGCGCTTTCGGCTTCACGCCGACCGAGCTTGAATCGGCTGTGAGACAGGAGCTTCCCTTCGTCGCCGTGGTGGCCAACGACAGCGCCTGGGGCATCGTCGTATGCGGACAGCGGGATGCTTGGAAGGGGCGAACGGTGGCCAGCGAAACGAGAGAGATAAGGTTTGACAGACTGGCCGAGGCCCTAGGAGCCAGGGGGCTGAGGATCGAGAGGGCCCACGATCTCACCAAGGCGATAGTCGATGGCTTCTCCCAAGCCGTACCGACGGTCATCGATGTTCCGACCAGGGTCATCTCCCCTAGCGACGCGAAGAGGGAATGCACGGAATAGCAAGAGACCGTCTAGTAGTCTCGCAAAAACTTTATATGACCGTCTTCGAGTCCTGTTCATGCCGATCGATGGATACGTAGAATACCAGCGCCGCGAGTACTGCAAGGACATCCGGTGCCCCCGGCAGATAGAGCTCGAAAGCAAGCCCGTGGGCTCAGAGGATTACGAGAGGGTGAGGCAGGCCTGCAAGACGGGCTGTGTCCACACCACGTACGAGTTCCATCACTGGCTGACAGACAGGGGTTACCTTATCGTTAGACCGGCAAGATAGGGTGTGTGTACGCATGGACTGGGGAATGCAGAACCGATTGTCAAGGATAATCAAGACCAAGACGGGCAGAACCGTAATGCTAGCCGTGGACCACGGGTACTTCCTAGGCCCGACCACCAGGCTCGAGGTTCCGAGGACAACGATTGCCCCTCTGCTCCCGTACGCTGATGCCGTGATGCTCACCAGAGGGGTTCTCCGGACATCGGTGGACCCCGGCACGGATACCCCGATCGTACTCCGCATCTCGGGCGGGACCAGCATACTCAAAGAACTCTCAAACGAGGGCATAACCACCTCGATGAAAGAGGCCGTTCGCCTGAACGTCTGCGCGGTCGCTCTCTCCATCTTCGTGGGGTCTGAGAACGAGAAGCAGACCCTCATGAACCTTTCAAACGTCGTGGACGTGGCCCAGGAATACAACATGCCTGTGCTAGCCGTTACAGCCGTCGGAAAGGAGATGGGCCGGGATGCAAGGTACCTAGGGCTGTGCTGCAGGATCGCGGCCGAACTCGGGGCGAACTTCGTCAAGACGTACTACTGTGAAGATTTCGCGAAAGTGGCGGAGGGATGTCCCGTCCCGCTGGTCATAGCCGGGGGCAAGAAGACGGGCGAGCTGGAGGCCCTTCAGATGGCTAGCAACGCCATCAGGGAAGGGGCGGTGGGGGTTGACATGGGACGGAATATCTGGCAGTCGGACCACCCCATCCCTATGATCAGGGCCGTGAGGGCCGTCGTGCAGGAGAATGCAACCCCCGAAGAAGCACTGCAGCTCTTCAACAGCCTGAAGGAAGGCAAGGAAGAGTAGTACAGATGCGCGTCGCAGTGTACTACCGGAACGATGATGTCCGCCTAGAGGAAAGGCCGGTCCCTGAAATAGGGCCGCGCGAGATCCTGATCAAGGTGATGGCCTGCGGAATCTGCGGAAGCGATGTCCTTGAGTGGTACCGGATCAAGACGGCCCCCCGCGTCCTCGGCCACGAGATCGGAGCTGAAGTGGCCAAGGTGGGAAGCAGCGTCCGAGGCCTTGACGTTGGTGATCGGATCTTCGTCTCCCACCATGTTCCCTGCAATACCTGTCATTACTGCCTCACGGGCCACCATACGGCATGCCAGACGCTTCACAACACCAACTTCGATCCAGGCGGCTTTGCCGAGTATGTCAGGGTGCCGGAAATAAACGTGGATCGGGGAACCTTCCGTTTGCCGGCCGAGTTGAGCTACGAGGATTCCGCCTTTATAGAGCCCATGGCATGCGTTGTGAGGGGGCAGAGGATATGCGGCATCGAGCCCGGATGCAGCGTGCTGGTGCTTGGAAGCGGGATTGCAGGCATCCTCCATGTTCAACTCGCCCGGGCGATGGGTGCGGGCACGATCATTGCCACGGATGTAAGCGAGTACCGTCTGGCCGCAGCTAGGAGATTCGGTGCCGATGCGGTCATCCCCGCCAGCGAGAATGTTCCGGTCATGGTCAGGGAGTTGAACGACGGTTTTCTGGCAGATCGCGTCGTACTGTGTACGGGAGCTCTCTCTGCAATTCCGCAGGCGCTTGCCTCGGTCGAGAGGGGAGGGATCGTCCTGTTCTTTGCGGTGCCGCCTCCGGGGAAGGACGTCCCGGTGCCAATGGGGCAGTTCTGGAGGGATGAGATATCGCTCAGTACGTCCTACGCGGCCTCGCCCTCAGACATCGCCCAGGCCATCAAGCTGATTCGGGCCCGGCGTGTGAACGTCCGAGACATGGTTACCCACAGGCTCCCCCTCGCCGAGACTCAGAAGGGCTTCCAGAAGGTGGCGGCCGCGGAGGATTCGCTGAAGGTCATCGTTAACCCGCAGGAGTGACGCGTCAGGCTGTGGCGCAACCGCCGGGCAATTCTACTGGCTAAAGCAACTCATTAAGAGATCGGCTTGAGCCTCGAGCTAGAGACGGGTCGAAGACATCGCCTATCACGATGACCAGACCCGAGGCACGTAGGTGAGATCGTATGGAACTGAAGGAAGCCATCAGGGAGAGAAGGGCGTAGAGATCCCTGGAGCCTGTCGCAGTGGATCGCCAGCTGGCCGAGGATCTGTCGCGGAACGCGCAGATGGCACCGTCGTGCTTCAACAACCAGCCTTGGCGGTTCATCTTCGTCTACGAACCTGCAGTGTTGGAATCGGCCTTCTCCTCGCTGACCCCGGGGAACAAGTGGGCAAGATCGGCCTCCATGATCGTGGCAGTCGCAAGCAGGAGGGACCTTGACTGTGTGTCCAGCGAAAGGGAGTATTACCTCTTTGACACTGGAATGGCCACTGCCTTCCTAATCCTCAGAGCAACCGAGCTTGGGCTTGTTGCTCACCCCATAGCGGGTTACGACGAGGCGAGGATCAAGGAGATCCTGGGAATCCCAGCCGATCTATCGGTCATCACACTGGTGGTCATCGGGAAGCGTTCCAATGCGATCAATCCCGTTCTTTCCAGCACCCAGATCAAGGCCGAAAAGAAGAGACCCGAGCGACTTCCACTGAGAGAGTTTGTGCACATGAACCGCTTCCAAGGCGAAAGACGTGCTCGGGCGGTTTGAGACGTTGCTGGGTCGTTCTAGATCGCTCCACCCACGTGAGTCCACGGGAAGGGGCATTCTGAGGGCATGGAGCTCCGGCCGGAACAGGAATCCCGGGTGTCGTATTGGTTGGAACGTGGGACTGAAGAATGGACCGAATCTCGAAGAGAAGGATAGCCGGGGTGCATAGCGCTGAGCAAGATGGTGGTCGGACGCAAGCCGAACAGATTGATTCGTGAGAAGAGTCCATATCTCCTTCAGCATGCATACAACCCAGTCGACTGGTATCCTTGGGGCCGGGAAGCCTTCGAAAAAGCAGAGAAGGAGAACAAGCCGATCTTCCTCTCCGTAGGCTACTCGTCCTGCCATTGGTGCCACGTCATGGAGCGGGAGTCTTTCGAGGATCCCGCAATAGCGAACAAGATGAACCGGGTCTTTGTGTCCGTGAAGGTCGATCGCGAGGAAAGGCCCGACATCGATGCCGTGTACATGAAGTTCTGTCAGACGATGACTGGGAGAGCCGGTTGGCCCCTCACGGTCCTTATGACCCCCAATGGGAAGCCCTTCTATGCGGGCACATACTTCCCGAAGGAGACAAGGTCTGGTGTGATCGGAATGTCCGAGCTCGTCTCGAGGGTCCATGAACTCTGGGAGAAGCACGGAGAAGTTGTCATGGATTCGGCTGAAGAGATGATGCGGCAAGTTAGCCAGACTCAGCCTCCGCCGGGCGACGTGCCGGGAGAGGAGACTCTAAGCCGGGCGTTCGATGAACTGCAGGACAGTTTCGACGAGGATTACGGGGGGTTTGGCGGAAGACCCAAGTTCGCCATGCCGCACAATCTCTGTTTCCTTCTCCGTTGGTGGAAGCGGACCGGTGACGAAGATGCCCTGAGAATGGTCACCACGACGCTTGACTCCATGCGTTTCGGCGGCATATCCGACCAGATAGGCTTCGGCTTCCACCGGTATTCCACTGATCGACAATGGCTGGTTCCACACTTTGAGAAGATGCTCTGCGATCAGGCTCTACTGGCCATGGCGTACCTAGAGGCGTATCAGGCCACTCACAGGCAGGAATACGCTCGTACCACAAGAGAGATCTTGGAGTACGTGGGCCGGGACATGTGCTCGCCCGGGGGCGGCTTCTACTCCGCTGAGGATGCAGATAGCGAGGGAGAGGAGGGCAAGTACTACCTTTGGACACTGACGGAGATGCGCGATGCCCTGGGGGCCGAGGATGCCGAATTCGCTGCCAGAGTGTTTCACATTCGAGAGGAGGCCGATGCCGGATCCGAGTCGCACGGATTTCCAAGGGGGGCCAACGTTCCCCACCTGTTGCGGCCTCTGGGTGACTTGGCCCAGGAAATGGGTATTGACGGGGCTGAGCTCTCCGAAAGAATACAGGATATCGTTCGCCGCCTTCGCGGGGCTCGGCGAATGCGGGTGCGCCCGAACCGGGATGACAAGATAATGACAGACTGGAATGGTCTGATGATCGCTGCCCTGGCAAGGGCGGCTCAGGTGTTAGGCGAGGAAATATACCTTGAATCAGCCCTCAAAGCTGCAGGCTTCGTTCTCGAGAAGATGCGCCGGCCCGACGGTCGGCTCCTGCATCGATACCGAGACGGCGAGTCCTCCGTCCAAGCCAATCTGGACGACTATGCGTTCCTCGTCTGGGGTTTGATCGAGCTGCACGAGGCCTCGTTTGACTGGAGGTACCTAGAGGAGGCTTCCAGGTTGAGCGACGAACTGGTTCGCCATTTCTGGGATGACGGATCTGGTGGGTTCTACATGACTCCCGATGACGGAGACGTCCTGCCCCTTCGCCTCAAGCAGGCATACGATGGCGCGGTGCCATCGGGCAACTCGGTCGCGATGCTGAACCTGATGAGGCTGGGACGGCTTCTGTCCCGGCCCGAACTTGAGGAAAAGGCAACGGTCCTGTTGAAGGCGTTCAGCTCCAAGATCCGATCATCCCCGTCAGCCCATTCCCAAATGCTGATTGCACTTGACTTCATGGTTGGCCCGTCCTACGAGATCGTGCTGACCGGCATCCCGGGTTCAGCCGATTCCAGGGCGATGATCGAAACGGTGCGGGCTCGGTTCCTGCCGAACAAGGTGGTGATGTTCAAGCCCTCCTCGGAGCAGCTTCTCGCCCCTCCGAGAGTTCAGCAGGTCCTCAGATGTCACGAGGCCCTCGGCGACAAGGCAACCGCGTATGTCTGCGTGAACTACTCCTGCAGGAGTCCTGTTATCGATCCGCTTGAGCTTGGCAGGATGCTGGATGCAATGGGGTCCCCGCTCTGAGGAACAGCCCAGGATGATCGCGGTGCCTGAGGTGTGCACCTGTCACAATGGCGAGCAGCAGCAGATAGAAGAGACCAGTCGTCCGGGCCTCATCTAGTTCGGCCTTGACGTAAAGGCTGTGCTCGAACGTCCAGTAACCCTGATAGTGGTCGTCGCCTCTCCACCCTGCAACGACCTGCCATGTGCCGACCTGATCCAGATCGACAGCACAGACAAAGTCCCCACTAGCATTCGCCATGGCTGTGTAGCAGGTCTCAAGACCCGAGGGATCCGTGAGGTTCACATTCACGGCGATGGAGAGCGCGGGTTGGATGCTGCCGCGTATTCTAACCGACTGGTTGGGGTGGACGAAGATCGTCTCGGGAAGACACCCAACCCAGCTTGCTGCCTTCTCGGAGTAGATCCGAGCAATCTCGCTCTCCGCAGCCTCGCAGCGGTTGTTGCCTTCCCAGGTCGCACGGAGATCCGCGCTCCCGACGAAGTCGACCGCCCAGAAGAAGGAGTAAGACCCATCACATCCTGCATCTAACATCGCAATCCTGTGCCAGGTGCCCTTTCGATTGCACTCCACAAATATCGGTCCCGCGCACGGTGGTTCGATGACGCCTGAAATCAGGACCACCTGCCCATATGCGGTGCTTGCTTCGCCGAGTCGCAGAGTTATGGAGGACAGACATTTCGAGACAATGAATCCCGGAGTCTCGTTGCACGTGGCTCCCTGTCCTTCGCTCCGGGACAGGGCCTTGACCTGGTATGTCCCCACAAGAGGCGGAACCCACCAATGCTCATATTCACCCCGCGGCGCTAGAATGTCCACAATGGCGGTCCATGGACCACCGTTGACCCTATACTCAAGGCCGATGGTTGTCGGACCTGACACATAACCCCGGATCATGACGCCTTCGCCGAGGCGCACGCCTGACGGTTCGACCCGACACTCAATCTTCACCTGCCCTTGCCCTACCTCGAAGCTCACCGACTCCCGGGTCCCGAGAGTGCGCCAATCGCCTTCCCAGCCTACTGTGGCCACCCAACGCCCTTCCTGGTCGGGCACGAAATCGAAGGAGTATTCACCCGAGAAGTCGGAGCATACGCTGCCCAGGGAGATGCTGCCTGAAGGTGATTCCAGCGTCAGGGTCAAGGTGACTGCGGCGATTGGTCGGATCGTACCTCGCAGGGTAACCTGCTGATCGCACTGGGGCTGGGAGGGCTCGACGAGGCAGTGAATGTAGCTTGTGGCCTTGTGCACCCTCAGAGGGGCCAGCTCGCTGAAAGCCCCCACATAGTTCGCGTCTCCGCTCCATGAGCATCCGACCATGAGGTGCCCAAGGGTTTCGACCTTCCAATTGCAAGCGTAGGTGCCGTTCTCATGGGACCAGACGATCGCAAGCTCATGCCAGCCCGAATCAGAGTAGTATCCAATCTCGACGGGAGCTATGATCGCGGGAGAAAGCTGTCCCGTGATATTCACGGTGCATCCATAGGTGATCGTGTCGGCGTCCAGAATGCAGGTGATCGAAGAATGCGCCCTGAGGACATAGAGGGATGCTGGAGATGTGGCATAGTTGAAGTCCTCGTCCCCCGGCCAGGTGGCTCGGAAATCGTGGGCGCCCACGCCTGTCGGGAGCCAGCTGTACGTGTACGTCAAGTTCGCCGTCGTGTTCACGGTGGCCAGTACCTCCCAACCGCCGCCCGTGCGGTGCTCTATCGTCAAGGGAAGGGAGACTGGAAGGATCGTTCCCCAGAGGGTGATGGGCTGACCGAAGTAGCCAAGGGTGGGACTGATCATGCAGGTGATGTGAACCGAGCCCCGATCCACAGTGAACTCGACGGCATCGCTAGATGCGTTCAGGTAGGACTGGTCTCCTTCCCAGCGAGCCATGATGGTCCAGGTGCCTGCCTTCAATGGAACATGGCTGAGCCAGTAGAAACCCGAAGCTGTCGTGTTCGCTACGAGATCGGTCCTACTCCCATCCGGAGACTGTAGGGCGATGGTTACTGGTCTGCCGGCCAAGGGCGGGTCGAGAACACCGTGGATGATCATCAGCTCACCTGCCCGCAGGGTCTCGGGGTCGACCGCAAGGTCCATCCGGGCGATTCCCCTCGGCGGCTCTAGGCTCTCCACTTCGCACCTCATCATGTAGTTACACCAGTACCTCACCCAGTCGACTCCATCAAAAATCAAGCTGGAACCACCCCCGCTGGCATCCACGCCCACTCTAGGACAGTAGTCTTCGCGATACTCCAGGGCGATGATCACATCGTCTACAATGACGGGTTCACCGGGCACCTCGACTGTCATCCAGCCCTCTGCACGAGGTTGAAGCGATATCGGTGGGATGATGTCCGTGAAACAGCGATCGAGGACGTGTACCACCACGACGTTCTGGCTGGAGGGCTGGCACAGCTGCTCAAAGTAGATCATGATGCGCTTCAGCACGCCTGCCAAGGATGGCGTGAAGCGGACCGCCTGCATCTGGCCTCGGGGTCTTCCCTCCGGGAACTCCGGCGTCCCATCGTCGAAGTAATAGACCACGTTCCTACAGCTGCCGTGGGCCTCGAGAATGCCCGAACCTGTGATTACCATGGAGCTAACCCGGGAAGACTGATCGGCCAGCGATACCTCCCCGAGGCCCACCCAGCGAGCGAACTCGAATCCGGGGAGATACTCGACCGGATAGGATCCTTCCGCGATTCGAATGATTGCCGGGAGCTTGATCGATGCGCCGTCGATACAGATCCGGCCAAGGTTGGCAGACAGACCGCTGTCCTCACTCGATGTGAGATTGAGGGTGTGCACCTCCGACATGGAGTATGCTATGACCACAAAGGGGCGCTGGGAGCCTTCTCTCGAGGAGAATACAGCACCTCCTAGCCCCTCCGGAACGTGGAGGACGATCGTCGCCCGCCCCTTGCTGCAACCTTGGGCGACTGCATGGCTCAGGTTGATCCTGACATACGACCCGGGGAGAACAATCGCTACTCTGTCGAGTTCAACGCAAGGTCCGCAGGGACGGTTATTCCAGCACAATCCGCCCTCGCTCCACGCGTCATCTTCGCAGTACAAGATGGCTATCTGGGCATCCTCCATACCGGTTAGTTGGTTGCAGTACAGGCCGAGGCCTGCCTCAATTGGGGTGGCTCCCGGAGGAAGGTCCAGATCGATTCTAAGGTATGCGCGGGATCCGGTTGGGTCCACCGAGAGATCCGGGTCGTGGCCGTTGTTGGCTTCGGGGCGTCCTGGTTCCACATAGGCATCCGCGCTGATGTACCTCGCCAGAGTCTTAGCCCCGAAAACCGGCTGCCAGTCTTGGACCAGCCAATCCACAAGCTCCGAGTCGGGGGCTGATCGGGTCACCATGATGAAATCCGTCTTTGACTCGAAGTCGAAGTCCCCGTCTGATTCGGTCACTGTCAGGGTTACCGTATAGTTGCCTGCCCGTTCGTAGATGTGCACCGGGTTCCTCTCGATGCTTGTGCCGCCATCGCCAAAGGACCACGTCCAGTTCACGATGCTGCTGGAGGAGGTAGAGAGATCGGTGAACACGACCGCCAGAGGCTCCTCTCCGCTTCTCACGGAGGCATCGAAGTCGGCCACGGGCACGAGCGAGATCGTGATCATGAAATGGGATGTGCTGCCCCAGTTGCCGGCATTGTCCCGGGCCCGGACGTGGAAGTACCAGACGCCCTCCTGAACGTCTGTGTAGCTCTTGCCGTTTGAGTGCGTATCCGCGATGGCATCAGGCTCGGTGCCGGGATGGTCGTCAAGCACATAGCTGTAACCGTAGATGCCGGATGCATCAGGGGGAGTCGACCAAGTGAAGACCGGGTCGTCAATTGGGTACTTGGAGCCTTGATCAGGATGGGTGATGGACGTTATCACAGGGGCGGCCGGCGGGGTACGATCCACCTTGATCCTCAGATGTGTGGTCGGTCCCCAATCCGAAGCTGTCTTGGCCCTGATGTGGAAGTACCAGGTACCATCTCCGAGACCTACGTAGCTCTCCGAGTTATCGGTCGAGTCGATTACCATATCGGGCGTGGACGTAGGATTCTGGTCCAACATGTGACTGTAGCCCTCCGCCCCGGAAATGGGGTCCCAGATGAAGCTCGAATCCGAGTTTGGGTACCACAGATCCGGATTCGGGTGGGTCGGCGAACTCACCTGAACAGGAGGGGGTGGTGGTGGCGTTCCAGAGTCATCGTACCCTCCGAAGTCTGTCGTCCAGTACCATTTGTATGTCGACGCTACATTGTACGCGCGCCCGATCCCGATGGTTACGAAGTCGGAGTAGAGCATGTTGGCGTCGTGGCCGGGGGAGTTCTTCCAGCCCACGAAGACGTCCGCAGCCGTCACGTACCCCGCCGCGATGTTCTCGCCCATGCAGGTCGGATAGTCGTATCCCGCGTCAACCATCCTATCAAATGGCGATCTCCCATCCAGGCTGTAATGCGAGAAGTAGTTCTGATCGGCCATGTCCTGGCTGTGGAGCTCGGAGGCCACGGTCAGAGTCGGGGACAGGGTCAACGGACCGAGGCTATTGGCGGCCCTGTAGTCATTGATTATGGAGAGGAAGGCAGACTCCTCCGAGTCTAGCGCCATCACCGGCCAGAGAACCGACAGGAGAACCGTTGACAGAGCAAGACATGCCCCTCTCCGCATGGAACACCTGTCGGCGGTCACCATCGGAAATATGGTCGGTGGTTGACATCAAGTCGTTTTGCGACAACCTCAACGGCGGGGCTCAGGCTGGTCCCAGTTCCAAAAGCCTCTGGTCATCTCCGAGGTACACTCCCTGAGCGAGCAGCTGCCTCTGGATCGCTCTGACGTCAAGCTCGCCGGGCGACCGATCCAAACGGGCTGCCGCTGCCGCTGCCACCCCCGAGGCCTGCCCCAGCTGCATGCACGCCACCTGGGCCCTTAGCAGACCCGCAGGATCGGTGGAGACGGCCTTGCCGCTGGCCACCAGGACCCCCTTGAGGCTGATCGGCACCATGATACCGTAGGGGATATCGAAGCCCTCTTCGTATCTGGGTCCACCCATCCTCCTTTCCGTGGCCACCGCGATTACGTCGGGGAACCGCGAAAAGGCCTCGCATTCAGCCCGGGTCAGCATGTATCTTCCTATGATGCGACGCGCGACCCTTATCCCTAGCTCGGAGCCAGTTTCTACGAGAAAGGATCTCTCGAAGCCGGGCATGTTGGTGATCAAAAAATCGGCCGCGATGCGTGCGGCCTTTCGGGCCTCCGACTCGGCCTTCGACAGGACGAAGGGGTCGAGAAGATCCCCGTGAAGGAACCCCGTGTTGACGATGACGGTTCCGGTTCCCCGGAAGGCGTACATGCCGAAGGCATCCATTCCGACGACCGCCCCGCACTCCCTGGCGTACCTACCCTCCGAAACAGCCCTCTGAACAAGGGACATCTTCGTCCCATTGCCGTGCGGGATGTGGAGAATCCCCTTCTCCCTCCAGTTGCCTGCGAAGTCCGCCAACGATGTCTCCACATCGCCGTATTCGTCGTACTCGGATGGATTGTCTATGAAGTATTCGCACAGCGTATCCAGGTCTACGTTTGCCATGCGCATCTCCAGGCTTCCGTTTGCGCCGACTCGCTCCACTTCCCCGCCAGCCCGCCAGACCAAGTCGGCATCACCCGTGGCATCCACGAAGGCTTGACCGACGATAGCGGAACGCCCGGCCTTGTTCTCAACGATGGCGGAGTTGACTTTGCCTCGGATGACTTGGGCCGCGGCCAGCCGGCTGTGGTATAAGACCCGCACACCGGCATCCTCGAGCAACTCGATCAGGACGAGCTTCATCTTCTCCGGATCGTTGGGTATCTGGGGCACCCTCCGCGTGAAGGGGCCAAGACCTACTCCCTCACTTGCAACGAGGCGCCGAAGCACCTCCTCGGCGATTCCTCTGACGACCTGTTGGTCTCTTCGCGTGACGTAGAAGTTGGTGATGCCGGACATCAGCGCGGCCGTGGACGTTCCTCCGGGAAAAGCGTGTTGCTCCAGCATGAGGACGTTTGCCCCGGACCTGGTGGCCGCGACAGCGGCCGCAACCCCCGACAAACCCCCGCCTGCGACCACCACATCAGCTTTGGCCACTACCGGGGTCTCACTCTCCGGCTCCAGGATCTTTTCCACATCATCGCCCCTATCTGAGAATCATTTCCAGTTGTACCTGCCATATCGGACGAAGGCATCGAACATGGCCTTGGCGTTCTCCAGGGGAACATCCATGTTGAGCTCCCCTCTGCCGAAAAGACCGCCTTCGTTGTCCTGGCCGAATATCTTGATCACGTGCTTGACGTAGGCCGAGACCTCACGTGGCGAGCCGTGGGGCAGTATCACCTGCCGATCGATGTCTGCCGAGATGCAGAACCTGCCCTTCGATCTCTGGGCCAGGTCATCAAGGTCATGGCAGGAGAACTGGGGGTTCAGGATGTTGACTCCGATCTCGTAGAGGTCATCCAGGATATCCGTTATGTGCCCGTCGGAATGAAGCTGGACGTAGGCCCCGTGATCGTGAACCAGGTCGAACATCTTCTTGTACCGGGGCTTGAAAAAGCTGGTCCAGATCCGGGGGTGGATCAGTAAACGATCTTGGGATCCCCAGTCATCCGCAAAGGTGACGCAGTCCGGCTTAGCCTCAAGCGTCTGCTGGATGGATTCCAGGGAGTATTCCAGTAACCGGTCGGCGAAGTCCACGAACTGTGGCGTTCTCCTTGCCAAGCTTTTGAGGACGGTTTTGAAGCCCAGGATCCACTGCAGTCTCTCGAAGTAGTTGCTGGGGCTGTATCCGTGCATCACGAAGAGATCCTTCTTGGCCTCCTCGACCGATCTTCTTCGCTCTAGGATCTGGTCATCGGTCATCAGCGGCGGGAAGTTGTAGGCCTCAGCCTCCTCCCAGTTATGTACAGGGGTATCGACAACCTGCCCGTGGATCCCATCGACCGTTGATTGCCACGAAGTGCCCCAGCTATCCCTGTTGACTCCCGACCTGTAATCCGGACCCAGATCTTGGACCTGTGGTATTGTGTGCTCGGATGACCCGAAGTCATTGGGATAGTCTCTGAGAAGCTCAACCAGGGCGTTTCCGTGTCTCAGCAGCGCAGCCGGCAGCAAGGCATGAACGATCGGGCAGCGGTCGGGTTTTCCCATCTCGACGGCTCGGAGGACTCTCTCCCTGCGATTCATGCTCATCGCCGAGGGAAAGCCGAGATATATCTTTGCCGTCGCGCATCGGGCAATGCGCTCCACACCACCAGAGCGTTCCTCCCTAGGCGTAGGGCGGATCGGAGGGATGCGGTTCTCCATCGAACTCCAGCTCCATCACGCTTAGGTATGGGTCAGGGGGATATCGGGGCAAGCCGCGGAGCCACACGCGGTCTCCCCTCTGTTCTATGTCGGCCTCCTGTCCACTCGAGAGAAGACGGGCCGACATCACCTTGCTGCCGCACCACGCAAACGGGACGGTGGAGCCAGGCCACCGCTGGATCAGGAGGTAGACTGTGTTCCCGACTCTTGACGCCACCCCAAGCGCCGGAGCACCCACCGGTGAGCGCCCGGCACCGTAGATGGCCTTGCCGTTTACCCGGATCCACTGCCCCACTCGCCGAAGCCTCTCCACGCCCTCCGAGGGTAACCTTCCACTCCCCTCGGGGGCGACGTTCAGGAGGAGATTGCCGTTCTCGGATGTGCAGCTGGCAAGGATCCTGATTATCTCCCGGACCGATTTGTAGTTGCGGTCGTATGTGGCGTAGCCCCATGTTCGGTTCATGGAGAAACAAGATTCCCAAGGCCCGGGTTGAGGGGTGACGGCGTTCTCGGGGGTCGAGAAATCCTCTGGAATCCCAGCCCTGTCGTTGATGATGATACCAGGCTGGAGCCTCCTTGCCATGGCGCTGAGTTCCCGGGAATGCCAAAGGGCAGGATCATGAGGGATCATCATATCGTACCAGAGGATATCGATCGGCCCGTAGTTGGTGCACAGCTCACGCACCTGAGCATGGGCCTGCCGGACCATGGGGACGTAGACGGAGTCAGGCTTTCTTGGGTGATGGGGCAGAACGCCGGGGAACCGCCAGTCGACAAGGGAGTAGTAGAAACCTATTCGCATGTCTGCGTCGCGGCATGCCTCCACGAACTCGGCAATGAGGTCTCGCCCCGCGGCCGATCTGGTGGCATTGAACTCCGATGCCTCGCTGTCGAATAGGCAGAAACCATCGTGGTGGCGCGTCGTGATCACCATGTATTTCATGCCAGCGTCCTTAGCAACGGCCACCCACTCAGCCGGATCGTATTCCTCGGCTGTGAACTTGTCCGCTAGCTGGCGGTACTCCTCCACCGGTATGTGTTCTTGGTACATGAGCCATTCACCCCGGCCGGGTATGGAGTACAACCCCCAGTGAACGAACATGCCGAAGCGTGCCTTAGTCCACCATCCCATCCTGTCAGGCGCATCAGGCCTTCCTGATCCCATCCATCGTCAACTCCCAACAGGTCTTTCCAGCATGTCGATCTCGCTGATTGTACCCTTGGCCGAGATCTCCACCGTCTTTATCTCCCATGGATTCAGCTTCAACTCAAACCGCATCTGCGCTAGGGGAAGATTCAGCGTCGTCTTGGTTGCCTTGCCTCCCGATTCGAAGAGGCGAATGACCAGAGCGTCGCGCTCCTCGGCTATCTTCATAGCCGCTATGACGACGTTGTCTCTGTTGGTCAGGGCCAGGCTTGATGTCGGGGGCAGTGGGCCTTCATGGCGGTTGCAGAAGGCAGGTATGGGAGGATTGTTGAATCTCTCGGCGTGCCTAAAAGCCGCAGCGGTCTGGAGCGGGCCGTGTGGGAGCAGTGCAACCCTGATCGAGTGCCTGCCCTGGTCCGTGTAGAGGTATCTCTTCCCTCGCTCCGGCTTCCTCGGCCTGTGGAAAGCGTAGATCGGACTCCTGACGAGGCTGATCCTCATCTCGGGGCCTAGTACGTCGAAGCCGTACTTGCAGTCGTTGAGAAGGAGAAGACCGCCGGGGGAGCCGTCCGAGACCCGCCCCGAAACATCCAACCAACGCTGCCCTGGCTCCTCCTGGCCGTTTGCTGCACGTTCGATGGTTCCATAGGGAATCTCGTAGGTAGCCTTGGGCTCTTCGACGGCGACCGGATAGGAGATCTTGAGCATCTTATGCCTCTCATGCCAGTCAAGATCGATCCTGCACTCCACGAAGGGGGATCCAGCATGGATGACGTAACTCTGAACCAGTCTAGACCTGCCGTACCTGCTGAACACCGTGATTGAAGACCTCACGGGGCCGGACTCCACTATGGGAAAAGCATCCATGTGGAAGGCACCGATCTCGTCCCTGAAGGACTCCACATCGTGGCTCCATGTGTCGCTTTCGTCCCTGACCACGATCGGTCTCGAAGGACCCGAGAGTAACTCCAGTCCGCGTGATCTGTCGAAAAGGCTGATGAGGTACCCGGTCTTCGGGTCAACCTTGATGCCCACTAACGAGTTTTGCACCTCAGTGTTCAGGGTCTCCATGTCGGGGGGCTGGGTTCGCCCGCCCTCCGTGATCCAGAAAACCCTGTATCCCATTGGAGGAAGCTTGGCCAAGAATATGCCTCCCACAGCCCTGTTCCCGTTGAGCCTGCTGGACTTAACGACCTGCACCGGGTGCGCTGTGCCCTTCTCATCCAGCGCAACAAGGTCCTCCTTGTGTCCCAGAACGGCTTGGAACTCTATCGGATCCTCCCTCTTGCAGGGTGCCGGGTTGAATATCAGGAGCGGCTGGCCCTCCTTGCCAGTGGTTCTTATCCTCAGACAGAATGCCTCCAAGGCCATTTCCGTGGCCGACCTTGTAAGACCTTCCGCCACATCAAAGGCGCGGAACGCATCGTCGTAGGCCGGTTTGATCGAGGTCCCGGCAAGCACATCGTGGAACTGGTGGAACAGCAACGTCTCCCAGGATTGCCTGAGGTTCATCCGTGGATATCTGACCCCGAAAAGCATGGTGGCCATCGAACAGAAGACTTCGGCGTTCAGAAGCGCAGCCTCGAGTCGTCTATTCCGGGACTTCACCTCCGACACGACCGTGTAGCATCCTCGGGAGTGATGCTGGAGATCGTCCCTCAGAATGGGCAAATCCGGGTTGTGCTGGGACACTCTTTCGAAGAATGCATCGGGAGCGCTGAAGCATATCTCGACATCGTCTATCTGTCCTGACATCTGCCGGATCTTAAGGATCAGTTCCTCCGTCGGTCCCCCGCCGTGATCGCCCTTGCCATAGAAGCACATGGAGTCCATACCGGTCTCCCGACAGCGCTTGATTGCTCGCCACATCTTCTCCTCGAGGTGTTTCACGTCGCCGCATGCGTACCCGTCGACCCTGCAAGCCATCACGCGGCTCCCATCCTGGGAAACCCACCAGAAGAGGTCGCCGGGCAGGCTCTTCTCATTGTGCCCGGGGCGGGTGAAGACGTAGTAATGAAGGCCGGACTTGACCAGTATCTGGGGCAGGGTTCCGCAATGGCCGAAGGAGTCGACATTGTAGCCTACCTTCGCCATCCTGCCCAGTTTGTGTTTGAAGTACGACTGTCCATACAGACCCTGTCTGACGAAGGATTCTCCGCTCGGCATGTTGCAGTCCGGCTGAACCCACCAACCGTTGACCACATTCCACCTGCCTCGAGCAGCAAACCTTCTGATCCGCCTGAACAGATCAGGGTCGGCTTCCTCGATCCACTTGTAGACGCCTGCGGAGCTTCTAGAGAAGATGTAGTCGGGGTGCTTGTCCAGGAGTTCGACCGCATTCCGGCAGGTGGAGACTGCAACCTCCAGACCATCCTGCCATCGCCAGAGCCAGACTGGGTCTATGTGAGCGTTCCCGATCATGTGGAGTCTTGGTTTGGGCAAACTATCTCCCTTCCGTTCGCACCAGCCCGGGACCCGCCCAGCTACTCCCGGGCTGATCTCGGGTGGGCGATTCCACGGCGGTCCGACTTATAAGGATTAACTTCACACGGGCAGTATGGCGACGAGTCTTGGGATCCGCTGAAAGGCGATCCGGTGGCTCCGTCAGACCCCCGATGCTAACCATTCTTCGTCGAGTTGAACGTGCTTGATGGCTTGGCCGTTGCATGTGTAGCTCACATGAACTAAGCCGTCCCGACTTTGAATCATCGCCGGATACGAGAAGCTCCCGGGTCCGGACTCAAGACCCCGCGACTTGCACCACGAGGCGCAATCGTCCGTTGAGAGGGCAAGGGTCAGTGGCGTCCGTGCGTGCGAGGAATCATCGAAGGCTAGCAGGATGTGGCCGTTTCTGAGTCTGAGTAGGTCAACTGCCGAATCCGGATTCGGCAGCGTCGTAGGCACTGGTTCTGACCACGACAGGCCCCGATCCACCGAAGCAGACTGCCAGATCCAGCGCCTAGCACCGGATCTCATGTACATGAGGAGACGGCCGTCCGAAAGCTCGACCAAAGCTGGCTCTATGTTGCCCCTCTTGAAACCTTCGCGAGCGTCGACCAGATTGGATTCGCGCCAGGCTCTGCCGGTCCCCTCCGTGATCATGACCAGCGATGCCCATTTCCGCTCATCGTGGACCGGGAGCAAGAGGCGCCCGTCTACCACAAGGGGCTTGGCCCTTGTGACATAGCCCCATTCCTCCCTCACCGGGGCATCGGGGCCCCAGGATCTTCCGTGATCGCGACTCTCCCTGCATTCTATGTCGCATGTTGTCCATCCGGAGTTGAGCGTGGTGGGTCCCTCGGACGTCACGTGAATGGTCTGGTGAAAGAGCATGATCATACCGGAATCCGTTGCGTGGAGCACCGGATTGCCCTTAGGCTTTCCCTCCGCATCTGCGGCGACTGTAGGTTCAGTCCACCTGCCCCCGTCTGCGGATCTCCGGGCCGTCAGGATCACCACATCCCGTCCCTTCTCCCTCGATCCGGCATACCATGCGACAAGGATATCACCTTCCCGGGTCTCCGCAAGTGTTGATCCGTGTGAGAACGGATACCTCTCGCTGCCCGAAAACACAGTATCGTAAGAGATGCCGGGGTTCATGC
The DNA here is from genome assembly GCA_964452145.1 of Hadarchaeota archaeon (SeqCode). Lineage (GTDB taxonomy): Archaea > CAYQAE01 > CAYQAE01 > CAYVLA01 > CAYVLA01 > CAYVLA01. The sequence continues at coordinate 49,907 of CAYVLA010000002.1, forward strand.
ACTCCCCGCCGTCTTGCGATCTTGCCAAAGCATGAATAGGCCTTGGGTGCCAAGTTCTCCAAGCCCCTGCATAACAGCTTCGTTGAACAGGGAATGGGTAAGCTCGGTTCCCGGACATTCCATGCCCAGGTAGCGCATTGACTCAACAGCCAACCTCAGATCCTTGGCCTGGAGAGCTACTCTGAAGCCGGGCGAGAAGTCGCCTGCCAGGATGGCTTGCCCGAGGTTGGATAACATCCATGAAGCTGCGGCACCCGTAGATACGACCTGATGCACCTTCGCGGGGTCAAGGCGCAGAGCGTTGGCGAATCTCATGCCTTCAACGACGCCGAGTATGTTGAGTGCGCAGATCACCTGGTTCACAAGCTTCACCTTCTGTCCGTCGCCATTCTTCCCGACATGGTGGATGTTCTTTCCCATCGCCTTGAACAGAGGTAGACACTTGGTAAAGATATCCGCCTTGCCCCCGACCATTATCGTCAACGTCCCATCCGTGGCTCCTCTCTGTCCCCCGCTTACAGGAGCATCGAGCATCTCCACTCCCATCTCTGCCAACCGGGAGGCGAAGTCGATGGTGGCTTGGGGGGAAATCGTGCTCATGTCGATGATGATCTTCCCGGGCGACAGACCCCTGGCTAGGCCTCTCGGCCCGAACAGAACAGCTTCGACGTCCGGCGTGTCCGTTACGATCATGATGATGACGTCGCATAGCGTTGCGAGTTCGGTAGGATTGTCCGCGATTGCGGCGCCCCGTTTTCTGAGGGGCTCGCACTTAGCCCTGGTGCGATTGTAGATCATCAGGTCGTAGCCAGCTTTCAAAAGGTTTACGGCCATGGGGTTTCCCATGATCCCCAGTCCGACGAAACCGATCATCGATCCGTTCACCCGGCCATCCGGACAAGTGCCATGGCTTATACCTCTTTTTGCGGGATACCGTCATTGATGGGGAAGGGACAGCCAGAGACCCCAACTGCAGGGGTGGGATTTTTATTGTCGATCCTCCGAGGGTGGACCGATGAAGATGGCTACCAACATTGTCTGCTTGGCCGCGTATGCGATGGACTTCGTGCGAGTTGGCGGCACACTGATGAAGCACAAGCGCGCCGGCGGCTGGGCCGGGGCGGTGATAGGCATCGAGTACGGGGAGGAAGAGAAGGAGCAGATAAGGACCGCAGCGGACATCTTGGGCATGGATGTGTACTATCTCGACCTCCCCAGAGGCAATGTCTGGCCTACTGTGGAGGCCAAGAAGAAGGTTGTCCGGGTCATCCGCGAGAAGAGACCTGAGGTGGCCATCATGTGTGACCCTAGGGATGTCTGGGGCCCCGGCGATCCGGACCGCATGGCGGCCTACGAGATCTACAGGGACGCCGTCTCCCTTGCCGCCCGGCCGACATTCGCTCCCGAACAACTCGAGGAAGGCCTAAAGGTCCATCCAATCAAAGCCGTCTACTACCCCACGTTTGAGAGTCCCGACTGCGTGGTGGACATATCTGGTTTCTACTCCACAAAGAGAAAGGCCGAGGATGCGCTGAGGTTCCAGATCGTGTTCGCCATCGAGTCGTGGAGAAGCCTCGCGCCCGAGTCGGTTTTCAGGTCGCTGGTAGCTGATTACGAGGAAGCCAAGAAGGATCCCTATGAGCTGGGTCGAGCCGTGGAGGAGATTATGGAGAATGCCACCCACATACTCCAAGGCACCAAGGGAAGGACCGCCCTTGGAGAGACATTCCGGCGTGAGTTGAGGATGGGCGTGTACACCTTCGATCAGCTGCCCATCTAGGGGCCGCTGCGGGGTCGAGGATCGCGTGCATTCTGACCCTTACCGGATCGTAGGGACTTAGGACGCGGAAACCCGGAGACCCGGAAACCCGGAAACTAAGATTTATTAGATACCCTAGTCGACGCCCAATGACATACGGGTGGATAGACTTTTGCGTGGGCCTCATGCCGTTAATGCGACCAAAATCGTCTTAGATGTCTTAAAGCCCCATCAGCCCTCCATTCTTGAGCTCAACAAGCTCATAGGAGCGCTTGATGGCGTTCGATCCGTGAACACGGTCCTTCGGGAAGTGGATGCGGACACCGAAACCGTCGTCCTCTCGATCGAGGGGCCGGCTCTCGACTACGACGCGGTACTCGAAATAATACAACAGTGTAGTGCGAGCGTTCACAGCATCGACGAGGTCTCGGTCGAGAAAGTCGAGAAAGGACGTTGAAGGGTTGCCGTCCCTTTTCGGGGAGAACGTCTAGATGGGCCCGTGGGACACCATCAGGGAAAGGATAGGCCTTTTCCGAAGCTACGTCAGGATAACCGAGGCCGATGAGATCGCGCGAAGATACTTCGTTATGAATGCCTTCGATGGATCGCTGACGATGCTGGGGATCATCCTGGGAACTGCGCTCACCCGAGTCAGGGACGCCCGGATCATCATAGGTGCCGGGGTAGGAGCGAGCCTGGCCATGGGTATTTCGGGTTTCTTTGGGACCTATATGACCGAGAAGGCTGAGAGAAAGAGGAAGCTGAAGAAGCTTGAGCGGGCCATGGTGACCAGCCTCGACGAGACGGTTTGGGACGATGCATCAACGTTTGTCACGGTGTGGGCCGCGGTCGTCGACGGGCTGTCGCCAGCTCTGTCCGCCTTCTTCGCTGTGGTCCCTTTCATCGCCGCCCAACTCGGATTCATGGGCTTCGATTCCGCCTTTCTGGGTTCACTCATACTGATAATGGCAACCCTGTTTCTGCTGGGCGCATTTCTGGGCAGGGTATCGGATGAAAACATTCCCCTCAACGGGCTGAGGATGCTGTTGGTGGGGGCCCTGACGGGCATCGTGATCTGGCTTCTCTCCGAGAAGGGGCCGGAGACCGCCCAAGCGCTCATCCTCTGTCTCATCTAGAGCCTGACCGCCATGCGTTCGACGTCGGAGCGATGGCTCCCTCAACCATCTTCTGAGCAGATACCCATTATCCCGGCTGGGCATTGTCTGCATGCTGGGGCCGTCCTGTCGCACTTCTCGGGCTTGAGGCCATGTCTTCTCCACTATTGCGTGTCATTCTCGGCGGTCCGTTCTGCCCGTCTCGTGCTGGGCGCGTTTCTTCTAGACCATAAGGGTTACGGTCTCCTCGGTCGTAGATCCTCCAGGCAGGCGCTCACTGGTTGACCTGTTTGAGCTGCATGCGGTAAAGCTCGGTTATCTCCCTGGTCGTAGTCGCGTCCTCAGGTCTCCTGTCGTTCCTCATCTTCACAAGCCTGGGGAACCTTATGGCAAGGCCGCTGCCCTTGCGGATGGCATCGAACGCGCAGGTGTGAACGGGTGAGAGCGTGATCTCGTCGCCGATGACCTCTAGAACAACTGAGGGCGACACCCAGACATCGGCCTCAAGGAGGGCTCTGACGCGCGGGTCCCTTCTCTCGGTGACCAGAGGCCCTAGCATCTGGGGTAGGCTGAGGAGTTCCTCATCCTTGAACCCGCTTCCGAGCTTGCAGACCGTATCGTAGCAGCCTTCGGCGTCGTCGTATGCGGCCATCAGCAGGGCGCCATAGGTGCCCGCCCTCCTTCCCCTGCCCGCCAAGGCCCCTACCACGGCCAAGTCGACCGTATCCGCCATCTCAGATCTGTAGGATCTCTTCCATTTGATCCACATCCAGCCCCTCTTCCCGGCTTCGTAAGCGGAATCCTTCGCGACGGACTTGCACACCAGTCCCTCCGTTCCCTCGTTGATCGCCTTCTCGAAGAAAGCCTCGATCTTCACAGGGTCCGATGATATCATCCTGGTCGCTATCCTGACGCTTTCGCCCTCCTTGACGATATTCGGCAGTCTTGAGGTTCTCGTCAGGTAATCCTTCTGGGTGAGATCCTCGCCATCGATCAGGAGTGCATCGAAGAGGAAGAGGACGACGGGGACCTCCTCGACGGTCTTCTCTATCTCGTGCTTTCTACCCCTCCTTTGCGAGACGACCTGGAAGGGTAGTATGTCCCCTGTATTGGGATCAACCGGCACGCACTCGCCGTCGAGGATCGCCGTTCTTGCTTTGATGGAGTCCCCTAGGGCCCGGACAAGGTCCGGGAACTGCTCGGTGATGTTCTCCTGTCTGCGGGAGAATAGGACTACCTTGCCGGGAAAGACGTGGGCCTGCACCCTGATCCCGTCGTATTTGTACTCGGCAGCGCACGTGCCCCCTAGCTTCTCTAGGATCTCGGTCAGCGACTTCAACCTCTCGGCCATTTGGGGCTTTATTGGCATGCCCAATGAGATGCCGTAATGCTTTACACCATCCATCCCCTTGGTGGCGAGAAGACGGGCGACATGTCCGATATCAGAGGACAGATTGTAGGCCCTCTCAATGTCTGGTCTGGACTTCTTGCCTTCGCCGAAGACGATGGCAAATGCGTCCAGTAGCGTCATGTCGGCGATGCCCAGCCGCAGCCTGCCCAGAACGGTTCGGAGGAGGTATCTGGATTCCTGCGGACTCGCATCGCTCAAAATGCCGGACAGCAGGCGGATCTTGATCTGCTGGGTTCCCTTACCCGAAGCCCGTGAAATGCGGTCCAGGGTGTCGTATACCCGCGAGACCGTCAGCTCGTCCGAAGAGAGGGTGGTCTGTGGTCTACGGGCCAGGATCTCCTCCATGGTCTTGCCTAGATCGCCCGTTCTCTTGTAGTTCCCGGCTATCTCTTGGACGCCTATGCCGGTGACGGAGGACATCGCCTTCATGGCAAGCTTCTCGGCCAGGCCTAGCTCGATTCCCATGTAAGCTGGGTGGACTTCGCCGAGGCATAGGCGGCAAACCCTGTCGATCTCCTCTCCTGGAGTGTGCCGCAGGAGGCTGACCAGATGATCGGTCATCTCCAGGCGCTTGGTCGTCCTCTCTATGCTGCTGAAGGTCTCGCACAGCGTACGATAAAGCATCAGAATGCCGTACAGGCCTTTCCTGGACCCACTATTCTTTGTTTCTCTCGCCCCTCGGGTGCCGTCTCGAGGTCTCACCCGTCTGTGGCGTGGGGTTGGGGCTTCGCCAGATCCGTATTCTCAGCCCTCGGTGCCTCAGCCTCTTTGCGAAGCGCTTGGCCGCAGAGCTTGACCCCAGTGGAGCCACCAGCACGGCTTCCTCGGCCCCCCTCTCCAACATGGCCCTCATGATGTCCTGGCACGCGAGAATGCCTACCCGCTCGCTGTGGATCCTCGCCACGATGGCCTTTCCGTCGGATGACCGCAGAAACAGGTCTACATCCTTCCCTGGTTCCAGGCTTTGGGTGTAGCCAAACCTCTCCAAGGTGCTTCTGAGTCCAAGCGCTAATCTAGGTCTGGGCCCCGAATGTCGGCGGAGCCTAGTGCGGGGTACTGAGGGCTGCCACAATGATCCGATCGGAACACCAGGAAGCTCGGGTGTCTTGGCCTTGGTACTCCCGTCTTCGCCCAGAATCACATAGGTCAGCGGTACCACGATGAGCCATAGGAGGGGTATCATGCCGGCCCTCCCAAGTGGAGCGGCGACGTACGACAGGGATGCGACAGTCAGGATGATCGCACAAGAGGGCCAGAGATATCTGCGTTGGTGTCGATCGTGCAGATGGCCCATCAACACGATGTCCTCCTGTTGGAGCTGGACGGAATCGGGTGGTCTGAATCACAAGGAGTGGCAGAAGCCGATGCTGGAGCCTTGATGGCCCTCCGAGCATGCACCGTCCCGTGAGGGACAACTGCCGTGCTCCTCATCGAGGCCTTTTCACCCATGCGCCCCTGAGGTGCCTCCTCCGGTCCTACCGTCACCCTGGCCGTCAGGCCCATCTCCCGCATGACAGCTTTGACGCGAGCCGCGAGGGCCCCGACCATGGCGGATGAGGCATGGTTGCCCTCCATGTCCGAGATCCCGGTGATCACTATGAGCCTCTTGGCAGCCTTAGGTCTCAAGATGTCTGCTTCCAGGTGTTACGATAAGAAAACTGTATTGTTTGAGGGGTCTGTTTTGATTAACCATGGTTTTGAAACCGTTATCAAAAGGCGGTTCTTTCTGCATTCTGTGCAGCCGTGCTTGTGTTCGCGGTGAAGTGTCGCGCACCCGGTGAACAATAATACGCTCTATCAGCTCAACATTGCAGCAATTTCCGCAAATGCCTTGTTCGAATGTTAGGACTGGGGACGAAGCCGTACCGGGCTCGTCCGCATCTGAAACCTACCTCGGCCCGATGTGTGATACGCTGCGGGCTGCCCTTTCGTTGGAACTTCTAAGGGTTTCGACGAGGCTCAGACCTTGGAGGATACCAGCGAGGAAGGCGCCAGTGAAGGCATCTCCCGCGCCGGTGGTATCCACCGCTCTCCCTGCCATGCCTGGGGTGCGTGTCACCGAACCACATCGCGATGCGATGCTACCTCGCGGACCCAAGGTAACCACGACCAAATCGGCCAGTTCTCGCACGAGGTCAAACGCCTCATCCTTGTCGCTCGTCCCGGCAAGGGCTTCCGCTTCATCGCCATTTAGGATGAGGATGTCCGCATACCGCCGTATCAGGCGGCAGAATCTTCTGCGTCGCATTCTGATGATGTTGTGAGCACCTCCCCCCACCGCCAGCTGCCTGCCGCATTCCTTGGCTCTCTTGGACAGGAGCTCCATCTGTCGCGCCGATCTCCCGGTTTCCATGGAGAACCCGGATAGGAATACGATCTTGCTTGAAGCAAGCAGGTCCTCGGGGATCTCTTCGGCCATGAGGAAATCGTTGGCTCCTCGGCTGGTGTACATAGTCCTCTTACCATCGGCGCAAACGAGGTTGATGCACACTCCCGTTGGGGCCCGGCATCCAAGGATGAGGGCCGGGATGCGGCGAGCTGCAAGATCGGATTCATAGATCCGACCAAAGGCGTCGTACCCGACCTTGCCTATGAAGGCCGCTTCGGCCCCACAAGATGCCGCAGCGACGGCGACATTTCCCAGCCCGCCGGGCGAGATGAGGATCGTGGAGGGGCATGTTCCACTCAGAGAGGCGGCCCTGGCCTTGACGGTCACGTCCATCATTGCGTCGCCGATCACCAAGAGGTCAGCGCACATGGTAGATCGTAGCTACGCGGCCCTCTGGATATAAGGCCTATCCCACTGAGGTTCGGATTGGTCCTGGCACCTACCCGGAGTTCTCGCGTCTGACCGACATCGCTGCTCCAAGGGCCGTGCAGAAGTCCGGGTCACGGGGAACCACCATCTTGACCTTGTACAGGCCGCCGACGCCCATTATCACGCTTGTGATCTCCTCATTTGCCGCAACCTTGCCAACGAGAACGACATGGTCCTCAAGGCCGTGGGCCTTGGAGGCCAGGCAGGCGATCGTTCCTATCGTCTGCCCGACCATGTTGACGACGCCCCGGGCGAGGTCAGCCTCCGTGGCGTCGTCCGTGACCTTCCCGAAGTTTGAGGCTGTGGCGTTCTCGGGCAGGAACCCGACCGCTCCTCCTGCGATGTCCTTTACGGAGAGGTCGACTTTGCTCAGGTCACCCCCCCGGGCGAGTTTCCATAGGCTGTCGATTTCGAACTTGTTGAGGATGCACCTGGATAGTCCGACCAGCGTCCCTCCGCCAACTCCTGTTCCTCCGACATGCCGGATGCTCCTTCCATGGTCTCGGACCTCAAGAACGGCCGTGCCGGTCCCCATGCTAACGACCAAGGCATCCCTCTTTCCCGTCAGCTCTATACCTCCCAATCCGATCGCGGTCATCTCTTCGACCTTTCTGACGGGGAGCCCGAGCAGATCAGAGGCCATGGCGTGGGTGCCCCCGCCGGTGAGGGCGACGCAGCGCACATCGGCCAAGTTCCTCTTCATCCCCGAGAACAGTTTCCCCAGAGCCCCCGCCGCTGCAGCGTAGGGATCGGTTGTGACGACGGAGGCTTTCCCCACGATCCCGTTGTGATAGGCCACGGCCTTCGTCGAGCTTCCTCCCACGTCGATGCCAACGATCATCACATCACATCCGCCATCGCCGCTCTCTTGGTTTCATAACAGGCGCTTCCTATGCGATGAAAGGCAGGATCTGGTGGACCGCCATGGCGAAGCCGGCGATGCCCTCTCCTCCAAGCATACTGGCAGCCACAAGGTCTCCCCTCTGGGAGGGGATGTCCTTTCGATCGGTGAATAACCTGAGGATTCCACCGATGAATATGGGAACGGACACCTGCATCGGAAGAAAGACCCCTATGCCGAACGAGAATGCCGATATCGTCATCCTCCTCCCCAGCAGGGCCAAAATACTGCCCGAGGCCTGGAGTAGAAAGCCGAATGCGAAGCCTCCCCAGAACGCGTTCGGGTTCGGGAGCGATCCAGTCACCACGATCGAATCGACGAAGAGCTTCACTATCGTCGATTGCGGCGCGGGCAAAGAGCCAGTCGGGTCGCCGATGCCTCTGGCGGTCTCAGGCCTGTCGGGGTCCCAAGCCCCATAGGCGCCGAACAATATGGACAATCCTACGCCGGCCACGATCGCAGCTGCAATCACCGATATGATCTGCATCCTGGTTATCTGAAACGGATCCGTGCCCATGATCTGGGCCGTCTTGTAGTCATGCATGATGTCACCCGACACCCCAGCGCCGATGGTGACTATGCAGATGACGTAGAAGGCCTCGACTATCGGCAAGGCGAGAAAGGCTGAAGCGAAGAGGAAGACCAGTATCCCGAATATCTCCATAGGGTCGATGTCGGTCTCACCCGTCGTCTTGGCTGCCAAGGGGGCCATGATGAACACGCCTAGCACGGCGAAGATGGCTGAGGCGATTCCCAGAACCTGCGTGGCACACATGATGACTATCGCTCCAAGAACTGCCAGCAGAGGCAATCGAAGCGACTTGCTGATGAAGACGCGGGACATGGCACGCGCCAGCTGCCTTGCCTTGGGCCCGAGGCCGATGAGCAGGAAGCAGATCCCACTGCCTATGACGATCCCTGTTCCCATCCCTATTCGGAATATGTGTGCAGCAGACACAGGATCGGTCAGGCCCCCTTCGGCGAATCCTTTTACGAGAGCCGGCATTAGGAAGATCCAAGCGAAGACCGATCCCAAGAACCACGTGGTGGAGTAGTAGGGGCCGAGAAGGTAGCCACCAGCGACGGACATCAGGGAGAACTTGAATGAGACGTAGATATGCCTCGGCTCCAGAGACCTGAGCACCAAGGGATTCCACGATTGAGGCAGTATCTTGTCCCTGAGGATTGCGAAGATCCCCGTCAGGGTTCCAACGATCAAGACGATCCTCGCCTTGTGGCCTCCCTCATCCCCTGCCTTGAGGACATCTCCAGCAGCCTTGCCCGCTGGAAAGGGCAGGTTCTCTGCTTCGATGAACTCCTGTCGAAAGGCATTGGAGATGAGGACGCCCAGCAAGCCTCCCACGGCTGCGAGAAGACCAACCGTCCAGATCGGCACCTGGTACGTTGCATAGTCCTTCACGTACCACAGCCCGGGGAGAACGAAGGCGACACCGGCCCCCATCAGAATGCCGACGCTCCCTGCGGCCTGCGTCACGACGATCTCGTTCATCCCGGCCCCCGAGGAACCGAAGATCCTTGATACCCCTCTGAGAAGGGCCATGACCACTATCGCGACGAGAACGGTGGACCAAGGCATCATGCCGAGGCTTATGGCGATGTATTGCCCCACCACGCAAAGCGTCATCGATACTGCGATCGCTACAACCATGCCCCTGAGGGTGAAGCCCTTCTCGCCGTCATTGCTCAACCGATCACCGTGGGATGACCGAGTTCGAATGATGGGAGGTTTTTCTATCTTTCGCACGAAAGATTCATATAAGTTCGAACATATTTGTTATCGGCGGGTCCCATGGAAACACGCTATCTTCAGAT
>CAYVLA010000002.1:59753-117932 GCA_964452145.1 Hadarchaeota archaeon (SeqCode)
ATAAACGTTCGAACATATTTGTTATCGGGTTGGTTCCGTGGAAACACGTTATCTACAGATGACATCGGGCGGAAGCTATCTGGTCTCACTGCCCAAGGATTGGGTGACCGATAACGGGCTGGAGAAGGGAAGCCAGGTCCGCGTTGCTAGGCTGGGCGAAACCGCGATCGTTGTGGATGCGAAGCCTCTGGAGAGGCCAAAGCCCCGGTTGGTTGAGATAGACGCCGGGGAGGACATCGGGCGGGAGGTAACGGCCTGCTACCTCTCCGGTTTTGAGAGAATACTGGTGAGGTCGGGCAGGATGATAACGGCTGGACAGAAGGAGGCCATAAGGGCCGCCGCCTCCCGCCTGGCGGGGATGGAGGTAATAAACGAAACTTCTGATAGCATCCTGCTGGCCAACTTGGTGGTTCCAACCGATCTTTCGATCGAGGACATCATGAGAAGGATGCACCAGATAGGCAGTTCGATGCTGCTCGATGCGATCGAGTCTCTCGTCAAGGGGGATCGAACGCTTGCCGAAAACGTGGTTGAGAGAGATGATTCGCTTGACAGGCTCTACTTCCTTCTCATACGTCTGTTGAAGATGGCGGTTGGTGACATCCTTCTCGCCGAGAAGATGGGAGTCTCACCTGCCCAGTGCCTCGACCTCCGCTTGGCGGCGAGCATGATGGAGAATGTGGGGGATGACTCAGTCCGGATCTGCTCGCTTCCCATCCCGAGGACGGAAGGGATGACCAACGGAAGGCTTCGGGATCTTGCAAGAGAGGTTTCGATCCTCTATGATCAAGCCAAGGACGCGCTCCTCAATGGGAATTTCGGACTCTCCAACATGGTGATCAGGAACCGACCTAGGATCAGCGATCTGATATCGAGCCTGGGGGACCTCCCCAGCGAGTTGCTGGCCAGCTTGGAGGATTTGGCCGCTAAGGTGTTCGATATCGCTGATGTCGTCACGGGGAGCAGGAGTTCGAAGAGACCCCGGGGCGAGCCTCATCGGTCGGGCTGATGCGTGCGCGAGAGCCTATCGCAGATCTGAAGCAGATCCGATACGCGCGAGTCGGGGACCTCGGGTGGGATGTCGGCAAGGACCACATCGCACGGACCGTACTGGGACGCAATCCGTTCAAGATCGGATGCAATGGCTCCAATTGGCTTCTCCCTGATGTCGGCAGGGCTGTACATGATGGCTCGCCTCGTTTTGGGGAAAAGCTCCCTTGCTCTCCGAAGGTCGGATTCCATGCCCATATCGATGTAGCCCATCCGGGGGATGGTCGAGTACAGGTCCATATAGGGGTCGGCGCGCCAGGCGCAGTTATGTATGCCAACTAACCAGAAGGATCGCGCGATTCGTCGGTCCAGTGGCAGTTGGAATCGACCGTACTGCCTGGGCGAGATCATGTTAACCAGGCAGTTGCTCAAGGTGAAGTGGCGAATCTCGACCCCCGATTCGGCTTGGCGCTGATAGAGCAGCTTGGCCCCGGTCGTCATCGTCTCCGCAACACAGTCGAAGATGTGCTCGACCCTTTCGGGTGCGAGGGCCATGTCTCTGAAGATTGCGTTTCCGCGGAGGCGGAAGGCGTTGTTGAGCACGCCTTGCCAGTTCATGAATCCCCAGACCGGGCCATTGTTTCGCTCGATCCAGTCGATCTGGGCCATGAGCTCGCTCCAGAGCTGGTTCGACTCAAGCTCAGGGGGTTGAAGATCGTCGGTGCTCTCGTCATCGAGCGACCAGCTGTGCTCGATCCAGGGCCAGTCCTCCTTCACGTAGCGAATCGGGGCTCCGTAGAGACCCGCGACCAGTGTGGTGCCGTAGGTTCCAGTGAGCAGATCGGCTGGGCTATCAGGGTCTTGCATGATGCCCACATCGCAGAGATCTCCGAATCGCTTCTTGGTCTCTCTGGCCATGGCCACGATCGTGGTGCGACGGTATTCGGGGTCGGTGTGCCAGCGCTCACCGAAGTCGATATCCATCCTTCTGGAATACCAGCTCGGCACGAAACCTATCTCAGGCCTCAAGAAGGGCTCGCTGCCAGTGGCAGGCCGCCTGGTGGCGGGAGCGGCGTGTGCGATGTAGCTGAGAAGCTGCCCCATCGCTTCATCCGACATACCGTTCGACCGGCTCTCTCCGCAGAAATATTGCGCGGTTGGATTCTCGCGTCCGGCGGGAGTGGGTGAGTATTCCTATCGGTTCCGCTTCCTTTGGGCCAGGATCGCAAGTGAGGCGCTCATTGTGATCGTGGCCACGGCACCTACCGCAAGCAGGGCGGATTTCGAGCTTTGTTTCCTTCGGCCGAGCATGCGGGCAATTCCCTTCTCGATCAATGGGGCGGCCTTCGGTCCGACGGACATGGATTCCTCATACCGGGAAGGATCGAAGTCCTCCTCCGCAATGATGTAGCCAAGCTCATCGTTTGCCAACCCCACGAGGATCTTGTACTTCGCGGCCATGAGGGACTTGATCGCTAGCCCAACTTTTGGAAGGGCCTCCCCAGGAATCGTCACCATCTCCACACCTCCCAATCTCAGAAGATGGAGTTCCGTCCGGACCTTACCTTGTCTGAAGCTGCGCATAATGACTCCTGCTTTCTTGAGAGCGAGGAAGTTCCGGTTGGCAACGGGGATCTCCACGGTGGCGATCAGGTGGCTTAGGTTGGTGCACATCATGACGGGAGCCGATTTCAGACAATTGACGGCCTCGATGGCCGTTGTGGAACCGATTCGTTCCGCTTCCTCGAAGGTGTTGGCCGCGACATCGGGCGTGACCATGCCCCCCAGAGCACCGTTCTGAAATAGGCAAATCCCACCCAGAATGCCCTCGACCGTCGAATAGAGATAGTTCGGCCAATCGCAAGATATCAGGGTGTTCTTGGATCCCAGCGCCTCCGGGTGGTTGGCGAAGTTGACCAAGGCTGCGATCGTGCCGCCCTCCGCGTTCTCGGCCCTGATTGCCACCAGGGTCGGATCGAGCAATCCCGGGTCCCTTCCATTCCGCGATACCCCCATCACGGTCGTCTGGCCGATTCGCAGCCTCGCCTCGACCAGGTTGTCGTTTGCCTGCCTGATGCAATCGATCGCGTTCTTCCTAAGGAGAACGATGTAACCAGGATCGACTCCGGACACGCCGACTTCCTGTCCCCAAAGGCCCAAGGTATCTGGTCCCTCATGGTTGTGGGTACAGGATACGATGATGTCCTCAGGTCGAAGCTGGTCGGATGCTGCTCCCTTTCGAATCACATCGACCTCGTCCAGAAAGAGGCCAATCAGGTCCAAGGACAGCAGGGCAACCCTCCTTCCATCCACCTCCAATACCAGGCAACGGGCCCAGATTGGGTCATGAACGCCTGTACTCGACCTACCCATCCCATATCCGGCTATGTACGCCCTGGTGGTAGGAGTTATGTCGACCTTTGCTGCTCCGGCCTTGATCGAAGCCTCTGAAAGGCCGGAGGCCCCCAGCAGCACTCCCGCTATCGTGAAGAGGATTTTCCTCACGTTCGGAGCGAGGCGGCGCTGGGTTATATCTATTTGGGGGGCTGTGAACAGCGGCTCTGGGGCCTAGTCCGTCAAATTAGACCAGAATGCTCAGTTCTGTTGCAGATAATGGCTGAGATTCGTGAATCTCTTGCGAGCCCACCGATAATGAAGGGAATCCATTCCGGTAATATTTATAAAAGAAATTGTAGCTTTTCCAGAAAGAGGTACACCTATTGTTGAGACGGGACTTCTCTAGCCAAGACAAGCGGCTTGCGGAGCTTCTTGTGACCGGAAGGGAGCCCAAGCGCATCGCTAGAGAGATGTCGGTACCAGCCAGCAAGGTCTACTATAGGATCAACCGCCTCAAGAAGCTCGGTGTCATCGCTTCGAAGGGATACACGATAGATTTCGAGAATCTGGGCTACAACATCGCATCCTTGATAGTGGCGAGAACTAGGGGTCCCAATCCTGCCTCCATCATCAACAGGCAGTCCCCGGTGGATGGCATCCTTGACCAGAAGGTTCCAGGAATGATCATCCGTTACGTGGGATCTTCAGAGAACGGAACGGTGATATTCATACTTGCCTACTTCGAACGGATCCAGGTGATCGATGATTTCACGATTCACTTGAGAGAGATTCTCGAGATAGAGAGCCTGGAGAAGTACCTGATATCATCCTGCTTCCCGTAAGTGGCAGCGTCGCCGTTGCCTGACCTCGGTCCACCTGCATATTAGCGAGCCGGCCTGATCGAGAGCGCCTTCTGCACGCGCCAGAATCAGGAACATCCCCTACAGCCTCCTTTCGGGGGCAAGGAAACTTGGCGCCAAGATCGTGTCTTCCGTCCATTGCGAGGGATATCGCGGTCCTCGATGCGTTGAAGAACATGCAAGAGCGTCCCTATATCTCGTCCATGATGCCCCGGAAAGAGACTTGGGGAACAATCCTCGGCCCAGATATCCACACTTTATTTTCCAGTTTCGGGGTTATTTTCGTAAGATTTATCAGTAAGTGTGCCGATAGTGCGTACATAGTACCGTGATGCGGAAAATGTGTGGAGGAGTATCGGTGGAGCGACTTTCCAGGAGGCTGCGTGGGCTGTGCACACTGATCTTTGTGGTGGACGCGATCGTCGCGTTGGCGTACTTGGCCGTTACGTGTCCACATCTGCTAATGGCCCCTTGGCTGCTTTCGGAGGGTCGCTGGCTCTCTGCCCTGCTCTAGGATGAGTCCCAGATCGGCATCCGGAATAGGGCAGGACAAGCGACTCGAAAGCCTTTTTCTTGGATCATATGATCGCCTCTCCATGGTCGAGCGATCCCTGCTTGGGCACGTTGATCTCCACGTCCACACCATACACTCCAACTGCGGCAAGGCTGGAATGAACCCGGGAGCGGTGGCTCGGATCTACGAGTCCAAGGGCTATCAAGCGATAGGTTTCACCGATCACTATGATCCGGTCCTAACCCCCGAGAAGATCAGGCAGACCAAGGAGGAGTTGGCGGAGTGCGACGTTGACATCCGGGTACTCGTGGGGACCGAGGCCTGTGTATACTTGCCGGGTTGGCCGAGGCAGGAGTTGCGCAAGTACAGATCTAGGCACCTGGATTTCTGCATCCTCGCCCCTAGCCATCGTCCCGCCGGCGCGGAGTCGCTGCAATTCTCACGGTTGCCCCTTGAGGTACAAGTTTCAAGGGTAATGGATTCTTTCATCGAGGCCGTCGGATGCGATTTCGCGGACGCGGTCGCACACCCATTTGCATATGAGCCAAGCCAGATACCGGCCCGGGAAGAGGTCCTGGACTCTTTGCCCCAGGATGACCTTGGCTGGGCCTTAGAGGTGGCAAGACGGAACGGAATAGCCATGGAGCTAAGCCCTCGAGTCCTCAGGCTTCCGGAATCGTTTCTTTCCAGGTTCATGCGACTATGCCGGGATATCGGCGTTTCCTTCTCCATAGGGGGCGATGTCCACGCTCTCGCAAGCATAGGTAACGATGCCTTGGTGCTACCGCTGGTGCGCAGGTTCAAGATCCCGGACGACCTGTTATGGCTCCCGCGACGGGCAGAGTAGACCGGGTCAGCAGTCAGTCAGCGGCAGCAAAGACTTTTCTTCGCCAGCGATGAGCGACAATCATGGCTGTTGAGCCCATTCCCGGAGGTCAGCCGGACCCGGGCATTCGGGAGAAGCTCAGAGTGGCCGGGATAGTCGAGGATACGGTCTCATTCTACCGGAGGCACTTCATCTCGTTTCTCACCGTGTTCCTTATCGCGAACGCGATCGTGTGGACCGTCCAGTACTATGCTTCCGGAAGGGTTGCGGACGCCATGGAAAGTCGCGATTTGAATCTCACCCATATCCTCGAACATCCCGAGGAATCGGCGCCCGAGGTAGTGGCACTCATGCTCGATATCTTCCTCCTCTTCCTAGCGACGTCGTTCGTCCTCCTCGTTGTAATGCTCGTGTTCCATGGCGCTTCGATTAGATTCGTGCAGGAGTCGCTTTCCGGGGGCCAGCCTGATTGGTCCCAGAGCTTCGCCCACGCTTTCTCTCGGTTTCCGAGACTCTTGGGGGCAACGATCATCGCGGGAATGATCGTGGTGCTTGGCCTGGTGGCCTTCGTGATTCCGGGTCTGGTGATCATGATGATGTTCATACTGGTGCCACAGGCGGTGGTGCTGGAGGATCGGGGATCTATCGGTGCTCTGAGCAGGAGCAGCCGCCTGACCTCCGGGAACAAGATGACGATATTCCTGTTTTTCCTGTTCTGGGTAGTCGTGCTTTCTCTATTCTACATGATTCTGGGGTCCGTACCCGTTGGACGTACCTTTCAGGCCGTGGAGTTCCTGGCCTCAACCCTCTTTGCGCCAGTTATCCCGATATCCACCACCGTCATGTACCACAAGCTCAATGTGTATCTGCCCGAAGCGTTCCCGGCTTGAGCAGGGGTCTCGGCCTCTGGAACATGTGCATATGTGACCCGAAATTTATATTAGAGTGTCTGAAACAGAAGCGCGCGAACGAATTCCCGGAGATGTTGAGGTTTGAGCAATAGGAGGGAGATGGTCGGGGTTGGGTTGGTTGCCCTTACGGCGTCCACGATACTGACCATGTTCTTGATCGGCGAGAGAGCGGAACATCCGGTTGATATCTTGGAGAATGCGTTCCCGCCTCAGATCAGGCACGATCTGCGGAATACCTTCTCTTTTGCCACGATAGCGAGGAAGCCGGTGGAGCAGCTCGTAGTTCAGGTATCTTGCCTCAATCGTTTCGACCTGAAGGATATGGGCATCAACGTTACCAAGAAGGGCAGGGAGGGGATGATGTCCATTCGGATGATCTCGGATCTCTCTACTATGGCCGGGAAAGCAGGACTTGACCCAGTGGAGTTCGAGGTGAAAAGGGTCGAGAGGAACAGGACCGAGTACTCGATGTACGTGATCGACTTCACCGACGTACTTCGGCCGGTCGTGGACCCCCGCGTACTTGCGGGCTACGCCGGGGCCGGCTTGTCAACGGTGTATGCGGCCCTGTTCAACGAGACAGGCCTAGCGTACCTTTACGGTGGCAGCCGGGACTTCTTCAACAACAGAAACGGCAGCATAAGTGAGCTGAGCATCGCTTACAATGACGACAAGGAGGTCTACAAGAGGATGAAGGAGCTTTCGCCCAGCGAGATAGCTTCGGGTGTTCCCTCCCTCCTAGATGCACCTGCCATGGGGACTCTGGTCTACGACCAGCTGAAAAGGGATGATACGCTGAGGCTGGCCTTCTCGGTCGACAGGTCCACCGTAGGCGGGTACGATGCCCAACTGAGAATACACTACGAAGACAAGTTGCAGTTGGTCCGGGTCATCGTCAACGGCGAAGATCAGACGAATCTGGCCAACTTCTGCCTCGCCTAGTGTTGTGTATCCAACGGACCTACACCTATCCCGACACGGTTCAAAGGGGGAGAAACGTGCACGCCTCCCCGAAAGCCCCTAGGGACATAGGTACAGAGACTTGGCATACGTCACGCTAGGCCGGCTTGGCGTAGGTATGCATGAGCTGGCGATCGGCCTCGTAGGCTTGACTCAGCCTTCTGAGGTTCTCCTTCAGAGTCGCCTTCTCCACCATCGCCATGTCGGGCTCCTCGAGGGCCTGATAAAGTATCGCCCCCTCAGTCTGCGCCGGTATGGGCAGATCCATGAGGTAGCAGACCGTGGGCACGATGTCGGTCAACCACACCGTCCTTTCGAGCTGGTGGTTTCTCCTGATTCCCGGACCCGCCATCAGAAGGAAGCCCTCAAGCGATCCAATTCCGTACTTGGCGGTCGGGAGATGGGTGCCATGCTGCCCTCCAAACTCGGGACCAAGGGAGTAGATGACATCGCCGACCTTCTTCCCATATAGGCCCAATACCCTGGCGTCCTCCTTCCTCAGGACCAGAGTGAACGGCTTCTTCCCGGTCTCGGGGTCCGCGTAGTCGTAGAGGGCCGAGATGATCTCGTCCCTGACGCTTTCGTAGTCCTGCGGATCCACGATGCCCTCCGGGTCTCGTCCCTTCAGGTTGACGTATATGTAGGCCGCCCTCTGCGGGATGGCCTTGGTCTTGGACCAATCCACCGCCCTCTTGCCGGAGTTACCCTGTTTGAAGGCGAGAAGCCCTTTGTCCGCAAGGATATCGGCCACTTGGACCCCTCGTCCGCTGGCCTTTGCGCCGTGGTCCGAAACCAGTATGATGAGGGCATTCTCGCCCGCGGCCCCAACGATCTTGGAGATCATCCTGTCAAGGCTCTTGTAGAAGCCCGTCTCGGCCCTGGCAAACTCCTCCCTCCGCGACGAGTCAGAAGATGTCAGGGGATCGATCTTGGTCGAATATGAGTGGTACGCGTAGTCCGGGATGTGGTTGTGCATGAAAAACAGGGCCCACTCCTTGGATAGCATGAGGTGGACCGCGGCATCGGCCAACCAGGCATTGTGGAACTCAACGATCTCCAGGTAAGTGTCGATGTCTATCCATTCGAGGTTGAGCGCCTCGTACCCGGCAAGGGGTATCGGCAGCCCTCCATCCGACCTGATCTCCGAGGCAAGTTCAGCTGGATGGGACCATCCATCCAGGGCGCAGAGAGGCGTGAGGTACAGCCGGAGCCTCTGTGCATCCGGAGACAGCTCGAGGAGTTTCATGGCGAAAGCGGCTCTCTTCGGGCCTATTTCCGTTTCGAAGGACTCCACGATGAACGGGGACCATTGCCCGGGCTTCAGTTCAGCGAGGACGGTGGCGTTTGGGTCATCCCTCAGGACTGTTACCCTGTCGTATCCGCAGCCCTGGACGTCCTCCACCTGCAGATGCCACACGACCTCGCGGAGCGGGAATCTCGCCCTTCGCTGGGCAAGCCTCAGAGATGCGCCCAGCCTCTTTCTACTCCCTTCCGGGGGTATCTCGGAGAGTTCGATCAAAGTTGCCTGGGGGTACTCCTGCGTCGAGAACAGCTGTTCGTCGGCAAGGGTGCAGGAATACGGCAATTCGTGCGGGTTCTCGAATCTCCATTCGTTAATGCTAAGCCCGGCGCCCCCGATCTGGCAGCCTGATTTCAGCGAAGGTGGCCATGTTGTGGGGTAGTTTAGGAGGATGGTCCTCTTGCCGACTTCGGCCGCCTTGTTCCAGATCAGCTCGGCCTCACACTCCCTCACATCAAAGGCGGGACGCGTCAGATCGAGGGGATCACCCGGGGTGTGCGTGTTGAAACAGGTGATCTGATGGGTCCCAGGCCAAGCACCCGTCACGATGGTTATCCAGTTGGGTGGCGTGATAGTCGGGAAGGGCACCATGCAGTTGGATGCCAGGGTCCCTCTTTCGATCAAGCTTGCGATGGCTGGAAGCTCGCCTTCCGCGGCCAGGCAACGGATCCTGGGCACGATTGGCGCATCCAGCCCGATCAGAACCAGCTTCTCAGGTCGCCTCAAGACCGACCACCTTGGTGTAACGTGAGCCGCATTTCAAAAATGTGTTTGGCACCGTTGCCTACCAGAACCGCGTGCGAAAGACACATATCTAAGAGCCGTGCCCCGAAGTTGGCAAGTTTGACGCAGGTTCGAAGTCCCTATCCTCTTCGCAAGGGACAGGACGAGTTGGTGGACTATTTCAGCGAAGGCCTGTCCTCCGGCGGCGTTTGTCTGGCCCATGCCCCAACTGGCATTGGCAAGACCCTTGCAGCCCTTCTTGGGGCCATACCCCACCTACCGGAGGGGGGAAAGATCATCTACGCGGTCAACAGGAAGAACCAGATCCCCATCATCATCAAGGAGTTGCGGATGATCAACGAGTGCAACGGCACCGACTACAAGGTTACCGCCTTCGCTAGCAAGGCCGACCTTTGCAGGGACCCGGAGACCAAGAAACTCAGCTACCGGGAACTTGTGGAGGTGTGCGAATTGCGGAGGATGAACTGGGCATGTCCTTACTACCGTGCGCTCTTCGAGGGCGGCCGGGAGTCGGGAACGGAGCCGGATTCCGAGCCTAGGAGAGCGCGCAGGAAGTCGAAGGTGGCAGGGGAATTGGAGGCGAGGATGCTGGAGGAGATGCCGCCACCACACATGATCGAGAAGTTGGCAAGAACCGTCGAACAGGAGATTGGGGGCCCGCCGGTATGCATCTACGAGCTGTTGAAGTGGACTGCCAAGCAGTCCCATGTCCTCGCCGGCACGTTCTGGTACTCGTTCCACCCTCTCGTGGCGGCAAGCCTTCTCAGGACGCTGTCTCTGCGAATGAAGGACTGCATCCTTATCTGCGATGAGGCCCACAACCTGCCCAAATTCTGTAGGGACGCTCTTTCGGATGGAATCTCTGCCACAAGGGTCCAGTACGCCATTCAGGAGGCGAGCCGTAACTCGAGCCATCTTGAGGAGAGCGGGATATCTGAGGAGGGCATCGTGACCTTCCTCTCGGCGTTCTTGGGCATCTTACGCCGCTTCAAATTCACCTCTGAGGGCGCCCATCTTCCGCTGGGCCTTGCGAGGATGGTTCTGAAGAAGGCCGGCATTGATCCCTTGGAAGGGCCGGTTACGAGCTTGGAGGCCGCAGGTTCGGTCGTCTTGGAGACGAGAATCCGTGAAGGCCTTCCGCCCCTATCGCATCTGGCAATCGCAGCATCGTTCATCCGGCCCTTTCTCCTCTGCGAAGACCGCTCATTTGAGCGATTCTGCGTCCTTTCCCAGACGCCCAAAGGGAAGTCGGCCAGGAGGCTGGAGATGAGGTGTCTTGACCCGGCCGTCCTGTCCTCGGAAGTCCTTGACCCTGCAAAGCCCACCGGGGTCAGAGGCGCGATCCTCATGTCGGGGACGTTGGTTCCCGGGGGGTACTACCGGGACATCCTCGGCATACCGTTCGCATCTCACCGGGAGTTCCCCAACATCTTCCCGCAGGAGAACCGGGTACTCTTCCTTGATGACTCCATCTCACTTGCTTGGAAGGCGAGGAGCCAGGATATGTACTCCCGGATTCTTCAGAGGATCATCGCCATACGAGAGAATACCCCTGGGGGTTGCATGTTCTTCTTTCCTTCATATGATGTCATGCGGGAGTTGGTTGCTCTGTATCCTTTGGATGACATCTTGGTTGAGAAGAGGGCCGCGACCAAGAAGGAGGAAGTTGAGGGAGCCTTGATATCGGGTCGGAACATCCTCGCTGTTATGGGAGCTTCGCTGAGCGAGGGTCTGGACCTTCCGGGTTTGGTGAAAGCGATCGCGATCTTCGGACTTCCACTGGAGAGGGTATCCGATACGACTAGGCTGGGAATAAACTACTATAACGCCAAATTCCCGGGTAGGGGCAGGGATTACTTCTACCATCTGCCAGCAGTCACCAAGATCGTTCAATCGGCGGGTAGGGCTCATCGACGAAGTGAGAACAAGGCAGCCCTGTACGTCTTTGATCGCAGATTCTGCAGGTACTATCTGGGAAGCGCGCCGTCATGGTGGAAGGATGAAGCGGTCAGGCTGAACGGAGTTGAGGACCTAGTCCGCTCCACTCGGGATTTCTGGGCGGGACAAGGATCGGCGCGTGGAGATGACGGGATTTGATTTTTATTGCTTAGGGGAGAGGCCTCCCCGTGGTCGGAATTGTCCAGGACATTGCTTCGAATACCTAGGATGTTCACCAAGGAGGAACTGATCCGGATCGACTCTCGCACCCCCGAGGACTATGATCAGAAGGCAAAGGAGTTCTGGGATTACGCCAAGTCGCGGATCTCGGCCGTTGGCGGCAGACTGAAGAAGGTGTATCTGGAATCCAACGGCGTTCCAGGAAAGCGCCAGCTGGAAATGCTCAGGATCTCCGATCCCATTGGCTACGAGGTAGTCAAGATGTCGCTGGAATCCGGCGCCGAGCTTGTGGAGGCGGAGAGCCCGGAGCTGGTCTTGGAGACGGTGTCCTGGATGCAGAAGCTGCAGGAGGTCCTGTCCGGAGAGTCTGACGATGCAGATAAGGCGTCCGCACTGCAGACCATCGGGAGTTTCCTCCAGGAGAGCATGGGGGAGAGGGATCGGCACGTCGCGGAGTCGATAGCATCATCGCTCAAGGAGGGAGAGGTGGGCGTTCTCTTCATGGACCTATCTAGAGAGATCAATCTGCCTGCTGATATCAGGGTTGTTGTCACCTGTCCTTTCCAGCCAAGGGACTACCTCAATAGCTGGCTGGCAACCCTTAGGTTGAAAGGTCAGACCGAGGCCTCGACCTCGGACAAGGAAGGGGACAAGCAGGAGTCCTGAGGCGTGACATGATCTGTCGGCTGCTATCGGAATTGGGCAGGATTATCAGCCTATCCGCGCGGGTTTCCTACGAGGCATATGGCAGCTCGTAAGATAGGTGCCCTCCAATCGTCTGGTGCGGCCCTGGCGTTGTCTTTGCTGTGTTTGACCTGTGGCTGTCTCTGGGCACAAGAGCGCGAGAAACCCGTTGCCAACCTCTCCCTAGATAGGATCGATCCCGGAGAGTGGAGCGGAAGGGTGCCGAATCCGGGAAAGACAAACCTTGGCAGGACGAATAGCATCAAGGGGACCCAAGTAATAGACCCTGAGACCTATGTGCTGACAATAGGTGGTGCGGTCGATAACGCGATTACAGTCGGCCTGAAGGAAATCCTCGAACGTCCTTATGTGGAGAGAAGGAACGTCATGTACTGCGTAGAGGGTTGGAGCTGGTCGGCGGACTGGGTCGGGATAGCCGTCCGGGACATCCTGGGTGAAGTCCGGCCCTGGCCCACTGCCAGGCGGGTCATATTCTACGCGGCCGACGGATACACGAGCTCTTTCCCAATCGAGGAGCTTAACGGATCCGATCTGTTCATCCTAGCTTACAAGGCAAATGGCGAGTTCCTCCCCGAGAAAGAGGGCTACCCCGTCCGTCTGGTTGCTGAGGGCAAGTGGGGATACAAGTGGGTGAAGTGGGTTGTCAAAATGGAGGTAAGTGAGAATGCTGACCACAGAGGGTACTGGGAGACCCGAGGCTACTCGGACGAAGCCGATGTCAAATGAGGCTGGGGATTCCTAGACATTGGTTCACGCCAATGAACAGTGTTCGACGAATGCTAGGGGTTGCAGATCAACCTTTCGGGTACCCCTCCATCGAGCGGCGATACAGCCTCACCTCGGAAAGGATCAAGAAGCAGTTCGCCCAAAAAATGGTCAGATCTGCAGGCGGAGCTTGTGGGCGAGCTGGGCGTAGTCCTGGTGTATGTCGGTGATCACCTGAAGCGCTGCTTCTCCATCCTGCGTCAACAATCTATCTTCCAGACTGACGATCTTGAGGTTTATGGCCGTGACGGTCGCGTATATATCGGAAATGTCATCCCTGCCGATGGGCAACTGCAAATCCCCAGGGGCTGATGACAAAACCGTGAGGAGTTCGGCCAAATGCTCCTTCCCGCTTGTGGACTGGGTCTTGACCTCGGTTAGGATTCTCTGGGCGGATTCCCAGTTGCTGGACTGTATCGCCTTCTCCAACCTAGCGAAGTCGTGGAAGAAGTCCTTGAAGTCCCTGGCCGCTGCTATCAAGCTCGTGATTCCGGTGGCGAGGTCACAGAGGGCATCCAAGCTTCTGAGGTATCTCAGAACCTCTCGGAGCATATCAACGCTGGAAGAGGCCAGCTGGTTCGCGTATCCGTATCGGCCTTCTCTGGCCTTGGCGATCATGGCTTCTATGTCGGCTTCGATCTCCGCTAGCTTCCTCTCAAGATCCTGTGAGTGAATGATCAAGGCCTGCGCGTCCTTTTCCCACTCCCACAACTCCATCTCGGTCAGATCTTGAACGGGTTTGCTCCCGAATTTCTCCCGGATGCGGTGGACATCCTCTGCAACTTTGACTGCGTGATCGACCAGATCCAGCATCTTCTCAATCAGTCCGATGGCCTCCGAGAGGAAGGAAAGGCCATTGCCGACGTCCCCATTCTCAGACAGGACTCTGGCGATCGTTGGGTCTTGGAAAGCGTCTTTGAAACCGGAGAGGTTCGAAATGACCTGGTCAGTGTCCGGAAGATTCTCCGGGTCCCTGAGGTCGATCAGACCCGGTGCCAGATCGGCTAGTGAATACGAGGCAAATAGCAGATGTGTGGCGGGCGCAATGGGTCTGCCCCCATGCCCCAGCAACACCTCGGCTATGTCGGTGCCCTTTCTCAAGTCGTCGAGGTCTGCCAGCAGTTCTCTGATGCCGTCGGCCACTTCGGGGAACCTATCATCGAACACATCCGGTTGGAGCTGTGAGAAGTTATCGAGGGCTGATCTGATGAAATCGAAGCCCGACAGTATCTGGACAAAGGATGAATCGATGTGCAGTATCCCGGCTCTAACGGCGTTCTCATCAAGATCCTCCTCCATGATCCTCGGGCCCAGAACTTCGAAGGAGTCGACGCTGAGCGCACCGCCCTGAAAGACCATCAGTACTCCCTCAAGAACGCCTATTGCCCCGAGGCCTGATGCCTGAAGCCCGATGGTTGCCTCAGATATGGCCCAAGCCAAGCTCCTCAGGGCCGGCGAGTACTTCCCCACGAACGGCATGCGTCCCACAGAATCGAATGCCCTCAGATCCTCAAGGCCGGTGAGAAGTCTGCGACTCTTAGCGAAATCCTTTCCTGCTGATTCCATGCTGATCCTGACGCGGGAGAGAGTCTCATTGTTGATCTGGCCTTTCTGAGCCAGGTCCACGATTTCCGAGCCCTTGAGGGCTCCGAGGCCGATGCCAGCTCCGAATTCTGCAGAACCGACGCATACGGTATACGCGTAGGGCAACATCAACCCTGGCACAAGCAGCACCAGGACCAGGATGAGAGCTAGGAGGGCTCTCATCGTGGCGCGCGACATGGTGGTGTTGGCGAGTACAACGGCCGCGACGCCCACCAGAGCCACAGAGATCAAGGCCACGACGGCATCCAAGGCCAAGGCTAGGCTAGAAGCCGTTGCCAACACCTTGCTCAATCCGGTCAGGTTGCCCAGGGGGCCATCGGATGTCATCCCCTCCTGGAGAGTTCCGCTGGCTGCATGGAAAGGCATCGCTACCGGGTAGATCCCGATCGCTGACATCCCCAGGGATATCAGAAAGACCAGAGCGATTCCAATCAGCACGGTCCGAGCCTTCGCTCTATACACGGAACCCAGAACCGCAACCGATGCCAAAGCGATGAGGTAGGCTCGGAACCTCCACAGCAGGTCGGTTTCGAGGCTTCCCAAGGTCGGAATGATCAGCAGGGCCATCAGAAGGAGAATGAAGGCTGGAAGGAGTAACCATCTTCCGGACCTGAGTCGGGAGAAACCAGCCGCTAGTGGAGATGCCTTGATTCTTGAGGCAACGTTGCCCTTGGTGCTCAGAGCCTGTATCAGGATGCCAACTGCCACCCATGCGAGCGATGACACAAGCAAGGTGGGCAGGCCCGCTCCGACGGGGGCCGTGGCCAGAAGGCAGATGCTGACAGCTTGCATGATCATGCTGATGATGACGGCCGACACGATCCTGAAGTGCCGCGGCGATCGGGGCCAGCCTGCCTGCGACAGGAGACAACCGGCAAGTAGGAAAGGGGGGTAGGAGAGTGTCGCGTTGATGATGAGGGCCATCTGTGATTCGGCTCTTCTCATTCGGTGCTTGATAATCCTTCCACTTCTTCACGCGATGCCAAAACGGGAAACGCAATGAGGCTTGAAGGCATCAAAGATGTGATTGGAGGCCCTCAGATGCCCGGTCGGGTCCCGGGTCTTCTCCTCATCAGGGCTAGTCCGAGACCAAGCAACAACCCTGCTTGGGGAGGGAGCCCGGGAGATTCCGTAACCCTGTAAACATGAACATCGTGGGGGTCGAAGACTTCCTCGATGATTCCATCGATGGCTCTTACGCTGCGGTCCTCAAAGAGGACCTCTGCCGACCGTATGGATTTGTCCACAGGCAGGCAAAGCGTCTGCGCCTCCGGTCCGGCGTTGACGCCGATGAAGTACGTTGAACCGTTGTGCTGGCCTTCCAGCAGGTGGATGGTTGAAACCTCCCAGCTGCGAATCGTTGGAGAGGTCAACACAGGGGAGAGAACCTGCAACTCCGCTGACATGTCCCTGATGGTGTGCCACAGGGGTGTGTCCTGCAGGTGGAAGTTCCAGGCGGCCACCTGGTAGGTGTAGTACAGCACACCCGAGGCCCCATGGACCAGCGCCTGATAGGTCATGCATCTGAGTTCCCGCGCTGTGGGGAGGCGCTTCCCCGGCCAAGGGAATGCTTGAAGCACCGCCCATACCGGTTTCCCCGAATCCCGACGAGCACGAGCAATGCACTCCGAAACATAATCGATCCCTATTCCATGTCCGATCTCGACAGGATATGGGTCTGTCGCCACGATGTCGCACGCGGATGCGTATTCCGAGTAAGGCCAAGGGTGGTACCAGTATGCAGGCGAGACGACGAGCACGACCGGCCTGAATGGGTCCCGAGACTTGATGAGCCGATACACCTCTTCGCACCTTGAGGCCGGAACCCCAACCTCATTTGGCTCATCGAAGGTGAACCAAGCAAGGTTTGTTGGGTGATCAAGATGAGCTCTCACAACACTCAGTATCTCCTCGTCGCTCTTGGTCCGGGCAATCAGCCAATGGAGAGCATAGAGGTTGGCGTTTGACGCCCATTCATACAGCCCTGGGAGCATCCCTTCCGCGACGTTGAGCCCGCAATCCCGCACCTGATATGCATCTTCCTGGCTGTTAACGTCGAAGACGCCGAAGGGGATGAAGGATGTTCCGTTGACCTGGAGGAATCCGTTCTCGGCGATTCGGGGTGCTTCACCTCGGGCTGTCATCGTCAACGCGACCGCGCATAGGACGATTGTCGACATGAGGTCAGTGGTACGTCTTGGGGACAAAGCCGGGACGCTCCGACGGAAAAAGGTCTCTGCAGATCTCGTGAACACGCCCCACGAGTTCGGGTCTACAGAAGACGAAGAAGTTCCATATGGCTAGGTACTGGTTCTCGACTTGGTCTAGGTCCCGGGAGAGGGATCTCCTGTGTCTATGTAGCTGCTCGACCATTCCCTCCTCATCGCGGGCAAAGACCTTAGCCTCCTTCATCGTGCCCAGATCGGGGCAGTGTATGATTACATCTCCCTCCGCTGCCCTTAGCCCCTCATGCTCAAGGCGGGACACGATCGATTCTTCGGCTCTCTCCCTCTCTTCGCCTGGTCTGTTGTACAGGGATATGAGGTCATTGCGCTTGCTGGGTCCGATGTCGGATCCGAGAACGTAGGATCTCTTGAAGAGCTTCCGATTCTCGACGCGTTCGACAAGGTCTCGAACCGGAGCCATCTCCGATTTCCTTAGGGCCTCGAGAAGGGTCCAGTCATTCATCCCAAGTAGGATGGAGGCGTCGAATCCACTGGCTATGCTGATCTCAAGGGCCTTTGATATCATCGCTCCAGAGGCCTGTTTGGCGTGATGGTAGTAGACTCTCTCCGTGAGGAAATAGCGCATGCGGAGGAGATGAAGGACCTCCGACCGTGCATCTTGGCGCACCATTCCGCCCTTCCCGAGGTCCACCGCTAGGACTTGCCTAGAGGAGCGACCGACACTGTACTCGGCAAGCACGAAGTAGCGAAAGAGCCGATCATCGTAGTTCTGGGCTAGCCCTGTGAAGTAGGAGTCTCGACGGAGATAGTCGAGGAGATCCGCGCTGACCGCGTCCTTCACCACCTGTGCCATCCATGGTTTGGGATGGCGACTATCCGGCGCTTCCCCTGCTCGCAGGATCGATTGGACTTCCTTCAATGATCCCATGTCGGCAAGGGCATCGTGGAGTTCTCCCCCGGATAGCATGCGCTCGAGCCGATCTCCCTTGTCGTGCCCGGGCAGGATCTTGCGCTCATCCTCAAATGTGTGGCCGAAGGGTACGTGGGTCACATCATGTACAAGGGAGGATAGGGTGATGACCTGTTCCTCCTGCTTACCGATTTCGTGACCTTTTGATCGTAGGGAGGCGACAATCCGTCTGGCCATTGCCATCGTGCCAATCGAGTGATCGAAGCGCGTGTGCACTGCACCGGGGTAGATCAGGTAGGCGGTCCCGAGCTGCTTTATTCCCCGAAGCCTCTGGATCTCCTTGGCGTCGAGAATCCTTGCCTCCTCTTCGTTGAATTCCACGTCCCCGTGTACGGGATCGCGTATGATCAAGCGATCGCCTGCAACGACAGGGGCTCCGAGGTGATATTGCTTTCCTCCAGGACCTTGCGGGACACAGCTTAAGCTGTCATCGCCTCGCCTGGTAGGGACCCACTATGGACGTGACGCATTCGTCGGGCCTCAGGTAGTCCGCGGACACGCGCTGGATGTCATCGCGGGTCAGGGATCTGATGATGGCCTCATACCTGTCAACGAAGTCCAGTCCCAGATCGAAGCGCTCGATTTCGTGCATGAGCGCCGCGGCCGCCTCGCAGGTCTCCAGCCTGAGAGCTAGCGAACCAATTCGATTTGTGATCGCGTCTCGGTGCTCGCGCTTTGTCACTGGTTCCCTCCCGATCCTCTTCATCTCGTCCAAGATGCTCTCGGCCGCCCTGTCCACGTTTGCCGGGTTGACGCCTGCGTACGCCAGCCAGTAGCCACCGGTCGTCCTGGGGGCATAGGAGCTGGCTGCGTAATAGGCCAGTCCCTGCCTGTCCCTGATATTCTTCCCCAGCCGACCCATCAAACCCATCGTCCCAAGAATAGTGTTAGCAAGGCCCAGAGCATAGTTGTCCGGATGGTTTCTTGGAACCGTCTGGCACATCACTGCGATATCGACCTGCGATTTGTGCATCATCGGGGTCACTCTCCGAGCAGCCTTGATCGGTCTCTTCACCAGCACTGAGGGGAACTCCGGGTTTCGGCCGGCAGGTTCCCAATTCCGGCAGTGTTTCGACAGGGCCTCCCGCACCCGGTCGGAGGTGATACTGCCCGAGAAAGAGAGGATCGTGGACTGGGGCCCGTAGTGCTTCTTCCAGAAGGAGCATATGTCGTCCCGCGTAATTGCATTGATCGTCTCCTCGTAGCCACCGGGGTCCGTGTGGTAGCGGTTGCCTTCCGGAAAGAGCATCTCCCTCGCGGTCCTGCTGGCCACGGCCGACGTGCTGTCCTCCCTCTCCTTGATCTGCGTCAACATCAGCCCTCGGACCTTCTCCACCTCGGATTCCGGGAAGATCGGGTCGGTCATACAGTCGAAAAGGATCTCGACCGTTTTATTCAGAGTTGGAGGAGTGCATCTCGAAGAAGACCATGCCAGATCGTCATCGGCGTGGAATCGGATCCCGGCACCAAGCGACTCGGCTTCGTCTATGATCTGCATATGCTTCCTCTTTCCGGTGCCTCGCATCATCATACCCGCCACGAATCGCGAAAGGCCGGAGTGAGCCGCATCGTCGAAGAGGGCCCCTGCCCGGCAGGACCCTTTGATGACTATCAATTCGGATTCGGGTCGCGGGTTGACTAGGACCACCAGCCCGTTTTCAAGCTCAAGCCTCTCGATCCTGAGGGAACCTACCAATGAATTCACGACGATCCCTCCTTGATCGGTTTGAAAACCCCAACCGTACGATTATCCTCACCTAGGTAGGTTCTGGCAACCCTTCGAACGTCCTCCGGGCTGACTTTGGAGAGCCTGTCTAGAAGGCTTGCAAGATGCCGGTAGCCGGTTCGCAGCTCGGACGCACCGATCAGATGCGCCTGCCCCGTGACGCCATCGGTGGCATACGCAAATTGAGCCTCAGTCTGCGACAGGGCTCTTCTAGTCTCCTTCTTGGTCGGCTCCCTGTGACGGATTCTCTCCACAACCTGGACCAAGGCCTTCTCGACTCTCTCCACAGGGACTCCACTTCTCGCTGTGGCAAATATGGTGAAGAGGTTTGGGTCAACGGACTCTTGGAAACTCGATTCTGCAGAAAGCGCAAGCTGCTTCTCAACTAGCGCCCTGTAGAGCCTGCCGCTGCGCTCGAAGCCCGGGCCCGATCTCACCGCCTTGGCCCCGCTCATGATTGCGTCAAGGATCATGAGGGGAAAGGCATCATCGCTGGAGATGTGGGGAGTGTGATACGCCACCATAATGTGTTCAGTGTTGCCCGGCTTCCTGACGAGGACCCTTCTCTCGCCAGATTGCGGTGGCTCGGCCGGTATCGTTGTAGCCCGTCCCTTCCTCTTCGGTATGCATCCGTAGAGTTCCTCTATCTTCGAGAGTGTCTTGCCTCGGTCGAATCTGCCCACCAGAACCAGGAAGGCGTTGTCGGGCGAGTAGCAGGATTGATAGTGTCCGAAGAGGTCGTCCCTCGTCATGGTCTTGAGGTCGGAGGTCCAGCCGATCACCGGCCAGCCGTAAGGATGGGCTTTGAAGGCGGATGAGAGGACCTCCTCGAATAGGAGATAGGTCGGTTCGTTCTCCATGCCCTCGCGTTCAGACAGGATGACCGTTCTCTCGGCTTCGACCTCCTTAGGCGAGAACACCGCGTTCTCCATTCGGTCCGCTTCGATCCTCAGCGCGAGATCCAGCTGTCGGGCTGGAAGGGTCTCGAAGTAAGTGGTGAAGTCCTGGGACGTGAAGGCGTTGTACATTCCGCCGTGCTTGCTGAGAAGACGATCGATCTGGTCTTTGGTGAAATTCTGGGTGCCCTTGAAGAGCATGTGTTCGACCCAGTGGGATATACCGGTGATCCCCGGCATCTCATTCCGGGACCCAGCCCTGTACCAGACCCAGTTGCTAATGGCTGGGGAGGAAGGCACCTGCTTGGTGATGACTTTCAATCCGTTACCTAGGATCGTCTCCTCGATGCTGGAGATGAGATTCGCCACGAGACACCCTCGCATCGGCCTGCCACAGGGTAGAAAAATCTCTCTCGATGAGGGCGAGCGGGATGTCCTTGGCCGGGCTGAACACTCTGGGATTTGGTGGGTCTCATCCGCGCCGAATTGCGAGCCCATCGATAATCGTAAGAGGCTCAAGAACGCTTCGCGATTCCACCTCTCAGCTCGGAGGGATATCAGCGGCTAGGGTTGCCCGGTATCCCTACCAATGCCATATCTTATCCGGCTCTTGCCGTGGCACTCTCCTCTGCCTGGCATCAACCTCAGACCATCTCGTTGTGCCAGATGTGGAAATCCAATGGGAAAACAACCTCCACGAAGGATGCCCCGGAAGGCAGGTTCGTGATGCTGCTCGGTGGCTCCGGCCCGAAAACAAACTGCACCATCTCTCTCCTAGGCAAGATGATCGCATCCTTCCGGGTCCGCGTTCTGCTGACCGATGCGCCGTCGGGGGAGAACTTCAGCTTCGCTGCCACGGGCTCGCCCTCGATCCCCAGGATCAAGACTCGGGTTCCCCTCAATCCCAGTTCCCCGTACTTTCGAGAGATTTGCCGGGAGAAAGCCTTCAGCGTCCCCGGCAGGTCTATGATCTTGATGCTGCGCAGGCAGTTAACCTGCCAGCCGGAACTCACCTCCCGCAGCCTCTGGTTGATCGGATGGGACCAAGGCGAGGGCACGACCGCTGACTCCACTCCGAGCGACTCGGTGAGATGCAGTAGGATGGCATGAACCCCGTCAGCAGTACCTGCGTACTCACCGATGTGGGCCCATTTCTCTCGGCGCTCGATGACTGCGTAGGAGTCAAGGACACCTCTCCTCCGGGCCAGCAACACTTCCTTCCCGAGGCGGCCAAGAAGGAGGGCATGGAGCGTACGGTCTCTCTTCACCCCGAGGCGCTGCCGCCGGTTAATCATCAAGGTCATCCTCACTTCCTCCAGGGATCGGGAGTACTTCTCCACCCCGAATCCGGAGGGCTCGCCCACAGCGCCAAGGGAACGGGGAGTCACGTTGAACTGCCAGACCCTTCCTCCCAACTCCCAGCCGAAGCGGCCGTACCGCTGTCTGCTTCCTCCCAGATCCGATATGAGATATCCCTCCCTCCTGAGGAACTCCTCAGTGTACAGGAGTATGCTCGTCATGACGCCCTTTCCTCGATACTCGGGCTTTGTCGCGACTCCGCTGATTCCCGCTACCCTTATCTGCCCCTCCCTGAACAGCACTGTCTGATCGACGCATCCAACGTGGCCTATGACTCTGGCCCCATCCTTGATTATCAAGGAGTTCTGGATCCTGTCCTTCCTGAAGCAGTGTGGCCATCTGGGGAGCATTCCTCCGAGCTGTTTGTCTCCCGGGAAGCATTCGTCTACAAGTTCGATGAGGGAGTCGTAGTCCTGCATTCCAGCTCTGATGGGTCCGCTCAGCCTCAAGAGGTCCAATTCCCGAGTGCCCATAAGCTCACCTCTCCTGCTGGGGCGCCTACCGCGCAGCCCGCCTCAGGCGACGCGCCATCTCAGTGTCTCCGCTCTCTTCGAGGGCGATCATCTGATGCTGTACCAAGACCGACTGAGGGCTGGCCTCAAATCTGGAGGAGTCAAGGTCAAGGGCCCTCAACTCGGAAGGAAGCTCTTTGTAGAGTTTCAGGACCCGCGCTGCATTTGCCTTGGCAGATCGCATGAAGATCTCCAAACCGCAAGCCACGTACCAGCGCTCTATGCTCTGGTGATCGAGGCGGGTGATCAACCACGACTCGTTCCCTGAGTACTCCTTCCCCTGGGGTTCTTCGTTTCCCGAGAAACGCCGCATCAATTGGAGGAGTTTCTCCATGGTCAGGATCCCGGGTTTGAATGCAGCACGCTTCATGGAGTAGTCGAAGAAATCATCGTCTCCGACAGAGTGGTGGTACTTCAGGTGCCCGCAATAGGGCTCTGGATATCCCTCATCGAGAACGAAGATGGAAATCCTTTTCGCCTTACTCCAGACGATGTTGTGGCTGGTGATCTTCGCGGCCTCTTTGGGATCCATCTCGTCCCTCTTCCTGAGCACCGTGGGGGAGTCCCTCTCGATCCTTACACATCTTAGCGAATACTCCTCGGGATTGAGTGCCTCCAGCAGGGTCTTCCTTTCCGATCGGTTGGTAACCAGTTTCGCCATGTCGAAAGTGTAACCCTCGGGCCAGAGGCCTGTTGGAGTCTTATGCACGAGGTGCTGCGAAAGCTGATTGACAGGAACCAAAGCGTCCGCAGTGCTGTATGTGATCAGCGTTGGAAAGGTCATCAGGTGGGTCCTGAACGTGGGGCTGAACGGTCTCCAGTCCTGGTCATCTGGTCTTCCACCTTTGGTGGTCTCGGTGCCCACGATCTGGACGGCTCTCACCACTGGCGCGGCGGGTTTCTCCGGGTTCTGCGGATCCCTGTTCACCTGATCGTTTCTGACCAGATAATTGATGTTGTATTTCAGGTTCAGGATAGGCAGGAGCGCGCATACAGCGGTAAGGGGGAAGACCATCGATGATGCCATGAGTGCATGGTATCCTCCAGCGCTCGCACCCAGGAGCATGACGCGCCTCTGGTCGACGAAGGGCATGCGTCTCGGGAGCTGGGCCATGCTGGCCGAATGATTCAGGCCGTGCCCCATGAGGTTGGACGCCACGTAGCTCCTCTCCCCGTGTGGGGTCATCGTGGCCCATCCTCGTGCCAGGAAACGTGCCGATCCCTTGGCATCCGTTTCGTAATGCATGCTGATGACCATGGGAAGCCTTTCCCTCGGACGTTTGGCCGGGATGAACAGCCTACCCGAGCCCTTGAGGTCCTTGCCATGGGTACCTCTAAAGGCGAACGTGAAATCGTACTGGCGTGCCGATATCTCCATGTGCCGGCCCTTGGCATTGAAGGGAACCAGGACCATCTCTTCTTTCTCGACCTTCATAGGCGTCGAGATCCTGTGCAGGTCAACATCCCCGGTCAATGTCCTCAGCCAGGTCTCGGCTTTTGAGAATGGTAGAGCCATGCTGATCGACATGGACCCGGGATCACCGGCTTTTGAATGTGCCGGCAGCGGGAAGGAGCTGTGAGAAGAGATGCAGGAATCGTTATAAGAAGGCTGTGCAGGGCCTTGCCGTGGAGACGGTAACGGTGGCAGCCTGCGAAGAGGATGCTCCCTTCACGTACGAAGGCGAGGCTCTGAGGGCCCTGGCCTTCCCTCTCGGAGGGATCGGAACCGGGCATTTCTGCATCTGCGGTGACGGGGGTTTCAGACAATGGCAAATCTTCAATCAGGTCAATCACCTGGCCTACCTACCGGGGACCTTCTTGGCAATCAGGGTCTGGAGAGCGGGAAGCGAATCGAAGGCATTTGTTCTTCAGTCAAGTGCCCTGTATTCGGAGGAGGGCTTCGAACCGGCACCTCTCGTCACCGATCACATCCTCCCGGACCAGGCGAAGCATCTGATGGAGACGCTACCCGGGGTAACCTCGATTAGGGTCGTTGGCCAGTATCCGGTGGCCCGCTTTGAATACAAAGACGAGAACCTGCCCCTGGACGTGGAGCTGAAGGCCTTCTCTCCCCTGGTTCCTCTTGATCAGAAGAATTCGGGTCTTCCGGTGGTCTTCCTGGCTCTTCGGCTCCGCAACCCGGGGACCGATCAAGTCGAGGCCTCGTGTCTGGCATCCCTCCAGAATGCTGTGGGCTGGGATGGCGCGACTCCGATCTCGGGGACGTCTTGTCCGTTGTACGGGGGCAACGTCAACAGCCTTGTCATGACGAAAGGGGCCACCATCCTCGTCATGGGCAACAACAGCATCGAGGAGGGATCGGCTAGGAAGGGCGAAATGGCCCTCGCTCTTCTTGGAGACGGTGCCTCGGTTCGGCCCCAATGGGATGACCTGCACGGTCTGTGGGAAGACTTCAGATCGGATGGAAGACTAGTCCGCGATTCCCTCGGTCCAAGCCCCGCGGGACGAACCTGGAACGGTGCTCTGGCAAAGTCGTTGGTCATCAAGCCGGGCGAGTGCAGGGAGGTCGTATTCGTGATCGCCTGGCACTTCCCGAACAGATATGTGAACTGGAACCAGAAGGGCCTGGGCCTAGCGGATGACAAGACCAGATTCTGGCTGGGCACGATGTACAGCAACTGGTTCGCAGGAGTGTTGGAGACCATCAACTATGCTGTGGACAGCTATGGGGATCTGGTGTTCAAGACCGAACGGTTCTGGGACTGCCTATTTGACACAACACTACCCGGTCCTGTGCTGGACGCAGCTTCGTCCCAGATCTCGACCATCAGAAGCCCGACGTGCTTCTGGACCCAGGATGGCAGGTTCTATGGATTCGAGGGGTGCTGCGGGGCCAGCACAGGTTGCTCGTCCATGACTGGCGGCTGCTGTCCTCTGAACTGCACCCATGTGTGGAACTACGAGCAGACCCTGTCCCGGTTGTTTCCAGAGTTGGAAAGGACCATGAGGGAAGTTGACCTGGCATGGCAACTGGGCGAGGATGGCCGAATCCCCCATCGAACGCTTCTTCCGCTGTATCTCCCTAGATGGCGCGAAAGAGATCCGACATCCCATGTCTATGCAGTCGACGGCCACTGCGGGACGATCCTGAAGACATACCGCGAGTACAGAGCATGCGGAGACCCAGCGTTTCTTGAGCGGTACTGGCCGGCCCTCAAGAAGGCCTTGGAGTACGCGATCAGAACCTGGGACCCGGATCTTGACGGGGTTCTAGACGGCCCGCAATGGAATACCTACGACTGCCATCTTCACGGCCACAACAGCTTCACCACGGGGCTGTACCTTGCAGCCCTGCGAGCGATGGAGGAGATGGCCAAGCTGCGCAAGGAGCCCGACGTCGCATCGAGATGCAGAGGACTTTACGCGAAGGGGAGATCGATCATCGAATCCGAGCTCTGGAATGGCGAGTACTATATGCAGAGATACGACCGGAGCAAGCACGGATCGATGCAATACGGAGAGGGATGTCACTCGGACCAACTCCTGGGACAATGGTGGGCCCACATCCTCGGCCTCGGGCACCTGCTGCCCCCCGGGCACGTGAGGAGGGCTCTTGAATCGATCTTCCGGTACAATATGAGGAGTGACCTTGTGGGACACATCCAGAAACCCAGGGTCTACCTGAAGGAAGGCGAGGCCGGTCTCCTAATCTGCACATGGCCCATGGGCGGCAGACCCGATCCCGTCACTCTCTACAGCGATGAGGTGTGGACGGGGATCGAGTACTCGGTTGCTGGCCTGATGGTCTACGAGGGGATGATCGAGGAGACGCTTATAATCGTCGAGAAAGCCAGGCAGCGCCATGACGGAAGATGTAGGAGCCCATGGAACGAGGTCGAATGTGGAGATCACTACGTACGGCCGATGAGCAGTTGGGCCTTGTTTGAGGCTCTCTGCGGATTCGTCTATGACGCGGGCCGCCGCCGTATAGCCTTCGATCCCAAGGCGTCGAAGGAGGACTTCAGGTGTTTCTTCGCCACCGAGAGGGGCTGGGGAAGGTACTCCCAGAAGGTCGAAGGTAACAGACAGGTCTGTGAGATATCGCTGATCCATGGTTCTCTTGAAGTAGACACGATGAGCTTCCCGCAGCTGTTGAAGGGGAACGTCGCGGTCACCTTGTACGTTGACGATGCGAGGTTAGCGGACGCCCAAGTCAGACTGACCAAGGCAGGCGTCGTGATCAGGGGGAGTATCCGGCTTGCCGAGGCCGGGTCTGCGAAGGCGATCCTGGAGAGAACCTAGGCCGTTGCCCATTGCGAATACGACAAAGGAGGCTTCGCTGGGTCTGGAACGGTTTATATCGCCTCCAGATCACCGTCCGGCCAGGTGCAGGTCTTCGTGACGGACCCACAACCAATCCTTGCCGGCGTCTGGGGCCTAGCATCGCGGCTCTGGTCGGGCCTCTGGAACAGCGGCCCGGCAACACTGCTTCTGCTCGGGGCGTTGGCGGGGTTCCTCTTGGCCTTGGTGCTCGTGGCCGCATCAAGGCTGAGGGATCGTTCTGAGAGAAGCGACGAAACGGAGAGTTCAGGTAGCTCGGCCGGAACGGCTTGGTATCTCTGTGCCTGAAAGGTGCCTGGGTCCCGCGAGTCTAGCGCTTCCATCGCGTGCCGAGCTGGAACAGATCCCATGCGTTTTCCCTGAGCAGAGAATCGGCAAGTTGGATCGCGTCCTCTCTTGAGAAGTAGCCTTGCTCGACCTTCTCGGATAGAACCTGGGCGACGACCTTTCTGGCGAGCTTGGAGTGGGCGTACGCCCCCTCAACGATGACGTAGTCCCCGCCGAATGCCATTATCTTGTTTGATGGCACGGTCTCGATCCATTCGTGGAGCATCCTCTTCGAAACCGATGGGGAGATCACGTGAAGCCAGCACATGTCCACGTAGACATTCGGGAAGTTCTTAGCCAGGACGGCGAGCTCACTGCAGTATGGATAGCTCCCGTGAAAGATGTCGAACTTGGCATCGCGATACTCGAGAAAGAGGTTGGTAAGGTGGGTCGGCTTGGAGTTGGTGATGATGTTCCCATTGCCCTCCTGTATTCCGGTGTGTATCTGTATGGGGCGGTCATGCTTTATGGCAAGCGTGATTAGGTGGTGAACGAGGAAGTCTTGAAGCGGCTTGGCCTCCGCATATGACAGACCCTTTCCCATGTCGCGATGGATTCCCCCGAAGAGCTTGTCGGCCGTAGCCCGGGGAACCTTGTCAAAGCGAAGGCTTCTGGAGTAAGCCAGGCCGATCTTGACCCCAACCATTCCACCTCGAATCCTCTCCTCGAAGCAGGTATCCAAGGCGGCAAGGAGATCGTCCAGACTATGTATCGAGATGCCCGTAAGCTGCTCGATGGATTCCAGTTCTCCCCGGCTCCTCGGCACGATGAAGGCCTCGAAGTTGATGACCGGGGCGAAGAACTCACGGTCAACATCCGTATCAGTGCCGCATTCCAGGGAGACCTCTATCCGGCCCTCTTCCCCCAAGACATAGCGATACCATCCGGGACGATTTGACTGGGCGATCTTCTCCGATAGCTCGAGGTAGGTTTCGTCGACGATGTCATGGATCCCGAATAGTTCCCTAGCAGCTAGAATGAGGGCCCGTCCGTAGGCGGTCGTCCTGGCATATCTCCAGTAAGGCCTGAAAAGGTCCCATCTCTGCTGCAGGGGTATGCCTGGATCCCTGATGGTCTCAAGCACCTTGGGTGGCATGCCGGAGGAGACTAGATCCGACGATGCGTAGTGAGGGAAGAGGTAGAACAAATCGATCTTTGATTCTGCCCTCTGCTTCTCTGACATCAGATGCTCGTGTGTGTCCACCAAGACGATAGAATCCACCGCGTCCGCTATCTTGCCATCAACTGTGCTCATGCTTCCCAACCTCACGGTTGCCTCGAAGCCAAATCGGTGATACCCGAGTAAATATCTGTCTGCTCGGGCCGAGAAAGATGTGAGCCTGAACCCACCGACGTCTGTAAACGGTGCGCCGAGTTGCTGGGACTTGACACATATAAGCCAGGCTAACGGAGGAGGCTGTGCAGGGAGATTGGCTCAAAGAGGACCTGACCGTGACGGGGTTGTTAAGATTCGATTGGTGGGGGAGTGGTGTACGTCCGGGTGGCAGGGAGGGCGACAGGCTATCAGGCATATGCACACTGCCGTCGGAGACGGGTCACCCAATGCGGGGTGCACTGCATGATCGACACGGTGTTCTTTGACTTCGGAGGCACTCTCTTCTTCCAGAAACGAGTGGTGCCCGAGGACGAGACGCTGATGTGCGGGTACCAGGCATTGACGGAGAGAGGGATGGAGCTGGGTTTCGATCAGTTCAAGGCAGTCTTCAAGCCGGCGCTTGAAGCGGAGGAGGAAAGGCTGGCACGGGACGGACTTGAGATAGACCTCCGGGCCTTCTGTCGGCAGATGATGCCTCGGCTCGGCCTTGAGCCCAAGGAGGAGATCGTGGACGCCCATCTTTGGGGACGATTCAAGCCCCACAGAGGTAACGATGAGATCTTCGACGACGTTGTGCCCACTCTGTCGAGGCTGAAGCCCCACACCAAGATAGGCCTGATCTCCAACGCTCAGCCCCTCGGCATCCTCTGGTACCTTGACAGAACGGGCATCGCCAGCTACTTCGATGAGGTCATCATCTCGGGAGGCGTCGGGGTCAAGAAGCCTAACCCGAGGATCTTTCACCTAGCTGCCGAGTCAATATGCTCGGATCCCTCGGCATGCATCATGGTCGGGGATGACCCTTGGGGGGATGTGGGGGGAGCGGAGTCGGCCGGGATGATCGGCCTCATGGTCGATCGGTCCGGTCGGTTCAGGAATTCCTTTCCGGGCGTCAAGTTCATCTACTCCCTTCGGGAGGTCCTAGGATGGGTCGGGGGGACATAGTTGCTACCCAGTATGGGGCACGCGTGAAGAAGTCTTGGTGGGTCCTGATCTACCTCGGCTGGAAGTAGTCACGGGGCAAAGCGAGCGAGGGCCGAGTAGCACCGGGCAGTTGAGATTCGCGCTGTAGAGCCAGCTCGCGCTACAGGATGGACACCTATAGAGGGTCCTCTTAGGGAGTTCGGTCCAGTTGCGAATCCGCAGCTCGGCCGGAACCAGGCTCGCCCCACATCTTCGGCAATTAGGCAAGGTAGGTTGATGGGAGGTGGTGCGCTTAAAAGCCTGCTTCCATCCCCCTCTCTCTGTGAGTTGATTGTAACACTAAAAAGAGCGGCATCTTGGGAGGCCTGCATGAGACTGAACTACCGGATAAGCCTCTGGAACTACTTTCACTACCACGGTGTCGGCACGCTGGAGAGCGTGATCGAGAGCGTAAGGAATGCGGGATATGGGGTTGAGATATGGCCCGGCTGGTTCGATGAGCAGAACCTTTTCGACCCCGCACATCGCTCGCGGCTGAAGGCGCTCATCGGAGACATCCCCTCCAGTATCCACGGCGGTGGCCCAGATACCATTGAGCATCACAGGCAACAGATCGACACGGCGGCGGACACCAACTGCGATGTGGTGGTGGTGCATAGCGGGCACATGAGGCTGGGACCGGGAGACCCTGACCTAGACTTCGCGCGCGAAGTGCTCGATCTGGCAACGACACGTGGGATCGTCCTGGCTCTTGAGAACGGACCGTTGGAGACGCTTCTGCGGGCGACGCAGCATCTTGACGAGTTGGCCATATGCCTGGATGTCGGACACGCCTACTTCAGTCCCGATCCGCTCAGGGCCTTCATAGATCGACTGAAGCACAAGATCTGCCATCTCCACCTGCAAGATATCTTGGAGGACTCCGATCACTACGTTCCCGGAACAGGCAACATCCCGAGGGATGACTGGGAGTACCTCTTCCGGAATCTGGACGAGATCGGATTTGAAGGCGCATCGGTGCTGGAAATACGGCCGAGGGACCCCCTCCAGCACGCCGCCCAAACGAGGCTCTTCCTGGATCAGTTACTCCCAACATGATGGCGATGCGGAGCCGTGGCCGGGGCGAAGAAGGCAAGAGGTCGCCCAAGGTCGTGGTGAAGCGATGGATCGTCCTTCTCGGGACGAGACGCTGTCGGCAGGCTGGTCCGCAAGACCGCGAGGAGTCTATCTGAAGTAGGGACAGGTCCGGCAGATCTTGGGAGGAGTTTTGGGGTCGATCTCCTTCGGGCAGTCCGGGAAAGTGCCCTGACAGCCAGGGAACCCCCTCCTTCTTATGGACTGAAACTTCCTCTCGGTAGGGCTTACAGATCTGGGACGAGTCTTCCTCTTGACCGTCATCCAGCCCAACAGATATCGTGGGTCTTAAAAATCTACTGAATCGTACGTATTTAGCTCTGCCCGGGTTTCGGTCACGCACGGCTTGAATCCGGATGGGGGAGACTAAGCTTGGGCATTGGACCCTGTACCAAGAACGGGATCGGGACGCGAAGCGGAACCGACCAAAACCAAAACCAAAACCAAAACAACCCCAAAGCTAAATACGTACACTGAATCGTATGTACTTACCTCGCGTATGGTTGGCTCAAGCTGTGTGCGCCAATGACAACGGTGACCTGAGCCCAACCTCCCCAATTCCAAGGTGGAGTCTGGTCCGGGCCCTGACTGGGGCGGTAGTCTATGGGCCAGCCAGATACGTACACTGAATCGCGAATCACGGAACAACGGTTTCCCCTGATCCTAAGGGATTCTCAGGGCATCTTTCCGCGACGATGGAGAGAGCAAGCCATTAATAAGGACACTTCCCGATCTCGGCCCTCGAACTTCTCGACTAGGGCTGGCCGAAGTAGGGGGATTCCTCCATCCAAGAATCAAGCAGCCCGATCCAACTGCTGGGACTGACGAAGGTGTTCACGGTCAAGAAGCCCCTCAAGGAGAAGGAGCTTGGCCCATTCAACCTGCTCAGACGAACCTTGGTGAGGCAGAGAACAAAGGAGAAGCTCACCGCCGTGGATGGCGTAAGCTTCCAGGTGGGGCGGGGGGAGATCTTCGGTCTGCTCGGCCCCAACGGGGCCGGCAAGACCACCCTCATCAAGACCCTTTGCACCCTGCTGTGGCCGAACCGCGGCACTGCAACAATCAACGGCTATGACATAAGGAAACGGCCCAAGGAAGCGAGGCGGGCACTGGGTACGGTCCTGGACATACACATGGGCTGGTACGGGCGACTGTCCTGCCGCCAGAACCTGCTCTTCTACGGCCAGCTATTCGGCCTGCGGGGCCCCGCTCTGAAGGCGAAGGTCAAGGAGGTCATGGACTTCGTGGGGCTTTCCGACAAGTCGGATGAGTGGCAACAGAAGCTCTCAAGTGGCATGAAGAGGAAGCTGGATCTCGCTCGATGTCTCCTATCCGACCCCCCCGTTCTCCTGCTGGATGAGCCCACCCTGGCTTTGGACCCGAAGTCGGCCAGGGATCTGAGGAACACAGTGAGGGACAGCCTTTGCAGGCAGTTGGGAAAGACGGTTCTCTGGACCACCCACAACATGGAGGAGGCAAACAGGATATGTGACCGCGTGGCCATCCTTCACAAAGGCAAGATCCTAGCGATCGGACGTCCCGACAACATCAGAGAGATGGCCAAGACCGCGAACGTAGCCGTGGCGGAGGTCAGCCGCTTCGATCGGTCGCTGATCCACGCCATCGAGGCCATCCCCCTGGTGAGATCGGTGAGAGACGAGGAATCCAAGAGATCTCCCGAACTCCGGACCCTTAGAATCGAGGTTGAGGAGAGGAGCGCGATCGCTGAGGTATCAGCCGCCATCATCGGCAGCGGTGCGGGCCTGTACTCGCTCACCATGGAGGAGGTATCCTTGGAGGATGCCCTGATCTGGATGACAGAGGAAGGCGGGGAGAAGAAATGAGATCGATGCTGCTGCCAGCTTACCAGATGTATGCCTTCTTCAGGCGAGATGCTATAAACACATCGAGCTACAAGCTCAACTTCGTCTTCTCCCTCGTAAGCATGTTTACATGGGCCATTACCTCCGGGATACTGGGCACCTTGACGGCGGCCTCCATGGCACCCTACATCGCCAGGTACGGAAACCAGAATGCCGCGACCTTCATGATGCTGGGCATGATGGTGAAC
Organism: Hadarchaeota archaeon (SeqCode); assembly: GCA_964452145.1. GTDB lineage: Archaea > CAYQAE01 > CAYQAE01 > CAYVLA01 > CAYVLA01 > CAYVLA01. The sequence continues at coordinate 92,132 of CAYVLA010000002.1, forward strand.
ATGTTCCTTCAGGTGAGCCAGAATGCCCCGGTGTGGATCGCCAACCCGGGCCAGCTTGAGAGAATCATCCTTACTCCCTGCCCGATACCCGTCTTCGTCTTGGGAACCATGGGATGGGAGTATCTCTGGAACATGCTATCCCTTCTGGTATTCATCGTCGCAGGAGCGGTGATGTTCGGCATGAACCTAGGGTCGGTGGATTGGGCCACATTTGCCGCGGTTCTGATGGTGGGCATCCTGTCCATGTGGGGGCTTGGCATCATCAGCGCGGCCATACAGCTGGTGACCAAACGGTGGGATCCCTTGAGCTGGATTCTCTCAACTTTCTCTTTCATGATCTCCGGGGTCTTCTATCCGCCGGATGCGCTGCTTGCCGTCGACAAATCCGGCATATTGTACAGGATGGCATGGTTCCTGCCTCACACCTATGTCTACCACATGGTGAGATTGGCATTCGGGGGGGCTCGATTGACCGATGCCGAGGTGCTCACACCCTTCCTGAAGCTCTCCTTGATGGCGTCTTGTCTCTTCGCCGTGGGATGGTACATCTTCAAGCTCTGTCTGAGGAGATGTCAGCTGGAGGGAAGCCTTGGGTGGGTCTGATAGGACTTTAGGCTAACTCCAAGTTCGCACACGCCTCCTCCAGAACCTTCAGGTCGGTTTCCTTGTGTGCAGCCGAGATCGACCCCCCGCCCTCTACTACGAAGATACCTCGGTTTGCCATGGCGATCTTGAACCATCCCTGGAGGGCGCGGTCCGTCTTCTCCAGCACTTCCCTGAAGCTCCTCGGGGTGAAGCGATCCCCGTAGGCGAAGTGCGTCCTGAACAGCGACTCGATCCCTGTGCAGACCACGTATCGGTCCTTGACGGTGAGAGACTGTTGGATTATCCGTCTTGCCTTTCGGCCCATTCTGCCGAGTCGCAGGTAGAGATCCTTCCGGGAACTAAGGTAGCGGAGGGTCTCGAGGCCCGCAACCATCGTCAAGGGGTTGCACGAAAAGGTGCCGCCACCCATGCCAACTCCCGTTCCTTTCGCTCTTGTGGGATCGGATAGGTCCAGGATGTCCTGTCGGCCCACAACCGCACCGATGGGCATCCCGCCGCCCAGGATCTTGCCAAGCGTTGCTAGGTCGGGCGTGATGCCGAAGTACTCCTGGCCTCCGCCCAGCGAGAGTCTGAAGCCCGTTATCACCTCGTCAAAGATGAGTAGCGAAGAGGAGTCATCCGCAGCCTCTCTGAGGGCGCGGAGATAGTCGATCTCGGCCGGGACGAAGCCTCCTGAGCCGAGAACGGGCTCTGCGATGATGGCCGCCAAGTCTTTCCGTTCCCTTCGGAGGCGATCAAGGCTGGCCTCAACATCGTTGTAGGGCAACGGTACGATGTTCTTCTGGGTTCCATCAGGGAGGCCGAGGGATTCAGGCACATCCAGTGGCTCATGGACATAGGCGAGCAGATCGGTGTTGTACCCGTGCCATCCTCCTTCGATCTTTGCTATCTTGTTCCTTCCGGTGAAACCCCGCGCGAGGCGGCATGCATACATGGTTGCCTCGGCTCCGGTGTTGCAGAACCTGACCATCTCTGCGCATGGAACGGCCTCACTCACAAGCTGCGCCAGTTCAATCTGCAAGCTGTTCACAACTCCCCACTGGCAACCCGTCAGAACCTGCCTCCTCAGCGACCGAACAACCGGGCCTGGAGTGTGGCCCAGAATCAAGGCGCCGTGACCCATCCAGAAGTCCACGTACTCGTTGTCATCGACGTCCCAGATCCTCGATCCCTTAGCCCTTGCAGCGTAGAAGGGGTGAGGCGCGAAGTGTCGCACCCCGTGGCAGACTCCTCCCGGAAACAGCTTCTTGGCCTTCTTGTAAAGCCTGGCCGAGGCCTTGGTTCGGGCTTGATACACCGTCTCCGCCTTCATCCTTTCAACTCCGTAGCACCTGTCATAATCGGGCGGCATTGCCTGAGATCACCGGCCTTCCGGGACCTACGCCTCTTGCGTCATGTCGCACCGGCAGGTCAAGCACGGTGGCGAGGCCGGCCGGGGCAGAAATGACCTGTTCCACGCTGTTGACCACCCGGCCCACGGTTGCCTTGTCCCCGTGTACTCCGCCCTCCATCACCAGATTCACTGACGGCTCGCCTTCTATCTTCACAGAGTCTCGCGGGTTCTCCACGCCAATGCTCATCTCCAAGAAGAGGCGGATTCTCGCGTCTTCTGCGTATCCCACGGCTTCCTGTCTGAGTCCTCTGGTTTGCCCGGGGCGCACTAGGACGAAATCCGTTCTCTGTTCCCGCTCTGCGACGATGGGGAAGATGTCCTGCCTTATCTCGGTGAGCTCCCATCCTAGGGCGTAGGCGATCAATGCGCAGGACTCAAGGAGCCCCACATGGCCCATGGACCCCTCTCTGGCCCTCTTGAGGAAATCGGAAGGGTCCATCCCAAGGCCGATCTTCCTCTGGAGAGGTTCCCGCCGCTGCGAAGCTTCCACGACTCTGACAGCCTCGATGGAACGAACCGACTGGCAGACCCCGCATGCGAAAGCCGGGAGTGCATCCAACACGAAACCTGGGTTGACCCCTGTGCCAACTATGGTTACACCCTCCTTGCGGGCAAGCTCATCAATCCTATCGGCGATGGTTGGGTGCCTCAGATAGGGATACGATAGCTCCTCGCAAGTGGAGATCACGTTGCAGCCGGCGCTGACCGCCTCGGTGAGCTGGGGGTAGATCTGCGCCAAGCGGGAGCCAGTTGAGTGGACAACCAAGTCACAGGATTTGGCTGCCTCAACGTCTAGCTTGCCCGATACGCGGACCCCGGCATCCTTCGGTCCCCCCAGAGACGCCAGCTTCCTCCCGATCTTGTTAGGATCGACGTCAACCGCGAAGACGACTCGATGGCCTTTGGCTCGAAGCGCTTGGGCGATCATGATTCCTATGGAGCCGATTCCGTAAACGCCTACTCTCGCTGCCATGCGGTCAGTCGTGACGCCGAGAGCTAATAAGAATCTTGCCCGAACGCAGGGAGTGGGGGCCAGGCCATGGCGCCGCAGAGGCCAATCCTTTCTTGACCTTAATGGCCGTTCCCCGGATTTCGGGGTATCCCGAGCTTCGTAAGCAGCTCGGTGTGTTCTTCTCGCGTGATCCAGGGCACGTCGAGGTATTCCGCGATCTCACTCTCCGCAAGGTTCAGACGCCTTGCCTCTTCGACGGCGATGGTCATGGCCTCGATCTCGGTGGGACGGTCAATGTATCGGTACCGATCATCGTAGAGTTCCAGACCTTGCCTGTGTTGTCTCACATGCGTGGTCTCATGGATGAGATCAAGGTACAAATGAAGCCAGTTGCCTTCACGGAGGTACTCCTTACCGATAGCGATGGAGCCATCATCATCCATCACCCTCATATACTTGGGCGTGCGACCGACTCTGACTCTCACTGTGGCGATATCGCTGGTCGCATTCGGGAAGATCTTCGTCAGCGCAGGGGACTGGTCGAAGTTCGTGAAAATATCCAGAAGACGGTATACGCCGTCAGGGATGTTCCGACGGATGTAGAACTCCTTCAACTTGGACCGCTTGAGATACGGGAGGAGATATCTCTTTCCTGTCTGCGCCTATGCTTGTCTCAGATCGCAACTTGTATGGGTGGAACAGAGAGGCAACTGGATCTGTCGTCGGACCCATCCTGGATGGGTCCTGGAAAATCGACTAGGTCCGCCTCATAGCTTCATGTCTTCGCGGGTTCAGATCCCTAGGGCAATATCTGGAAATGCGAGTAGTTCCCGGAGTAATCGAGCCATTTGATCTCCACGTTGGTGACTTTGGCCCATCTGGGGCCGTCGCGACAGACATCGATCATCTTGTCCAGTGCACGCTTGGGTCCCTCTAGCTCGCACTCAACCCTGCCGTCAGGGAGATTTCTCACCCAGCCCTTGAGGCCCAGGGCCAACGCTTTCTCGCGGGTGAAATGTCTGAAGGAAACTCCTTGCACCCTTCCGGAGATGATGATGTGGGCCCGGGATCTCATTGCCGGATGCCGACTTCCAGTGCGGGAAGAAGATTAATAACGATTGCTACGGGCATCGTCACTATCGAGGCTGTGGAGGATGCGAAGATTCGTAGCGATTCTGACGGTCATGTCCCTCGTCTGTCTGCCTTGGGTTCCGTGCATATTGGCCGATGAAGGCAGCTGGACGAACATGTCATTGGACGAGAAGATCGTCGTCCTAGAGGCCAATCTAAGCTTGGTCCAGAGACAGCTGGATACCGCCCTGAAGAGGACGACGAACCTCATGAGCCGACTTGACGAACTGGAGCGTAGAATCTTGGGAAACATGAGCAACTTCCTTGCTTTTGCGGCGCCCTCGCCACCGGCGGAATTCAGGGTCCAAAGGATCAAACGCTCGACCGGGGGTAACTACAGTGTAACCCTGCGTTGGAGCAATAACCCCGCCTATGAGAAGGTAACAAGCTTCGTTGTCTGGTGGGGAGAGCACGGAGGGGGTTACGTGCAGGGTGTATCATTTAACCAGACCGGCGAGACCGTGATAAGAGGTAAGATCGATGGCTTCCAAGCGGGCAACAAGATGGTGTTCAAGATCTTTGCCCGAAACACCGCGGGCCAGAGCAACCCCAGCTACAGAGAGGCTGTTATCCGGGGCTACGCCCCGGAGTTGATGAGGTGGGGAAAAGTCCTAGCACTGGTTGCAGTGGTGCTGATCGTAGGCATCATTGCATGGGTGCGGTTGGTCCGGACGGCCTGATCTCGGCGTTAACAGGCGGGTCATCAAGAGCGATCCATCTCGGTTCGCCGGAGGGGGACCGATCCCCCCTTTCGCCCATATCGCAGCACACTAACCGTGGGGGCCGGAGGATGAGGCCCGGATTTGACCTTGGAGGAGCCCTTCGAGATCCGCAAGCTGATCGGTATTGCCGGACGTTCAAGGACGAGATGAAGCAAGAAAGGGACCATAAGCCTATCGGATTCGACGCATACAAGTGAGTTCCCGGAGGCATGGACAGATCATTCCGCTGAGGTCGCAGGCATGACGCACATGTGCCTAGAGGTCGCTGGTTCGGTGCTTCGCTGGAATACTTTTATAAGTACGCGTGCCGAATTCTGGCCGAAAGGTTCGCTAGTCGGGGTTGAGTCGATCGAGATCATGTTAGGTCATTCCCGCGCGAGAAGGCGGACGCACGCATGAATGCTTTGGCTTCGACGGAGCAAGACCCCGCTTCTGTTCAGGGTTTGGACGTTGCCTTCGGTGTTGCTGCCTGTGCTCACGTCGTCATGGTTCGGGCAAGGATTGTTTTCGACACGTTGCAGGCCAGACTTGGCCCAGCCCTAGTGCGAGCCTAGGTACAATGCAAGGGAGGTGAGACTGTGGAGGAGACGACTACGATGAAGATTGGTGATCTGGGTCCTAGGTCAAGGAACGTCAATGTGCACTTCAAGGTGGTCACGGCTGGCGATGTGAGGGAAGTCCATTCCAGGGATGGTTCATCGCATACTGTTGCAGATGTCCTCGTGGGAGACGACACCGGAACCGTGTATCTCACTCTGTGGGATGAGAACATATCGAAGGTGGAGGAGGGCTCCATCTACGTTGTCAAGAACGGTTACACATCGCTGTTCCGGGGCAACATCAGGCTCAACGTCGGAAGATATGGAGAGCTGGTGCCCAGCGACGAGGAGATCGCCGAGGTCAGCGAAGGAAACAACATCTCCGAGAGGACCTACCCGGATGAAAGGAGGAGGCCCTATTCCGGAGGATTCGGCGGTGGCGGGATGAGCCGCGACCGGGGCGGCAGAGGCGACTACCGAGGTAGGAGCCGCTGGAAGAACCGGTTCTAGCCGAGCCTGCCTTCAGGGTCAGCTGGTGCTTGTTGATCTGCATTTTGATTTGGATGTGGCCCAGCGTCTTCAGCCATGCATTCGCTGGGCCGAATTTCGTGTTTCTGACATTCCTTGGAAGGCCTTGTCCAGTTTTCGTATGGGGATCGTGATTAGGAGTGCCGAGTACCTTTGAACCTGGAGCCGGATCTCCTGTCCATGACCTCTGAAGATGAGCGCGCCCAGGTTCTCGTCCATCCCGCTGATCTCGTTGCCGCAGGTGACGAAGACTATGAAGATGCTCCGCAGACGTTCATGAACGTCAGCCACAACAGGCCTATTCCGTACATGGGAGAGGCGCCCCCTAACCCGGAAATGGCCAAAGCCCCTTCGCCGTCTGTTCAGGGCCCTTTCTCTCTTGAGAGCGACTGGACCAGCCGATTCGGTCAGCCGGCATAACCGAGCTTGAGAGGCTGATTCATGATGAGTGACGCCGATCATGCCGGTCGGTGACGCAGGCCTCTCCCAAGACCCCGAGGACCATCAACCGGTGCCGATCCGTCCCCCATGGGGGGCGAGTCGAACCACCGGTGGCATTTTTATAAAACGTCCGATAACATATAGGGAAGGGCCTATCGCCCGTAGAGGTTGGTTGATTGGGACTTTTCGGCAGAAAGAAGGGAGAGGGCGGCGAGATCGGTGCCGTGCTGAAGAAGAAGTACAAGTCCAGACATGCTTTTGACCGATTCAAGATGAACCAAGCCTTCAAGATCCTTGATGAGTGCGCCAAGTCGCTTCGAGAGCAGGAGATCGAAACCCGAATCCTAGACGACTACGTTGTTGACGTGGACGTGGATTTCGAGGGCAACGTGGTGACGGTCGCCTACGACGAGGGGCGCGAGTTCTTCAGGAAGGGCGAGGACGGGGCCTACCGGAAGATAGAGCCAGGGGGCTAGATCCTCAAGCCCGGGCTTACCGCCCGATCTTGAATGGAGATGTGGGGCCGAGTCAGCGACCTGCGAGTTCGGCCGCCTTTTGGTTGCAGTATCTCCTGGCTTCCTTCTTGGCTCCCTGGATGCTGTTGAAGTGCCTTCCCAGGAAAGCCCAGCCCCCCTTTTCGGCCTTACCTATGGAGAGAAAGGTGGATCCCTCGGGGATGATTCTATCCCCGACTCGAAGCTTCTGGGTTAGGATGTAGTCCACCCTGTCGGGTATCCCTCTATGTTCGTGGTGCTGTTCGCGGAAGATCTTGTCTAGCTTCAACACGATCAGATATGGGAGTCGCTTGGTGCTGAAAAATATTGGGAGGCCGAGAGGCCGAGGGCAATGGCGCGAGAGCGCGGTCTAAGGCTCCTGACTCTTGAGCCATTGAGGAAGGGGCTTTGGTTGGTGCCTGTAGACACGCCTTGCGTTCAGTATTATGTATCCGGCGACGAGCATGAGTAGGAAGAGGAGCAGGTCCAACACGGCACGCCTAATCATCGACATACCCAGACCCCGCCAACTGCCTAGAATCGCGGGGCCTTTAAAATAGATCTCAATCCGGGGAGGTCATGGTTGCGAAAAGTCCAGCACTGACCTAAGATGATGATGGGTGTCGCAGGTGTGTCTCTCGACATCGGGATCCGGTCCGCCGGTCGCTGGGGTAATGGCCGTATCTCAGGATGGCCTTTCTCATGGCGAAGAAGTTCTCAGGTTTCACACCGGGGCTGATCGTGTTGCTGGAGCTGATGATATGACCACCCCCCGGCGCCCAGTGAGCTATGCATTCGCAGGTCTCCCGCGTTACCTCCTCGGGACTCAGAAGGCTGAGCGTCCTGCCACAGTCCACGTTGCCATTCAGGCAGACTCTGTCCCCGAATCCTTCCTTGACCTTCAGACGATCCATGGCTCCCGGCTCGATCTCCCGTGCGGCGTCTACTTCTGAGCCGATGAAGTAGTCTTGGGAAATGGGCATCAGGTCACCGTCGGAGGCGATCATAACATATCCCCCTCGTCGGTGCATCGCCCTTGATTCCTGCTTCATGAAGGGAAGGATGAAGCGACGGTATTTGTCCGGTGAGATCATCGGTCCGTCCTTGTATGCGAGATCCCCCCCGATTCCGACTATGTCACATCCAGCATCCAGTGCCGCCCTACCGTAGGCTTTCGCCCTCCTGGCCTGGGCCTTCTCGAAACCCATGATCAGATCCGTCCTAGTGTGAAAGGCCTTCAAGAACGTCGGGAGCCAATCCGGGTGGGTCAGGAAGCAGTTCCAGGTCGGGAAGAGCGTGGCAGCCTTGAGTCCATGCCCTATCTTGCGGATCAGCGGGGCTATCTCGTCGAAGGCCTGGGTGGCGGCATCATCCAACTCGGTTCGGTCAGACTTGAGGTTATCGACCAGCCTCTCGAGATCCTGCATCGTATGTCTTATCCTTCGCCCCGTCGCCTCCTCTATCTCCAGACTCAGAAGGTTCCCTTCCACCGTTCGGATCCTCCTCCCTGCTGTGTAGCTCCACTCGTGTTGGGAGAGGATCCGGGGCTTGGACGTCTTTCTGGACGGCAGTGGGTGGACGAGGACCAGATCCATGCTCAATCGCCGGGCAAGATCAAACGTATCCATCATGATTCGCGCCCTCACTGCGCTTCGCTTGCCTTCGGAGTCCAGCTGGACGATCCGGCGGTTGGCTCCCATGCCTGTGAGGGCAGGCCTGCCCAGGACTACGTCGGCCGTGGGGTGGGAGATCTGCTCGCCTCCCCACGGAACGCGATCAGGTTCCTCATGGTCCAGTTCTCGGATAACCCTCTCCCACGAAGTTAGCATGATCCAATTTCCTGTGCGCTGGAGGGATCGACACATTTTAAATGGAACACCCTAAGGTGCCCGAGGTGTCATCGTGAAGCTTGGACTCGTGACGTACAACATGGCCAAGGACTGGGACATCGGGACGCTGCTTGAGAAGTGTAGGGAAACCGGCTTCCAAGGCGTCGAGCTGAGGACAACACATGCCCACGGAGTTGAGGACAGTCTTTCCGGCGGGCAGAGAAGAAAGGTCCGCGATTCATTCGCAAGCTCCGGGATCGATCTCGTCGGGCTGGGAACTGCATTCGAGTATCATTCCCTAGATCCCAACGAGGTGAAGAGGAACATCGAAGGCACCAAGAGCTACGTCGTGCTAGCCAACGACCTGGGGGCCGAGGAGGTCAAGGTACGGCCGAACGGCTTGCAGATTCAGGCCGGCGTCCCGAAGGAGAAGACTCTTAAGCAGATCGGGTTGGCCCTGCGGGAATGCGGGGATCACGCGAAGGACTACGGAGTTGACATCCGGTTGGAGGTTCATGGGCATGAAACCAGTGACCCCAAGTGCATTCGCGCGATCATGGACGTGGCCCGACACGATAACGTGAATGTTTGCTGGAACTCGAATAACTCCGACATCGTGGATGGATCCATAGATGGCAGTTTCGAGCTACTGAAGGATTGGATCCATCAGGTACACATGAGGGATCTGTACCTATCCGAGTATCCCTGGCGCCATCTGTTCGAACTCCTCCGCAAAGCCGGTTTCGGTGGGTACTGTCTGGCCGAGATCCCGGGGAGTTCGGATCCTGTGCGCGTGCTTCACTACTACAGAGCTCTCTGGGAGGAGCTAATCAGGCCCTAGGAGTCCCATCGCAGGTAACGGTTACCCTATCATCTCGAGGAAATCGTGCTCCGTCAAGATCGTGATACCGAGTTCTCCGGCCCTTGTCAGCTTGGATCCGGGGTTGGCCCCTGCCACGAGGTAGTCCGTGGATTTCGACAATCCCGAAGGGGTCCGTGCCCCGAGTTCTCGAAGCAGAGCTTGGGCCCTCTCCCGGGACATGGATGAAAGGGTTCCCGTGAAGACGAAGGATCTCCCCGCCAGTTTGGATGCCTTGGGCCGAGGTGGGGAGATGGGTTCAACCCCCGCCGCACGCAGCTTGGCGATCAGATCCTTCGTGGTCTGTCTGGAGAAGAACTCCTGGATGGCCCGGGCGGTGACGGGTCCGATCTCGCGCACCGATGCCAGATCTTCCCGGTTTGCCGATTCGAGGGCGTCAAGTGTCTGGAAGCGGTCTGATAGCACCTGCGCAATGTGGTCTCCTACCCCCGGTATGCCTAGGCCGAATAGTAGCCTGTTCAGTTGAGGCCTTCTCCTGCCCTGTATGTGGGAGACCAGCCCCACAATCCTCTTCCTTCCCATACCTTCCATTCCCTCTAGGGTCTGCGGCCTGAGAAAGAAGATGTCCGCGGGATCGCGCAGAAGCCCGGCTTTCATGAGCGTCTCTATCGTCCGTTCCCCCAAGCCCGAGATGTCCAAGGCATCCCTCCCGGCGAATCTGAGTATCCTCTGGAATGCCTGCGCCGGGCAGTTGTATGAGGTACAGTACCTAGAAGCTTCCCCTGGTGCCCGGACGGCGTGAGAACCGCAGACAGGACATGTGGAGGGCATGATGAACTGTCTCTCATCTCCACGTCGGGCCTCGATCACCGGCCCCACCACCTCCGGTATGACCTCCCCCGCCCGCTTGATGGTAACCAGATCGCCTATCCTGAGGTCCTTTCGCTTGATCTCGTCCTCGTTGTGCAGCGTGGCCATAGATATGGTTGCGCCTGAGACGAAAATCGGATCAAGCACGGCGAAAGGAGTGAGTACACCGGTTGACCCGACGCTGACGAATATGTCCTTCAACCGCGTTGTCGCGGTTTCCTCCGCGAACTTGTATGCCACTGCCCAGCGCGGGCTGCGCGACACCGAACCCAGATACTCCTGATCGGATAGGGAATTCACTTTGACCACGATGCCGTCGATTTCATAGTCGAGTCGGTGTCTGTCCTGTTCCCATCTGCGCTTGTATTCCGCGACCTCTTGGATGCCTGAGCACACCTTGCTGTGAGGATTCGTCCTGAATCCCAGATGCCTCAGGATATCCAGCAGATCGGAGTGGCTGGCCAGGCCGAGAGCCATGGGGTCGGCTGCTCCGTAAACGAAGATGTCGAGCCGTCTTTGCGACGTGATTCTAGGATCAAGCTGTCTAACCGAGCCAGCCGCGGCGTTTCTCGGGTTGGAGAAGGGCGGCAACCCTTCCTCTGTTCTTGCCCGGTTAAGCGCCTCGAACTCGCTTCTGGGCATGTACACTTCCCCCCTGACGTCAAGGTCGTCAGTCGGAATGCTTGAGCGCAACCTTAGAGGTATTGACCTCACAGTCCTCAGGTTGGGGGACACGTCCTCCCCGAGGAATCCATCGCCTCTCGTGGATCCTGCCACAAATCTGCCATTGTGGTATGCAAGGGAAACGGCCAGCCCATCGATCTTCAACTCGACTTCGTACTCCACATCGTTCTGGTGTGGAATGCCTAGGATGTCCTTGATCCTCCCATCGAAGGCCAAGAGCTCGCTTTCGCTGAACACGTTTGCCAGGGAGAGCATCGGGACGGTATGCCGGCGCCTCTCGAAGGCATCCGAGGGCGGGGCACCCACCCTCTGGGTTGGGGAGTTGGGGTCGTGTAACTCGGGATGTTCGCCCTCCAGCCTGACCAGTTCGACGAAGAGGCGATCATATTCCGGGTCTGGGATGGTGGGAGAGTTGAGGACATGGTATCGATAGTTGTGCTCCTCGATTTCGGCTCGGAGTCTCTTTATGCGTTCCTCAATGTCCAGCAACAGACCTCTGTAGAGCTTTGGGCTTAATACTACTCGCGATATCCCATGGGATCGGCCCACTTGTCAAGGGCATCGTTGCCTTGAACCACGGGGTTCCCGTTTCATGGTTGATCGGAATCGTGCTTCGACGACTGTGACAAATCCCTAGATAACGCCAAATGAGGTCCAGAAATCTGTGTCCACAAAGCTTTTATCCCAAACTGGCAATGTGAAGGCGGTCCGAAATCATGAATTTCGGAGGTGTATAGGAAATGAAACTAAAGGATTCCAGAAAGGGACTATCGACAACGGCAATCATAGCGGCAATTGTACTAGTGATCATCGTTGTCATTGGCGTGTGGTATGTACTCGCTCCTAAGCCCAGGGTCAAGGGGCTGATCATGGGAACCACCGATTCGGTCGAGACTAACCTGGATCCAGCTGAGGCCTACGACTTCTTCGGGTGGGAGATCATCCAATCAACCGGCTGCGGCCTTGTCCAGATCAAGGAAGGCACGCCGAACGGTGCTGGCGAGAAGGACATAATGCCATCGCTGGCAACGGACTGGACGGCTAGCGCCGATGGCCTCGTGTGGACCTTCAACCTCAGAAAGGGCGTCGAATTTGGTGATGGAACCGAGTTCAATGCAACCCACGTCAAGTACACCATCGACAGAGGAATCAGTCTGGCGATCCCGGAGGGTGCCTTCGTCGGGCTCGGATTCAGCGACATCATAGACAGGGTCGAGGTTGTCAGCAAGTATCAGGTGAAGTTCCATCTCAAGATCCCGTTCGGGCCCTTCCTTGCCCTCATGGCGTCTCCAGTGTCCTACATGGTGAACCCGAATCACGCCCCGGTTGACAGCGCTGTTAGCTACGTGGAGGGGAATGCACGGGCGAGCTACCCATGTGATCTTGGGCCGTACGTTTTGACGAACTGGACGCGAAAGGCCGGAAAGGACTATGACATGAGGCTGAAGGCGAACCCCAACTACTGGGACAGGAAATCGGGTCTGCCCAGGGCCGAGGAGTTCATAATAAAGTTCTACTCGGATGCGACCGCCCTGGCGGCGGCAATCCAAGCGGGCGACATCGATATAGCCTTCAGGCAGCTCCGAGCGGCGGACATCGAAAGCCTGAGGACCAAGACCGATGTCGTCAAAGTCTGGGAGGGCACTGGGGCCTTCATCCAGTACATGATCTTCCAGCAGAAGATCAAGCCGTTCGATGATCCAAAGGTCAGAAGAGCCGTCGCCGCTGCCCTGAACAGGACGACATTATCCAAGACCGTGTTCCTGGGCCAGGCAGACAACCTCTACAGCATGATACCCAACGGCATGTCAGGCCACAAGGATGCCTTCAAGGAACTGGGCGATGCCAACTATCAGTTCACCAGAACCACGTTGAACGATCCGACCATATACGGCGGCCCCTACAATGAGGCCAAGAAGTTGGTCGTGGATCTCTGGTACGAGACATCGGGCCACTATCCACAGAGCCCCGATCAGGCGCAGGTCATCAAGTCATCGCTTGAAGCCAGCGGAGTCATCACAGTTAACCTGCACGGTCTTGACTGGCCAGCCTACAGGAAGAAACGAGGGGAAGAGACGATGCCGGCTTATATCTACGGGTGGTACCCGGATTACGTAGACCCGGACAACTACATCTTCCCATTCCTGCATTCATCGGGCTCGTCTTGGCTGCACAACAACTACAACAACCCTGGGATGGATGCCCTGGTCGAGCAGGCTCGTTCGACAACCAGCGCCACTGAGAGAGAGAACCTGTACGGGCAGATTCAGGACCTAATGGTCGAGGATTGCCCGTTGGTTCCCCTTTTCCAAAGTTCGGCCTATGCAGTGACAAAGACGAACATCAAAGGCGTATATCTGGACATCTCCCAAGTATGGCGTCTATGGTTGTTGGAAGGCTAGTTAGGCCTACTGCCGACAGCAAACCTTTAACTTCCTCCTTTTTTCCCCCTTTTTTTGCCACAATGATCGAATGTAATCAGCACGCTCGGTAGAGGGTTCACAATGAGCCTTCGCTCCTACATGGTGACTAGGATCCTCCTAACGTTACCGATGATACTGCTCCTGCTTTCCATCGTCTTCTTCGTTGTTCGGATACTCCCCGGGGACCCGGTTCTCCTGCACTTCGAGAAGAACGCCGATCCCGCAGACGTTGAGAGACTGAGGCACAATCTGGGCCTTGATAAGCCCCTTCACGTTCAGTATCTGAACTACCTGATTGGCATCTTCACGGGTGACTTCGGCACATCCATGCAGGACTTCTCCGAGGTCTCGCAGCAGATATTCTCGGCCTTCCCTGCAACACTCGAGCTGGCCATCTACGCCATCGCGATCGCAGTCACCATCGGCGTTCTGCTCGGCGTCTCGGCATCTCGCTCATACGGCTCGGTGAAGGATCATTCGATCAGAGCACTTGGTGTCATCACCTACGCCGTCCCGGTGTTTTTTCTGGGAATGATCTTCCAGCTCATCTTTGGCATATGGCTGCATCTCTTCCCGACCGGGGGCAGGGCATATCCGACCATGGAGCCGCGTGGCCTGATCGTGGGGCTGGCGAAGCCCACGGGCGCGACATCGGTCATCATCTGGGCGTTGCCATTCGCTCTGGGTGTTGCGACCCTGTGTCTGTTGATCCTGCGGAGAAGGAGGGTCCCGTTCCGAGACAAAGGGCTGTTCACATTCATTCTCGTCCTTTGTGCAAGCTGGTCTGCCTTCGCCTTGCTGATCTGGCATACTGCTTCAGCGGGGGCCTTGCGTCTGTCCACCGGTCTCTACACCGTTGACAGCATCTTGGAGGGCAATCCGGTTAAGCTTGTGGACAGCCTACGATACCTATTCCTTCCCTCCCTGACGCTGGGAATCGTGCTGTGCGGCATATTCATCCGCTTGACGAGGAGCAACATGCTTGAAACGTTCAGACTTGACTTCGTCTCGGCGGCAAGGGCTAGGGGGCTGAAGGAGAACACGGTGATCTACGGCTACGCGCTCAGAAACGCCTTCCTGCCGATCCTGACCATGATGGGCTTGCAGTTCGCCGCCCTCCTCGGAGGGGCCATTCTCACAGAGACCACTTTCTCCTGGCCAGGGCTGGGCCGCTATCTTGTCGACAGGATCAATTTCCGGGACTACACGGCGATCCAAGGAGCGGTTGTGCTGTTCGGCCTGATGGTCGCCATCGTGAGTCTCATCGTCGATGTCCTCTATGCATATCTGGATCCGAGGATACGTCTGTAGGTGACGAAGGATGCACAGAGGCCGCTCAATGATTGGACAGTTGTTCCCGGGAATCGCTCACCTAGCGAGAGGAAAATCGGCGGGCCAGATCGTCCTCATCGGATCGGTCATAGTCTCCTCGATAGTCATTATGACGCTTCTCTCACCATGGTTATGCCCGCATGACCCGGCGGCAATCAACGTCGGGCCGGTGAGTTCTCGGCCCAGCTCCAAGTTCCCTCTTGGCACAAACCATCTCGGTCAGGACATGCTGAGCCGTGTGATTAGCGGAGGAGGGGTCATGCTGAAAGTCGCAGTGCTCTCGGCCTTCTTCTGTCTCGTAGTTGGCGTGCCCATTGGGCTACTGGCTTCCTATTCGGGCGGCTTCGTCGACAAAGCCGTCTCCCTGGTGATGGATAGCTTCTACGCCTTCCCGGGGCTGGTGCTGGCAATAGCCATCGCCGCGATGCTCGGCAGGGGGGCTGTGAACATGGCGCTTTCCATCGCTGTCGTCTATGTACCATCCTACTTCCGCGTCGTCCGGAGCCAGGTTCTGACTATAAGGGAACTGCCCTACACAGAGGCAGCGAGGGCATCGGGGGCTAGAAGCCGGACGATTCTGCTTCGCTACATGCTGCCCAATCTGGTGGCGTCCATTGTCGTTGTGGCAACGATCAACTTCGCCGACGCCATCCTCACTGCGGCGGGCCTGACCTTCGTCGGTCTCGGAGTCGAGAAGTCGATTCCCGATTGGGGCTGGGATCTCACGGACGGAAGGGGTCTCCTGCTAAGTGGATCATGGTGGGTGATAACGTTTCCCGGAATCATGATCGTTCTCCTTGCCTTGGGATTTACACTGATAGGTGAGGGCCTGAGCGAACTGCTGAATCCAAGGCTTGAGCGGTGATCGAACCACATGGCGATGCTTGAGATCGACTCGTTGACGGTGGACTACCGAGGTAGAGGGGGCAGCATAAGGGCGGTCAACAATGTGTCCATTGCGTTGGATAAGAGCGAGACGCTCGGCTTGGTGGGCGAGTCCGGATCCGGGAAAACCACCCTGGGGCTTTCGATAATGCGGCTGGTTCCTCATCCGGGCATCATTGTTGGAGGGGGGATAAGGCTCAACGGCGTGGATATCCTGACCTTGCCGGACGAGGAGATGCGTCTCGTGCGGGGAAGGAAGATTGCCTACGTCTTCCAGGACCCCATGACCTCCCTGAACCCGGTGAAGAAGATCGGGGCCCACTTCGCGGAGATGATGCGTACACATGAGCCCCACATCACGGAGAAAGCCGCAATGGCCCGCGCCGAGCAGGCGTTGACGGATGTGGGCATACCTCCCGAACGAGTCAGCGATTATCCCCACCACTTCAGCGGCGGCATGCGGCAACGGATGATGATAGCGCTGGCCATCGGCCTCAACCCCGATCTGGTCATCGCGGACGAACCAACGACGGCGCTGGATGTCATCGTGCAGGCCAAGATTCTGGATCTTCTCAGAAAGCTGAGGGACACCTACGGGATGGCCCTGATACTGATCACCCATGATCTGAGCATTGTTCTGGAGAGGTGCGATAGGATCGCCGTAATGTACGCCGGGGCCGTTGTGGAACATGCGACTGGGGCCGAGCTGCACCGCAACCCCCTGCACCCATACACTCAGGGTCTTCTGCGGAGCATTCCAAACATAGGCGTGGCCGAGCAGAAGCTCGAGGCCATTCCGGGCTCGCCCCCGAACCTCTTGGACCTGCCCAACGGTTGCTGTTTCTGTCCCCGATGCCTATCTGCGAAGGAGAAATGCAGCGCGCAGCAGCCAGAAATGGTGGATGTGGGGTCAGGCCATATGGTTAGGTGTTTCAAGGAGGCTGCCTAGGCTGGACGAGATTAGCCGGGTCGAAGATCTCCGGAAGCACTTCCCGGTTCAGAAGAGCTTCCTTGAGACGCTTTTCTCCAAGACCAGGGAATACCTGAGGGCCGTTGATGGGGTCAGCTTCTCGGTCATGAAGGGAGAGGTCTTCACGCTCGCAGGGGAAAGCGGATGCGGCAAGACCACAACCGGCCGGCTTCTGGTCAGGCTACTTGAGCCAACGAGCGGCAGAATCTTCTTCGACGGGAAGGACATCACACACACAAAGGGCGAGAAGCTACGATTGCTTCGACGGAGGATGCAGATCGTCTTCCAGGATCCGTATGCATCCTTCAGTCCCAGGATGAGAATTGGGACCGCCGTGGGCCATCCTCTGGAGATCCACAATCTGGCCCAGGGTGCCGAGAAGAGGAGGCGTGTGTCGGAAATCTTGGAGAAGGTAGGCCTATCCCCCGCTGAGCAGTTCGTACGGCTCTATCCCCACGAGTTGAGCGGGGGCCAGAGACAGCGCGCAGCGCTAGCGAGATCCATCATCACGGAACCGGACTTCGTCGTTGCGGATGAGCCGGTCTCAATGATCGACGTCTCGCTCAGAACGACCCTGATCGACCTGATGCTGGCCCTGCGCCGAGAGCTGGGGCTGACCTACGTCTTCATAACCCATGATCTGGCGGTCGCGAAACACATATCGGACAGGATAGCGGTGATGTACCTCGGGAAAGTGGTGGAGATCGGGGGCAAGAACGAGATCTTCGCCGATCCCCTCCATCCCTACACCCAGGCCCTCTTGTCCGCCGTTCCAGTTCCAGATCCTGGCAGAAAGCGCAGAGCGATCGAGCTGAAGGGTGAGGTCCCCTCTGCGATCAGGATTCCGTCCGGCTGCCGGTTCCATCCCAGATGCCCCAAGGCCTTCAATAGATGTCCGCTAGAGGATCCGTCCCTCCGGGATATCTCGAAGAGCCATCTCGTTGCCTGCCATCTCTACTGACCCGCGGCATCGACCCGTCGGGGTCAAACGCAGTGGGCGGCTTCACGGCGTCGTCAGGTCCTATATCAGGGTGAAGACGGCGACGCCCAGGACGATTCCGACCATCACCGCTATGACCACCGACACTATCACTGCCAAGATCGCTATTGCGAAGGCCGAAAGCCAGCCCGTCTTGAAGAAGGTCTTGATCAGATAGACCCAGGCGAAGAGGGCGAGGATCCAGCCGATAACCGGCAGGATGATGGACAGCAGGACGCTAATCACGCTGCCCAGGAAGGCAACCGTGACAGCGTTGCCGAAGGTCGCTTTCCCTCCGGCGACGATCCGGCCCGCAATGTAGAGAACGAGGCCCATCAGGACCAGTGTGACTACGAAGGATACAAGAGCTGCCAGCAGAGCCGCCCCGGCCAGGAACCCTGCGATCATGTGGATACGCGCAGATGGGAGGGTTGTGATCTGAAATATCTTCCGCCATCGTGCCATGTCATCGCATCCTCCACCCAATTCCATCCCCCGAGCTGGGGTCCATTTTTCAAGGGGTCTGATCACCCCCGGCTTGGCGAGCGATCTTGCAGGGTTCGGGTCTAGACTACCTACCAACCGTATGGGGACAAGGTCAGACCTTTGCCTTCTCAGGTCTTGACGGTCAGACTGACTGGTACAACCCATTCGTTGCACAGACTCTTGGGGAACCTCCCGGCATTCTCTTCCACGCCGGAACGGCCGATTCCAGGGATGTCCAACTCACTTTTGCGGGCAGGGTCGAAGGCTTGCTCCGGAACGTGAGAACCCGGGATGTCGATGCCCGGGTCATCGGACCCGACGTGATGGATCTAAGCCTGCATCTTGGAGGCAGTTCGGGGGCACAGTTTAGACTCGCTTGGCTTGATCGGGCCATCCTTCTGGGGGAAGCACAAGGCGAGAACTCGCAACCCTGCCTGATCACCGATGGTCCCGTCGACCCGGCCCCCGGTTTCGATGGAGAAAGCCCATTCCTGATTGCGGGCGGGGTGATCGAGGAGAGATGCAGTGCCAAGGTCGTTGACCTCGGAGAAGCTGGGAGGTTTGCCGTGGCCTACGGCGTTGATCCGGAGAGGGTGGCCGAGCTGGTGGAGGTCGCCGATCTGGATTCCGTCTTCGCGGAGCGCCTTCGCTTCTATCGGGATCTGTCTCTACCCGATAGCGGTGACGGGGAGTTGCTGAGAACCTATGTCAAGGCCTGTGCAGTGATGAAGGTCAACGTTGAGACGGAGTGTGGAGAGATCCGACGCCGTTGGACAACCCCTGACCGTTGGCCCCACCGACACATGTGGTTGTGGGATTCCGCCTTTCATGCCCTGGGAGCCCAGCACCTGAGCCCGGAGCTCGGCCGGGACTGCATCAGGGCCGTGTTGACCAAGCAGAGGCAGGATGGCTTCATACCTCACACCATGGCGCCGGATCCGAGATACGACTCGTCTATGACCCAGCCCCCACTTCTTGCCTGGGCAGCCCTTCAGCTGTACTGGACGGACCCTCAGAAAAGCTTCCTCAAAGAGGTTTACGAAGGTCTGAAGCGTTATCTGGTCTGGGACCTCTCCAACATGGATAGGCTCGGGACCGGTCTGCTGCAGTGGCAGTTCAAGGGGCCTGACAGCGGCATGGATAACAGCCCCCGTTTTGACGAGGGTCCCGACTTCGATGCGGTTGACCTGAACTGCTTTGTGATCAACGAGTGTCAGGCCCTTTCACGGATAGCGAGGGAGCTTGGGCTGGGCGAGGAAGCCCGACACTGGGGGGAGCTGGGTGCCGGGTTGGCTCTGCGGGTGAATCAGCGCCTGTGGAATGATGACGACGGGTTCTATTATGATCGCAGGAAGGACGGCTCGTGGGTATTGGTCAAAACGGTGGACCACTTCCTTCCCCTCTTTGCGGGCATAGCCACCAGTAGGAGGGTCGCTGTTCTGGTGGCCGATCACCTGATGAACCCGAAGGAATTCTGGCCTGTCTTCCCGGTCCCCTCGGTCGCCCTGAGCGAGAAGGTTTTTGAGCTTGATATGTGGCGTGGGCCGACCTGGATCAACTACAACTATCTGATCATTCATGGGCTTCGCAGGTCGGGTTACGACGACATAGCCGATGAGCTCCTTGACAAGACGGTGAGAGAGATCTGCAGATGGCGGGCCACCAAGGGCTCCCTGTACGAGTTCTACGATCCCTTGGGTGAAACCGCGCCACAGGATCTTGCCCGCAAGGGCAGGGTCAGGAATTGGAGGGGCGATGGGATCCCGGTCATCAGCGACTACTTCTGGTCATCGGCGTTGCTGGTGGATATGGTGCGCAGGCGCGGGGTCTCTTCGACTCCCCCCTAGGACTCGCCCTGCGGCTGCCACCTGTTGACGTGAAGCATTGAGGCCATGTCTCTGCGCTGGGAGGTTCCCACGCTGGCGGGATATCCGAAGGGAAGGACCGTCAGGAGGTGCAGGTTTTCGGGGATGCCCAGGATCTTCTTGACCTCGTCTCTCTCCATCGCTCCGATCCAACACGTGCCTATGCCCATCTCCCATGCCGCGAGTGCCATGTTCTGGACGGCGGTGGACCCGTCTATGGCGTGCCAGTTGTTTGAGGGGTCTGTCACAACTGCCACCGCCACAGGGGCCTGGGAGACGAATCTGCCGTACTTGGCATGTTCGGATATCTTTGTGAGGAGATCCTTGTTCCGTATTATGATGAACTGCCAGGGCTGGCGATTGCTTGCGCTGGGAGCCCATCGTCCTGCTTCGAGTATCTTGGTCAGGGCTTCCTCGGAGACCTCCTTGTTGAGGAAGGATCTGACCGATCTTCTAGTCAAAATGCACTGATAGACGTCCATGTCCCTACGCATGGCAGTCGAACCTCATAACTGTTCCATCTGATCTGCCACTCTGAGGGTGCCCGGTTCTTCGAGCGACGGGCACACAGGTGGTCGAACGGATGCTGACGGGTGGCCACTAGCTCGGGACTCTGCTACTGACTTTGGGAATCGGCTTCGGCCAGCAGTCCGAGGATCCTGGATCTGGCCTGTTCAACGATGGCATTGATGGCCTGGCGACCGTAGCTTCCCGATGCCCTTCTCGGATCCTCCCCCATGATGCCTATCAGCTTGTCGGCTTTCTCGAGGCCCTGAATATCCACGAGGTCGGGCCGAAGGGCAAGAAGGAGGGAGGTCTCCCAGATGGCCGCATGGTCGCCCCTGTATCCTTGATCCTTCACGAGATCGTAGCCGATAATCGGCAATACTTTGGCCTTTCCCTGGTAGCGATCAACCACCTCCCGGGCGGGCCCGATCAAGGGATAGTGACCGGCCACCACGACGATGACTTTGAAGCCCAGGGACTCGATCTGGTGAATGGAGTGGTCCAGAACCTCCTTGAACAGCCTCCAACCCCCTTCCGATTTGGATCTCTCCGCCTCCAGTTCGAAGGCTTCGCCCGACAATCCGTAGATATCCATCATCTCAGAGGTGTGGTCATGGTCCAAATGGCGGAAGAACTGCGGCTTGAAGACCACCTCGGCGATATCGGCCCTGTTGTCGCCCCAGTAGACCGCGGGCATGACCAGCCCCCCGATCTCCTCGGCCATCCTGCAGCAGATGGCATGGGCCTTGATGGCATCGTTGCCCACAGGCAGGAACTCGCCGTGCCACTCCAGTATGCCCATGGGCAGATAGGCCACGGGTCTTCTCTCCCGGGCCTTGCGGATCTGGTTGGGAGTCATGGTTTCGTATTGGACATTCGCCATTGTCACTCACCTTCTTCGACCCATACCGGGCTAGTCCAGCCCGTCTCCCCGTCAGCCTGTCTCACTCGGACGTAGTAGTAGATGAATGGTGCTTTGCTCCAAGTCGCCGACGGGAGGGCAACGTCTTGGAAGGTGTCTGAGTCCTCCCAAGAAAGAGCCGCATCATCTTGGTCTCGCAACTCTTCGTGGAAGAGGACCCTATTATTGCGCACAAGCTCCGCAAAGGCAATGTGATCGGTGCCGTGGGCCTCGAACTCTACGATTCTGGGCTCCCCCGAGCGCGCCACGATCTCCGACCCCATCGGGTAACCGTTGAGCGACATCCAAAGAATCATCCGACTCCCGGTTGTGGCGTAGCAAGACCTCGATTTCAGGGAAGTCCATATCGACTTCCTGGTCTTCTCCCGGGCCCATACCGCGGTCAGGCCAGGCTTGTAACGGCAAGGAGGATGGCCCCTGGTCGCGTCGTCCCCTGGATGGCTCCTATGCATGTCACCACCAGCCGTGAAGCCGACCCTCCATCCCATTGCCAGTGCATTCTGAACGAAACCCGTCGGAACCTCATCGTCCGGGGGCGGCTGTCGGGAAATCTGCAACCACAAAGGATCATGGGCCCTAGGGTCCCTGACGGGAAACGGGTTGCCTTTGGCCCTGCCCATCTCCGAGCTGCCCCAGACCGAGTATATCTCGACGAGCCTCTCCTTCTCCGGGTCATGCTGGGTCCAATCGCAGAAGTTGCCGGCGTAGGCCGTGTGGTGGGGGATGATGAGCACATCCCTGCTGCCCAGGGCCTGGAACAGCTTCATCGGCCTGTCGTACTCCCCGGACTCGGATCTCAGCATCTGGCCTTCGTTTCCGGGGTAGTAAACGTTGCGGTCCCCGTCCCCGTTCCGGCGCCACTTGGCCCACTCATACCCAAGAAAGGTGACGAACACGCCGGGCTTGTGGTGGCGGGTCGCCCCCTCTCTGGTCATCTCCCACATGGAATCGCTCGTCTCAAATCTGTGGTCGTGGTCGGAGACCGCCCCGAAGTCAAGGCGGGAGCCGTATCTCATGTTTCGGTAGCACAGATCCAGGGACCCGAGGCCGTCCGACAGCTCGGTGTGCTCGTGGATCAACCCCCAGAACAGTTTCTTCTTGGCACTATGGACCATGATCGGGTTGCTTATTGCAGATAGGCCAGCGTCCGGGTCTTCCACACCGATTCTCACTACCCCCCTGATGCGGAGTCTGAACCGCTTGAGTTCGATCGCCCCGACGCAGTTCAGCGTTTCGGGACCGATGCGGCGGCCATGGGTCTTCCCCTCGAGGCGAACTAGAAGGCGTCTTGGAAACTGGGGCGATATGTTGCCGTACCTGTCCTGTGGTCGGATCGTCAGGGAGAAGCTTTGGCCCTGCTCCACCTGGGATGGTGCCAGGACCCGGATATGGCTCATTGGGCCGCCCACTATGCTGAGAGGGAAGCCCCCGACCCAGTTGAGGTTATGCGGAGGTAGGTCGGACGGCCTCGGCTCCGAGGTCAGGGCGAGGAAAACCCCGGATGCGGTGAATTGAGGGGAACGAGCCCCAGGGCTTCCACCCGATGAATCCCCTAGGATGATCCGCAGACCAGTTCCCGCAGGGATCGATCCCCCTGGAACCTCAAAGGCCACCCGCATGAGTTCCTGCATCTTGCACGGAGGAGGCCTAGAGACAGGTTCCAGCTGCGGTCCGTCCGCGATCCGGGCAGATACGTAGCCTTCGTCCGAGGGTTGCGAGTTCTGCATGGGGATATCCAGCTTGACCCAACGGAGGCCGCCTGACCAAAGCACGAGCCTCTGGGCAATCACTTCCCGAGCCAGGGTGAGGGCAAGCGTGTGCGTTTCCATGGCTCCTGCAGTCATCGTCGCGGGCTCGACCGATCCTATAGGGATACCGTCTGGGATTCTCAGCGGCCTCATTGTCATGATCCGACGCCTTGGTGGCTTCGCCATGGTCTTGTCGAAGGCAGGCTACTGATAGGTCCCGTATTTCTTCGCCATCTCGGAGAATTGCTGGAAAGTTGGGAGGTCGACATCGGTAGGGATGGAGTGATCCGAACACAGAACGTAACCGCCTCCCTGAGCGGCATGTCGTATCCTGGGGACGACCTCCTCCTTGATGGTCTTGATATCGTTGGTGCAGAGCTTTCTGGCATCGATGTTCCCAATGAAGGCAAGCCTGTCCCCGTACTTCTCCTTCAGTTCTATGACGTCCATTCCGGCCTTGACCTCCATCGGTTGGAGGCAGGTGAAGCCCGCTCGCATGAGATCCGGGATGAGGAGGTTGACGTTGCCATCGGAGTGAAGGATTGCGGGAAGGCCCCTCCTTCTGAAGGGTCTGGTTATGGCCTGATGGGAAGGCATTATGTATTGTCTGTAGTTGGCTGGCGAGAAGAAAGGCCCATCTGCGAACCCGAGGTCGTCCCAGACCCAGGCACAGTCACAGCCCGCATCGGCCAGGGCCGAGCTTAGTCCCCCCATGAAACGAGCAAGGCACCTGTACATCGTCCTGGTTAGTCGCCTGTCCGTCATCAGGTATCGCAGCGTCATCTTCGTCCCGCCGCATATGTGGCGGGTGTACTCGAAGGTGCCGAAGAAGGAGGCGAAGACGTAGAATCTCTCCTGGAACTTCCTCACCATCCCCTCCATTTCGCCTCTGAATGGGTACCGCTTGCTGGAAATCCTTATGGGGGCGTCAGGATCCAGCAGAGGCTCGATCCTCTCCTGGAACTCCTCCAGGTTTCTAAACGGCGGATCCATGTGAAGAGGGATGCCGTCCTTCCCCCGCCACCGCTTCTGCTTAACCCCGAATCGGTCCCGGGAGATGACCCAGTTCTCGCCCTGCTCAAACGTCATCTCGTCGTACTTGGGCGAGACATCCACGCCTATTCCGTAGAGGTCCATTCCGAAACGCTCCTGGATGAAGGTACCCTTCGGAAGCCCCTGGGCCTCCCATTTCTCAACGGTGGTGCCCCAGGGGAAGTCTACGAAGCCGATCCTGTCGGCTTCCTCAAAGTTCAGCAGTCTTCCCATCCTTTCTCTCGAATCCAACCCGATCTCACCTCATCCATATTGGTGGCTGTAGTCCTCCATCGCTTGGCACAGTGCCTCTATGTTTTCAAGCGGTACGTCACCGTAGACGCCTGCTATCATCATTAGGCCCCCCTCCTTGGAGCCGAGGTTTAGGACTATGTCCTCGACATGCTTCCTCACCTGGGCAGGGCTTCCGCGCGGCAGAACCTGCTGCCTATCGATATCGGCGTCCAGACAGACCCTACCCTTGCATTTCTTGGCCAAGGCACGAATTCCGTTGCAGTTCACCTGCGGGTTGATGACGGTGAAGCCGGCAGCCATGAGGTCGTCCATCAACTCCATTATGTGTCCATCGGAGTGCAAGTAAACCTCGCATCCGCCCTGTCTGGCCATGTTACACATCTTGGCATAGCCAGGTAGAAGATGTTTGCGGAAAAGGTTTGGACTCATCATGGCGCGGGTCTGGGTGCCGAGATCATCCCCCATGGCGATGCAGTCCGCCCCGACCTCGATCCACTTGGATATCAGCTTGGCGTTGTGGTCCACCACCATTTCGATCAGGCTTCGGAGTTCGGGCGGGTTGAGGTGAAGATCCATCATGAGGTTCCTGAAGCCGCGAAGGAAGTGAAGTCTTTCGAAGAAGCGATCGCCGCCGCCCCACACCATCCTACCCTGTGCCCTGGCCCTAGCCACATCTGCCCTGATCTCCTCCCATCGGATTCTTGTGCCAAGCTCGGTGATTGTGAGGGGATCGGGAGGATGATACCCCGAAAGGGACTTCCAGTCAGCCAGCGGATGGCCTTTGACCTGGCCCCGGATCCCGTCTGCTAGATTGTGCCAGACGCATCCCCAGCTGTCCGTGAACTTCTCTCCCCCCTTGCTCGAAGGGGGAAAATCATCATAGCTCCTCTTTCCCCTCTCACGGGAGCCGAATATGGGGGAATGCCGAAGCACCAGCTCGTCCAAGGCGTCACGGTGCCTCTTCCATATGGCGCCACTGAGCAGGACCCTGCAGGGTATCCACTCGGGTTCCTGAAACCTCATGGCACGGAGGCAGTTCTCCCTCTCGGTCAACACCGGGAACGCCAGACCCATCATGTTGATAAAAGTTTGCCACCTCGACACCTCACCTCCACCTCCCACCTCAAGGGGTAAATTTATCTTGCGAGTTCCCGGCTCATGGCACGGGACGATCCGGATGACCGAGTCTGAGCTTGCGCTCTTAGGAGGACCAAAGGCTGTCACAGCCCAACCCAAGGAGAACTGGCCCGTTCCACTCGACCGAATCAAGGAGGCCGTATGCCGCATGATCGATGAGGGCATTTGGTCTCAATCCGGAACGGGACTGCCTCTCGAACTTGAGAAGAGGTTCGGAGAATTCATAGGCACGGATTACTGCCTGTTGCAGC
>CAYVLA010000003.1:0-109019 GCA_964452145.1 Hadarchaeota archaeon (SeqCode)
ACGCTCGCCTTCACACAGCCCTCGGCTGTCTCTAACATCTCGTCACAGTATGGATCCGATAGGATCATGGTCGCCCTGGACTTCAGAGGCAACAGGGTCGTGACCCACGGCTGGACGTCCTCCACAGGCATCCACCCCGTCTCGGCAGCTAAGAGATTCGTGAAGCTCGGGGCCGGGAGCATTCTGCACACAAACGTGGAGGTCGAAGGCAGATTGCGGGGGATTCCGCTGGATCCCATCCGTGAAGTCGTCCGGTCGGTTGATGCGGACGTAGTTGCGAGCGGCGGGATCTCGTCCATCCGGGACATCCTCTCGATCAGGGATGCTGGTGCCGCAGGGGCCATAGTGGGCGCGGCTCTCTACACCGGAAGGATTAATCTACGAGAGGCGATAGAGCGGGCTGAAGGGTAGGATCATGCTCAGGATCGAAACCAAGAGGGAGACGAAGGAAACGAGGATAGGCATCGTTGTTGACTTCGACGGGTCGGGACGATGCTCATCCACGACCAACCTGCCATTCTTCGACCACCTCCTGACGGCGCTTGCCAGACACGGGAGATTCGACCTGGACCTGAACGCTACCGGCGACCTGGATGTTGATGATCACCACCTGGTGGAGGATGTCGCCATCGCTCTGGGAAGCTGCATCGCCGAAGCCCAGCAGAGGCGGCCCTGCATGAGGCGTTTTGGCTCATTTGTGGCGCCGATGGACGACGCACTCGTCCTCGTGGCCTTGGATCTGGGTGGCAGAGCCTACCTGGACGCCCCCCTAAGATTTAGGAAGAGGATGGTGGGTAGTTTCACCTTGAACAACATCAAACACTTCCTCAGGTCGCTCGCGGACGCCGGCAAGCTGAACCTCCACGTCAAGGTCCTGTCAGGCACCGACGAGCACCACACCGCAGAGGCGATATTCAAGGCCATCGGGCTGAGCCTCCGCCAGGCCTTGGAGGAGGATCCTAGACTGTCGGGCGAGGTCCCCAGCACCAAGGGCACCATCTAGTTCTTGGGACGCCTCAAGGCCTTGAGGATCAGGTAGACTCCGACCCTGATCCCGCACCAGATCGTGACCCCCCTGACGTATTTGTCGTACTTGACCGGTACCTCGACGACGCGCAGCCCCATGCGCTGTGCCTCGAAGATCATCTCGGACTCTATCTCGTAGCGGTTGGCTGCCAGGCTCAACTTGTCCAGAGCCGATGTCCTGATCGCCTTGAGGCCGGTCTGGCTGTCCCGAATATGGGACCTCGAAAGTGCATTGGTGATCTTGGTCAGACCCCAGTTGCCGAGGCGCATGATCTTCGGAGCCCGGTCGAAGTACTTGACTCGGTTGCCCAGAACCATGTCGGCCTCGCCCCTGATGATGGGCTCCAGCAGGTTGGGTATGTCGCTGGGGTAGTGTTCTCCGTCGCCGTCCAGCCGGAGTATGACCTCGGCATCGTACTGCTTGGCTATCTCAAGTCCCTTCCGATAGGCCGCTCCGACTCCCTGGTTCCTGTCGATCTTGAAGACCTTGGCCCCCCCAAGGCTTGCCTCCTCCGACGACCGATCGGTGCTTCCGTCATCGACGACTATGACGTTGTCAACATACGCCGAGGTCTCCCTGGCTATGCTCTGTATGGTCTTCTCCTCGTTGTGAACCGGGATCACGCAGATCGTTCTCAAGAGGATGCTCCCCGTCTCGTTTCTCGGTCCGCCATGCCAATATCAATGGTTCGTGGACCATTCCTGAGAGGGGCCATCGCCGACGATGGCGCCATCGACGATCACGACTCCCCTCTTGCAGTGGCGGCGAAAGTTCGGGTCGTGGCTGACAGCGATTATCGTGACGCCGAACTCCCCGTTGACCTTCCGAAGAAGCTCGAATACCCTGCTGGATGAGCGCGAGTCCAGATTGCCCGTTGGCTCGTCCGCCAGTATCATCTTGGGGCTGTTGGCCAGCGCGCGGGCAACCGCGATCCGTTGCTGTTCGCCGCCTGAAAGCTGGTCGGGCTTGTTCCTTGCCCGCTTCCTCAGATCGATCATGTCCAAGAGCTCCACCGCTCTCTTCTCACGCTCGCCCTGAGGGACCCGGGCCAGCACCATGGGGAATTCGATGTTCTCCTGTGCAGTGAGGGTGGGAATGAGATTGTAGGACTGGAAGACGAAGCCGACCATCCGCAGCCTCAGATCCGAGAGCTCATCGTCGGAGAGCTTCGAGACGTCCCGGCCGAAGATCTTGATCGTGCCCGAGCTAGGGCGATCCAGACAGCCGAGGACGTTCAGCAGGGTGGTTTTTCCCGAGCCGGAGGGACCCGAGACCAAGAGGAAATCGCCCTCTTCCAAGTCCAAACTGACCTCTCTGAGCGCCTCTACCTCTATTTCGCCCGATTTGTACACTTTTCGGAGATTACGGGTCTCAATGGCCTTCAATTTGCCCTCTCGGGGGGTCTAGGAAACCCTTTAAAGGTATTCTATTAAATTTTCCCCATGGCCGCGGCCCAGTCGATCTGGAAGATGGCCTTCCGGAATCTCACGGCCCAGAACACCACCACGGTCCTAACGGTTGCGGCAATAGCAGTCTGCGTCATGACCTTCGTCTCGATCTTCTCCATACTCGACGGACTCCAGCTAACCATACAGACCGTTATGAAGGGCTACTACGGCGAGCGCGAGATCTTCGTCTTGACCAGCGCCGCCTCGTCCACATTCCAGGGAAGCTCGATCCCAAGGGCGGTCGCGGACCAGTACCGGAGGCTGCCGGAGGTGGTGGCGGTTTCGGAGGAGGCCCTTGTCTGGGCCGAAAGCCAGGGGATCGAGATCGAGTTGTCCGGCATAGACCTGGCCGACTTCGAGATGATCTACGTGTTCCAGAGGCTTGATGGTCGCCGGTTCCAGGCCCCGGGAGAATGCATGGCGGGCAGGACTCTTGCGAACACCGTAGGCATAGAGAAAGACGGACAGCTGCCGCTTACCCTGGGCAACGCCACCTTGTTGCTCAGAGTAGTCGGCATCTTCGAGACCAGAAGGAATGCAACCTCCCTGGACGTCTTCAGAAACGACACTAGGACGCCCATGGATGCCCAACTGCTCGTGAGCCTCGATTACCTTTCATCATTGCTCCCGGCATTCGAGGCCAACTCATCGATAATGAGGCTGAGGGTGGCCGACCCAGATGCCTACCAAGCGGTGGAGCAGTTCACGCGGGAGAACCATCCCGAACTCCGCATCTGGGAGGCCAGACAGGTCAGCAAGTTCTTCGAGAAATCCATCATCAACATCTCGAGGTTGCTGAGCACCATCATAGTCTTCGTCGTCCTCCTCATGGTTCTGGGCATCTACAACTCGATGAACATGGTGGTGTCCGAACGACGGTGGGAGATAGGGGTTCTCAGGGCGGTTGGGGCCAGAAGATCGTTCGTTCTGAGGCTCTTCATCGTTGAGAGCGCGGCCCTGGCGTTCCTGGGGGGTCTCTTCGGGGTGGCGCTGGGGATCGCGATGTCCCACGCCATAACATCCTTCTTCTCGGTCATGGTGCCGGGCTCCTCAGGCATCGTCCCCTTGACTAGGGTCAGCACCATAGTGTGGGGAATCGTGGCCGCCTTGTCAATCGGCCTGATTGGCGGCATCTCCCCCGCGAACCGTGCCTCCAGGATCCAGATAGCGGAGGCCCTCTCGGAGGGATAGCCATCGACCCGCGGATCGCCTACGGCGTGAGGATCTTCCCCGGAAAGAGGATGTGGTTATCCCTCAGTGGAATACTGATCTGCGCGATCCTCTTCTTCGGGATACTCTCGGTCGTTTACTGGCTCAGCTACTCGTCGACTGCCTACTTTGGGGAGGACCCGGATATCTACGTCCTGGCCTCCAATGGCTCGGCAACGGTGAAACAGTCGAAGGTGCCCCTTGCCCTGGCGCCGGCCCTCACCAAGATGCCCGGGATAGATGTCGTCAGCCCCGAGCTCTTCATCTACGGAATCATGAACGATAGAGCCGTCATCATCCGCGGAGTCCTGCCTCAGGACTTCATCCGCCTCCAGCCCCTCCAGATTCTGGAGGGCCGTTGGCTTCAGGACAGTGAGGTGAAGGGTGCCGTTGCGGGATACAACCTGGCAAGGAAGCTCGGGCTGCGCGTCAATGATACATACGTGCTGTCAGGATCGGAGGTGGACGACTTCACTGAGATCAAGCTCGTTGGTATATTCCAGGGCAGGGGGATGATCGACGACGACCTCCTGTTGAACATGAAGTACGCAAGGTTCCTCCAGGAGGAGACAAGGGAGGGATACGCCTCCATCGTCAGGATAAAGGTCAACAGGACGATCTGGCCGAGCGTGGCCAGCGTCTGGCAGGCTGTCAGTGGCCCACCTACCATCTCCAACCTCAGCCACCATCCCGATCAGCCGAACAACACCGAGAAGGTCGTCCTCACATGCAGGGCTACGGCCCTGAACCAGATAGGGTCGGTGGTCCTCCTGTATAGGAAGTCCCATTCGGGTCTGGTGAACCAGAAGACGATGGAACTGGTCGGGCCCGACACATACCAGGCCGAGATCGGCCCG
Source organism: Hadarchaeota archaeon (SeqCode) (assembly GCA_964452145.1). Lineage (GTDB taxonomy): Archaea > CAYQAE01 > CAYQAE01 > CAYVLA01 > CAYVLA01 > CAYVLA01. Next base: position 4,542 of record CAYVLA010000003.1, read on the forward strand.
GTCAGGGACTCGCCCTGGGTGCTGGCCTGGGCCAAGGCCATAGATGTCCTCGGTCACGAGAAGCACGCCCAGGCACTCAACATCTCCATCACGGACGCCCTCGGGCCGGACATCTACGACGTGGCGGTCCTTCCACCCCCTCCGCAGACCAAGGACGATGTCCTGATCCTATCCTTCATGGCTACCGACTCGAGTGAGCTCGTCAGGAACGTCACCGTCCACACCTATAACGCAGGCAGGAACGAATCGATCGCTCTTGAGGAATCCGCCGGGAAGCTCTACCGGGTGGAGCTTGGAAAGTTTCAGCCGGGGAGCCTGTACATATGGGTTTCGGCTCGGGACAGGTTCGGCAACCTTGGACAGGCCGGATACTACACGTATCGCATTCTGAACCGGACCGACCAATCACCCCCCGAGATCCAGGAGGTCCTTCACGAGCCAACGCCTCCGTACGATGACTCGAACATCACGATCACGGTTCGAATCGTCGACGACTCCAACATCACGGTCGCCCAGGTGATCTATGACTATCAGGTCAGGGGGAGGCACTTCAACGGCACCGTCGATCTGAGCCGCACCAAAGCGAAGGACATATGGACGGCCCAGACCGGCCCCTTCCCGGGCGGGACGGACGTGTACTTCAAGGTCTATGCCAGGGACGAGTTCGGCAATGCGGGGTACTCAGATCCCAAGAAGGTCCGGATACTCTACTCCGAACCACCCGAGATATTCGACGTGTACAGGTTCCCGTTCTACCCCCCGCCGGGAACAACCAACCTCCTCTTCATGGACCTGTACGATGCCTCGGAGATAGAGACGGTGAACATAACCTATTGTGACGGGAAGACCTGCACGAATCTCTCCATACCGGTCGAGATCACCACATTTCGGGAGCCCCTCCTGCTGGGCCCCCTCAGCCCCGGTCCCAAGGCGTACTCGGTCGAGATGACGGACAGACGCAACCAGACGACGCGAACCCCGGAGTCCGGCCTGAACACATTCACGGTGTCCAGCCTCCCTCCTTCGCTGAGCAGACTTGCCTATCCTTTCCAGAGCCCACCGGGCCGGTCGTTCAGGGTCAGCTTTCTGGCATCCTCCAGCTTCCCGCTTTCCCACCTCTACCTCACGGACTCCAGGGGCGTCATCGAGTTCTGTAACTGGACCGGCTCGGACTATGTGGCATTCCTCGGTCCCTACTCCCAGCCCGGCACCTACAGCTTCGTCGTTACGGCCCGGGATGCCGCGGGTAACATCCACCGGTCCGGCGAGATGCTCTTCACGATCACCGACTGGATCATACAGGATCTGAGCTTCTCACCCGAGGCCCCCCTGTTGGGCGAGACCCTGACGGTCACCTGCAAGATCTCGGGGGATGCCCCCCAGAACCGGGTCGAGCTGGTTACCCCGGTTGGCTGGAGGAACACAACCACTCTCATGTCTTATCGGGAAGGGCTCAGGGAAGCCACCATCGCCATCGAACAACCGGGCATCCTCCCCATCTTGGTGCAGGTTTATCACGGCAACGATGTCATCCGTTCGCAGACCTACAGGATAGCGGTTTCGGAAGGCGGGCCATCGTTGCTGGTGACCCACGACCCGGCGTTCCCGGCCTCCAGCGACGATCTGGTGATCCGCATCCGTGCAAGGGATGTGGAATCGGTCCGCGCCGTCGTGTTGAACTGGACCAACGGCACGTCCTACTACAGACAGGTATGGATCACGAACGTTCCGGAGTTTTCGGTCGACTTCAGGCCGGGCCTCCAGATAGGTGGATATCTGAGCTACAGGGTAACCGTCTTCGGCACCAAGACGGACCTCAATGTCAGCCTGCCCCCCGCAAAGGACGATTTCCAGAGAATCCAGTACATACCCCGCAACGTGTTCTACCCGCCGGAGATCGTCTACTACAGGCTGTCCCCCCAGAGCTACATTCGCCTAGACGGCCAGACCACTGACGACTATCTCGTACAGGCTCAGGCCTTGATTAGGGACGAACGGGGAATCCTCAAGGCGTGGATAGAGTACAATGTGGGAGGCAGAACCATGACCGACCCCCTCCTGCCATCCATAGGTTACGCCGCGATCTCCGACTACTACTTGGCGTACCTGGGACCCTACGCGGTCAACCAGACCATCACCGCTCGCATCTTCGCCACCAACCTGGCGGGGCAGACCTTCTCCACCCCGCAGTTCCAATACACGTTGGTGGATGTGACCCCGCCAAAGATCTCGGGCGTCTACCACACTCCGCTTGAACCCTCCCCCAGACAGGAGATCACGATCGGGTGCGAGGTGACCGATGATTCCGGAGTTAAGGAGGTCATCTTGATCCTAAGCGACGCGAGAGACGAATACAGACAGAGGATGAACCGGTACGCAAACACATACACCCTCGAGATACCCTCCCCAGCCGCGAATGCTTCGATCTCCTACAGGATACTCGCCACCGATAACTATGGCAATTCCAACGAGACTGAAACTCGAACGATCCGCACCAAGGATGTCTCGCCACCGAGGATCTTGGAGGTATCCCATGCACCCACCCAGCCCACCGATACCGAGACGGTGAACATCACCGTGGTTCTCATCGACTACGAGGATGAGGTGCAGAACGTCACCGTCTACTGGTATCAGTACGACTGGAAGGAGAAGACCCAGGAAGGGGGAAGAGGATACCTGGTGAGGATATTCCAGATCGGTGCCTCGGAGTTTGTGCCGGGCATGGATGTGAGGTACAAGGTCGAGGCATACGACAGATCGGGGAACCGGGCGATCTTTCCCTCCGTGCCACAGGAGATCAGGGCCGCGAAGGAGAGCCTGGGCGGGCTTGGCCAGGAAGCCTTCGAACCCTATCTCACATTCAAGGTGCTGGACATAACGCCGCCGACCCTGAGGCTCGCGGCCGAGCCCCTGGAGCCGAACGAGCTCCAGACCGTCTCGTTCGCCCTTGGCGCGGCGGACAACCATCTCCTGAAGAACCTCACGCTGCAGCTTCTCGTCGACGGTGTGCACCGTCCTTACTTCAGAGAGATAGGTCGACCCACCTTCGACGACGAGTTCAGCTCGGGGGCCCTTCGACCAGGAGGTGTTATCACCGCCTACCTGGAGGCCTTCGATCAGTCTGGCAACTATGCCCGGTATCCCCCGGTGGGCAACCTCTCGATTCGTGTGAAGCTTCTGGAGTGGGGAGGCCAAGTGGCAGTTAGGGATCCCAGGGTCAACCTGGACGTCGCCGGGCCTGCCGGATTCTCGGAGGACATGGCCAGACAAGGGGCGGGCAAGATCATCGCAAGCATAAACGGCATTCTCTTCATGACCTTCCTGGCCACCGTCGCGGGCATCGGCAACATAGTCTACACGTCGATTTACAGGAGCAAGAGGGAGATAGGAATCCTCAGAACCCTCGGAGGCAGCAAGAAGTACATCACCCTGCTGGTCGGCTCCCTTACGGCCCTGATGGGCTTCCTGGCCGGGCTCATGGGGTGCGGCATCTCGTACCTTCTCATGGTGGCCTTCTCCAGGATGGGAGCCAGTCTCGCATGGGTCACCCTCAGGCCGACCCTGAACCTGCTCATATTGGCCGCAACCATTTCCGCCTCGATCGTCATAAGCCTCTTCGGAGGCCTAGTTGCCCTCAGCAGGTTGTTCACCTTCACGCCTGTGGAGTCCGTCAGAACCCTCGTTCCTCCCGCCCCAAAGGAGCAGACGCCGATCTACCTGGAGACCACAAAGGCCTTTCCGTTGAGGACCTTGGCCGCCTTCCTGGTTCTGGTGATCGCGGCAGGGTGTCTCATGCGCCTCTACCCGACCGTGATTTCCGAGCAACCCTTCGACCCGGACTCATGGCTCCATCTGAAGGCCGTCCACGACCTGGGCACGGATCACCATCTGCGCCTCGACTATGAATCCAGGGAGCTGCAGACCGTGGCCGCGCTTCCGGGGTTGAACATGGTGCTCCTCTTCGTGCAGAGGCTGACGGGTCAGGAACTGGCCCCCGCCCGGTTCATCACACCTCTAATCTCGGGTCTGGGGCTACTGTTCGTCTTCGTCCTGGCAAGGCGACTCTCCGGAAGCGCCATCGTTGCCTCCGTCGCAGCCCTGGTGCTCGCCTTTGCCGGATTCTACTCCAACCGGACCGCCGCCCTCACCAAGGAGGCACTTGCCCTGCAGCTTCTTCTCTTCTCGCTCTTCGTCTTCTACCTCTGCCGCCAAGTGCGCTCCGTCAAATCGGAGGCCATCGCCTTTCTGGCATCGGTGGCGCTGATCCTCACTCACCACCTCACTGCCATCTACTTGATCCTGATCCTGTGCGGATACCTGGCCTTGGTTAACTTGGGGAGGTACTCCAAAGGAAATCTGGATCGACTGGAGGCAAGGAGAGATGCGATATTCCTCTCGGCGGTGCTGGCCAGTTACCTGGTCGTCGGCTTCACCCTTGGCAGGTATGAGACCAAGATCCCCTTCCAGGATGCTCTCCTTATCCTCTCGCTCTTCTTCGTAACCATCGGCCTGGGCAAGCTTCTGCTATCATCGACCTTCATGGATCGGCACCGGAGGGTCCTAACCCTGACGTTCGCGGCAGGCATGGTGGCCTTCCCCATCCTAGCGCATAGGGCGGGCCTGTTCTCGTATGCACCCTGGGAGCAGGTACTACCCATGCTCGGGCCCCACCTCGTCCTTCTGGCCCTCGCGGTCCTATCGATCTTCCCCGTTTCGCTCCTGCCCGATTCACAGCAGTCCTTCTTCCTGGCTTGGATCTCGGCGGTGATGCCCTTCGTTTTCTACGGCGTCGTCAAGAGGGACGTCTTCGGGTACATCCTTCTGTTCCGCAACATCGCCTACGGATACCAGCTTGCCGCAGTCATGGCGGGCGTCGCCGTGGTGTACGGATACAAGAGATTCCAGTCGGACGGGGCCAGCAGGAGTCGCAGACTGGTCGTGGGGATGCTCATCATCATTCTGGCATGCAACATAGGTATGGCATCACACATGGGATTTCTGTCCCAAGACTACGAGAGAAAGGATCTCTACCACCCGAGAGAGATCCGGGCAGCCTTGGTGGCAAACGAGTCCAGCCTCAGAGGGAATCTGGTGGGATCGGACGAAAGGGGGCGCCGACTACTGCTGTACATCACGGGGGAGGATGGAGACCAGCTGACCACGTATGTCTACCTAATCCGGATGGAGAAGTACCTGATCAACCGACTCCGGACCCAGGTCGAGATGACCGACCGTCCGCTCACTCACTTATTCCTGTATTCGGACATGTACTCGGTCGGGTTCGTTGACACCGTCCTGTTCAAGAAGATCGATAGGCCCCGGCTGAATCGCTTTGAGGACGTCATCTTCGACGACGGGAACAACCAGATCCTGTACGTGGCCAGGAAGGACTGGCCATAGGAGGTTGACTCGAGGTGCACGACGAGAAGAGATTCGCCCTCAGGGTGGACATCGACACGGTGAGGGATCTGATCGACGGCGTGCCCCCGCTTCTGGACATCTGCCTGAAGGCCGGCGTCAAGGCGACGTTTTTCGCGACGGTGGGAAGGGACACCGCGGCTAGGGCGTTCATGCGCTCGCCGCGGCTTACAAGGCACATGGCTGTCTGCCCTTTGAGGAAGTACGGCCCACGGGAGATAGCGGCGTCCTTGTTCGGAAGGGACTTCGGCAGACATGCAGAGAGATTCAGGGAGATAGAGGCGAAGGGTCATGAGCTCCAACTACACTGCTACGACCACGTCGAATGGGTGAGGAAGGTCGCCACGGCGAGTCCTTTGCAGGTGGAGGAGATGATCGTGCGGGGCATGGACGCCTTCGGTAGGATCATGGATCGACCTCCTGAGGCATTCGCCTCCCCGTCCTTCATGGTCACCGAAGCCGTTCTGGAGGCCGAGGAGAAGCTTGGCTTCAGGTATGCGAGCGACTTCTTCATCGAGGGGGACTGCATCCCCTTCACCAAGGGACGCCGTGTGCTTCAGATCCCGGTGAACGTTCCCCTCCCGGAGGACATGGTGGCCCGGGGCATTGAGGATGAAAGGATATGCTCGACCATCATCGATGCCGTGGATCACAACTCGCTGACGGTTATGTACATCCACCCATCGTACGAGGCTCTGTGCAGGCCCGATCTGCTCAGCTTGGTGCTTGGAGCGGCAAGGGATCGGGCAAAGACGGTGACTCTAGGGGAGATCTGGAGGGCTTGGAGTCCATCAAACTGACATTGGTCTATGAGCTGGGACCCACAGACGACGGGGGCTTCCTGGGGGGCATAGAGTCCCACATCCTGGGCCTTGCGGGGGAGTTGGCCAAGGACCACGAGGTCACCCTCCTCACCGGGATGATCCCGGGAGCCAAGCCCAGAACCGAGATGAACGGGTTCAGCCTGGTCAGATCCGATTTTCTGGGGCTGGTGGCTAGATCCTGGAATCCCACGAATCTCACCAACTATCGCCAGCTCTCCTCGCTCCCGGCATTCATGAGAAGCGGCCCAAGTCTGGGGGCCGACCTGTACCACGGACACGTCTATGCCTCGGGCCTTGCAGCTCTGGCCCTCTCCAAGCTCACAGGCGGACGCGCAGTGAACACGATCCACGGATCCTACTATGACCACTGGAGGGAGATCACCGGATCGGGCCCGAAATCGGCCGCCTACCGATTAGCAGAACGCCATCTGGCAACGTTTCTGGCAAAGGAGTGCGACGGACAGATCCACACCGCGACCGACTTCGCCGAGAAAGTCAAGACGTGGAGCGGACGGGGCGACAGAATACACGTCATTCTCAACGGCGTGGACACCGAGAGATTCGCTCCCGACGTGGTGCCGATGGAGCTCTCCGACAAGCCAGTGGTCATGACGGTGAGGAGGCTGGTCCCCAAGAACGGGGTGAGATACTTCGTGGAGGCCTGTTCCCAGGTGGAGTCCGCCTGCGACTTCGTCATCGTCGGGGACGGCCCTCAGAGAGCCCAGCTCGAGCGCCTAACGGGGGAACTTGGCGTGTCTGGACGGGTGAGGTTTCTCGGCCCCGTCCCAAACAGAAAGCTGCCCGGGGTGCTCGCGGCAGCCGATGTGGTCGTCGTCCCCAGCCTGGTGGAGGCGTCAAGCATATCCCTCCTCGAGGCGATGGCGATGGGAAAGCCCTGCATCGTCACGAACATCCCTGGGATAGACGAGGTCGCCAGCCCTGATAGGAGCGTGATGGTTGCCCCCGCGGATGCCGGTGCGATAGCACGGTCCGTTGACCGGCTGATTTGTGATCCCGGATTGCGGAGGATGCTAGGGCGCAGAGGCAGGGACTATGTGGTCTCCCACCGATCCCAACAGATCATGGCCAGACAGACGCTGCAGATCTACAAGCAGTGCCTCTCAATCTAGGCCCGCGAAAGGAGCACCACTGCAAGAATCCCCAGCAATATCCCGGCGCCGATCCGCAGGTCGACCTTCTCCCTCAGGACCGCCACGCACAAGGTGGCGAACAGCACGTTGCCCACAATGATTACGAGATTCAGCCCCACCACAGCAGGGACTTCGTTGGATAGGAAGGCGAGATCCAAGGCCAGGACGAGCAACCCCATGGCCAGCACCAGGTACACGTAGGGATTCCTGGCAAGGGATAGGACATACGAGGTCTTCAACACCTCCGCCAGCCCCGTCCTCTCCAGACGCGAAGCGGCCACTTTGTGGAGGAAGAGGTTGATTCCGCTTAGGATTCCCGCGACCAGGGCGAAGACCAGGAGCCTGCTATCCAAGGTCTACCCCCCGGCGGGCCGCGATTCCGCGGGATCTGCCGTCCTCTGAACGCGATGATACACTAAGAACCAGAAGACGAAGATCCACCCAATGAAGAATACGAATCCGAAGTAGTCATGGAAGCTCTTCATGGCTCTGAAGCCGATGTGGTGGGTGATCAGGCAGAGCACCACGATCCTAATGATGTTGGCTGAGTAAGTGCCCAGTGCCCCGATGGCGAAGTATACGGCCCCCATTCTCCAGCTTAGCTTGGCCCGTAGATCCACGAGCATCATGGCAAAGAACGCCAGGAACAGAAACGATGAGTGGATTCCCGAGCACTCCTCCGTCACCAGCAGCGTAACCGGCAAGGGGTAATCCGGCGCTTGGAGGATGATCTCGTTGCCCACCCCCGAGAATGGCAGGCCTATCACCTTCAAAGTCGATCTGGAAAGGTACATGACGTTGCCGAGCCACACCTTGCCGAAGGAGGTCTCCAGGAGGTACTTGTCAAAGCCGATCGTGATCAGGAAGTAGAAGACCAGCACCGGCGTCACGAAGAAGTACAGAAGCTCCTTGTACCGCAGAAGAGCGACGTATTCCACCGAGAGGTACCGGTACGCCAAGAAGAGCGAGGCTATGCCGACGAAGACCAGGCCGGACGCCGTCGCCAAGCCGCTCGCCCGCAGCCTCTGAAATAGGAGGTATGCGACCAAGGCAAACCCGACGTACGAGTAACCAAGAAGGGCCCGGGGAGAGAGCGAGAGGTTTTCCCTGATCTGGGAGATCGCCTTCATCCAGCCCCGCCCGCCGGCCAAACCTAATAAATGGCTTTCGGTTACCCCTCTCGGCGCAGACCCAAGGCAGGGTAGATAGTTGCCAAGCACAGGAGAAGGGCAGAGACAGGGATGCCAAGTTGCAGGACGCGAGGGATATCCGTCTCGGGAAGGGTGCCGGCAGCTATCATGCGATTCACATCCTCCTGGGGGGCTAGGCCCGGGATCTGCCTCAGAACCGAGATGAGGACGAGCAGTGACTGGTACTCCAGCGGGGGCGTCTGCACACCAAGCTGGGAGCCGTGCAGGAAGGTGGTGACCGCTGCATCCCCCGGTTCCTGCCAATTAGCGGCTTGGACAGCTTCATAAGCGCGGGCCACGGCGAGCGCCTTGTCCCTAGTCAAGCCCACGACGGGCACCCATGTCCGCGAAAACACATCGTCACGTATGACGACGTACGGTTCCCAATTGACGTAGACGTAGGTTTTGGGCATATACCGGTAGCTGTTTTCCGAGACCACCCACCTTACGGCTACTAGGCATGCCAAGATCACCGAGAAGTATGCCACATCCCTCCACAAGGCGTGCCACCCGGGGGAAGGCGAGGAACGGAGATAGCCCATCAGCAGGATCATGACCACAAGGGCCAAGACAGGCATCGTGACCGGAGGGTCCATGATCCCCTCGCCCAACCTGAGTCTGTAGCCAGCCTGATTCAGGATGTCATGGAAGAGGAACAGGTTGAACACGGGACCGGAGTCAAGCTTTCTGTCGCCGAAGTACCTCGAAGCCTGGGGAAAAGCTGCCACCGAGCCCAGAATGAGGACGAAAAGCGCGATCCTCCACCTTCCCAGGGGCGAGGATCCGTGCCTGCCCCTTCGCCGCGGAAGCTCGACGCCGAAGTTGATGAGTATGCAGGCAAGGAGGGCGCCGAAGAGGAAGTGCGCCGCCGGATTCATCGAGACATGCCTTGGTGCCCGCCTTTAATCTCTTTCACAGCTACCAGCTACCCAGCGGCTGCTCCGGACTTCGTCCGTCGGAGGCGAGAGGGTGGCCTCAATACATTTAAGAGAATTTCGGAGGATCAAGCTGGGAATGGCTCCTAGGAAGGTCTCCGTCCTCGGGCTGGGAAGGATCGGTCTCCCGACGGCCGCATGTCTCGCTGAAGCTGGCTTCGAGGTTGTTGGAGTCGACATAGATCATGCCAGGCTTGATGCGATCTCCGCCGGAGAGATAGATGCCTCGGAGCCCGGGCTACGGCAGCTTGTAGAGCTGGGCCTCAGCTCGGGCAGGTTGAGGCTCCGGACCGAGCCGGAGCCCGCAGACGTCTTCATCCTCTGCTTGCCCACCCCGCTCGCCAAAGACAACAGATGCGATCTGGACGCACTGGACGGAGCTCTCAGGTCGGTTGCGGGGGTGATCGGATCCGGCAACCTTATCGTTCTAGAGTCAACCGTCCCAGTACACACGACGCGTGACCACGTCTTGCCCTTGCTGAGGTCGTTGGGGCTCAGTACCGGGGTCATACTGGTCGCGTATGCCCCCGAGCGGATCATGTCAGGCAGGATGCTGGAGGAACTACGAAACGGCGATAGAATCATCGGAGGCATCACCCCGGCTGCCGCTGACGCCGCGAAGAACCTCTACTCAAGATTCGTGAAAGGGAACATCCACCTCACCGACACCTCGACGGCCGAGCTGGTTAAGATAATCGAGAACACATACCGCGACATCAACATCGCCTTCGCCAATGAGATAGCGCTCTTCTGCGACAGGGAAGGCATGGACGCATGGCGCGCGATAGAGCTAGCCAACCGACACCCGAGGGTCCACATTCATCAGCCCGGACCCGGGGTCGGCGGCCACTGCATACCGGTGGTTCCGTACTTTCTTGCACAAGCCACGAAGCACAACACCATGATCAACTCCGCCCGTCAGGTAAACGAATCCATGCCGAGATATCTTGCCAACATGATCCTGAGGGAGGTCGCCGAACTGGAAAGGCCCAAGGTGGCCATCATGGGCGCGTCCTACAAGGCCAACACCCGTGATCCCATCAACAGCGTCGCCCAGCAGGTTCTGCGCCATCTCGAGGGCGAGGATCTCCAAGTCGTGATCTGCGATCCGCTGGTCCACGAGCCCGGCCTCAATCTTGTCGATCTACCGGAGGCGCTTACTGCGGACTGCCTCGTCTTCCTGGTGAGACACGATATTTTCAGGGAACTGGATCCGCCCAAACCTTTCAGGGGAAGAGGTACCGTGATTGACGGGGCAGACTGCATCGATCTGCAGCGCTGGGAAGCTCAGGGATGGACGGCCAGAGGCTTTGCGAAGGCTAAACCAGGCTAGGGCTTGACCCTGGCGAAGCTGATCATCCTCACTCTGCCCGACCCTGCATCAACCTCGGCGATGATGAACTTCTTTTTGACGCTGGCCGCCAGTCTTCCGGCCCGAACTATCTCGGTGGGTGTGATGCTTGATCCCTCTGGATGGACGTGAATCAGGAAGGGTGCATGATCCAGACCCGGGCCATATTCGTACACCGCGAAGTCCACTCCGAACTTCATCCCCGATTTCACCACCAGCCCCGAGCTCTTCAGCTCCCTGTAGACGATCAGCCTCTCCCTGAAGTTAGGTTCGCTTGAGGCCAGCTCGGCGAGGGCCGATGAGGTCAGTTCGCCCTCCTGAGAATCCAGTCTGACCCTGCCCATTTCGGCCAGATATATCGACTCGTTGTGGGACAGCATAATAGGCCTGTCGAAGTCCATGGACTTTGGCTTCCTAAGCCCTATCGGCTTGCCGAAGTACCCCTCCCGGTAGAGGCTCAGGGCACCCGTCGTGTCCCAAACCACGGTCATGGGGCCCACGAGATGTGCGATGTCGGTTCTTTCAACGCTCCCAGCCTCTCGCGACCTCGTTGTGAACCTCTTCACCTCGTAGTATGAAGCCTCTCCCTCTTCGTCGACCAAGGCCAGGTAGACGCCCTTCTTGAACCTGCCCCCCAGCGTGAGCAATGACTCGAGTTCGTCTAGACGGATGCTCTGGTTGCGGGGATAGATCGCCACCATATGGGAACAGGGCTTGGAGGGGTTCTCGTAGAACCACAGATACGGCATGCCGGACAAGCCCGCCCTTATCCTGCGCCCCTTGCTTCGCATGTCCCTGAAGACAAGATACTTCAGAAACAGGGAGGGCTCGGACGACAGGCCCCTACGCAGGACCTCCTCGAACGCTAGGAGTCGCCCCTGGTCCAAGACCTGAAGAACCCCCCGTCTCATCAGGTGAAGGGCCTCCACGTCGGGTAGGAGGACGCCGCCGTCCTCCTTGAATCCGTAGCCAAGGTCGGCCAGCGATCCGGAGCTGGCGATGAAGACACCATCCTGGGCGACCACGCCTTCGTATGTCTCGGGGATCTCCTCGACAGCCTCGGACTCCCCCAACTCCTCCTCGGCCTCCGCTGAGCGCTCCTCTTCATCTTCCGACAAAGCTCACACATACCCCGCACGGCGCAGAGAATCAAGAAGCGTGCCCGCCCGCGCTTTCATGATCGGGCAGATAACGGAGCCAGGGAAACGATCATCTTAAATCTTTCCGGCGGCCGTGGTGCGGTTCCCGTAGCCGGAGAGATATTTCAAGTTCTTCAGTTCCCCCCGCCCGAATGAGAATAGCCATCGTCGACCCCGATCGCTGCAAGGGCGGCAAGGATTGCCCCTATATCTGCCTCAGATTCTGTCCAGGCGTCCGTATGGGGGATGAAACCGTCGTCATCAACAAAGACACGGGGAAGCCGGTCATTAGCGAATCCCTGTGCTCGGGTTGCGGAATCTGCGTGAACAAGTGCCAGTTCGGTTCACTCACCATAATCAACCTTCTGGAGCCTCCGAAGGAGGACCCGGTCCACCGCTACGGCGAGAACGCGTTCAGGCTTTTCGGCCTCCCCATACCTAGGTCGGGGAAGGTGGTTGGAATCATCGGCCAGAACGGGATCGGAAAGACCACCGCAGTCAGAATCCTGTCGGGCGAGATGAAGCCCAACCTAGGAGACTTTGAGGGCGGGGACAAGCGTTGGCAGCAAGTTGCTGAGTTCTTCCGGGGTTCCGAGCTCCAGACATATTTTCAGAAGCTATCCGAGGGGTCCTGCAGGGTCGTCCTGAAACCCCAGCACATAGGCCAGATACCCAGGATCGCATCGGGGAGCGCGGGCCAGCTCCTGGAGAAGGCTGATGAGAGGGGCATCTTCAGCGAGATAGTTGCCGGCCTCGATTTTCAGGAGGCCCTGGAGAAGGATGTCTCGAACCTCAGCGGAGGGGAACTCCAGCGCCTGGCAATCGGTGCCGTCCTTGGCAAGGAGGCTGACGTCTTCTTCTTTGATGAGCCCACATCCTATCTTGACATCTACCAGCGCCTGAATGCGTCCAAGATGATCAGGGCCCTTGCAGCTCAGGGCAAGTCGGTGGTCTTGATAGAGCACGACATGACATCGTTGGACTACATGAGCGATTACGTGCATCTCCTCGTCGGGGTTCCCGGAGCGTACGGCCTGGTCTCAGGCATCAGATCGGTGGGGGCGGGAATCAACACCTACCTGGACGGATTCCTACCCCAGGAGAACCTGAGGATCCGGGAACATCCCGTCCGCTTCAAGGTCCATTCACCCATTGCCATCCATGAGGGGGACGAGCTGACATCCTTCAGCAGAATGGTCAAATCTTTCGATTCGCAGTTTTCGCTTCTTGTGGAAGGGGCGACCATCCGCCATGGTTCCGTGGTCGGGGTCTTCGGGCCGAACGCCATAGGCAAGTCAACCTTCGTGAGGATGATGGCGGGGGAGATCGAGCCGGACGAGGGCAGAGTCGCGAGGAAGGTCACGGTTAGCTACAAGCCCCAGTACGTCACGGTGAGGCAGGATGAATCCGTGTCCGAGCTGTTGCGCAGGCAGGCTCAGGATCGCTATGACACCTCCCTTTACAGGACCCAGATCCTCCGCCCCTTGGGGGTGACCAGGCTTCTTGATCTCAGCCTCTCGACACTGAGCGGCGGGGAGCTGCAGAGGGTGGCCATCGCAGAGGCTCTGTCCAGAGACGCGGAGCTGCTGGTTCTCGACGAGCCAACGGCCCACATCGACATCGAGGATAGGCTTGTGCTGTCCGGCGTCATAAGGGATGTGGTCGAGAAGGGCAACAAGGGTTGCTTGGTGGTCGACCATGACACACAGTTTCTAGACATAGTCTCCGATACCCTCATGATCTTCGGGGGCGAGCCAGGTGTCAGGGGGCATGGCATAGGGCCCCTCGACAAGAGAACAGGCATGAACAGCTTCCTCAGCGAGATGCAGATAACCTACAGGAGGGACTTCCACACCGGCAGGCCTCGTATAAACAAAGAAGGCGGCAAACTGGACAAGGAGCAGAAGAGCAGAGGCGAATATTACTACCTGCCTCCCACCGAATGCTAGCCCAGGCCAAGCAAGGCCGGGACTTCAGAAAGGGAGAAGATGTAGCTGGAGTCCTTGTTGAGGTTGTAGTCGGTTCGAATCAGGTAGGCATCGATGCCTAGCTGCCTGCTAGGCACGATGTCCCGTTCGAAGCTGTCCCCGATCAGGATCACGTCCTTCTTGCCCACGCCAAGCTGGAACATCGCGTACTTGATTGGCACAAGCTCCTCCTTCTTGGCCTGGACGAGAGACGATGTGACGACCACGTCGAAGTACTGCCTTATCCCGAAGTGTTCGAGAACCGCGTTCAGACACTCCTGTATGTGGTTAGACACCACTGCGTTCTTGACCCCATTCTTCTGCAGCTTCTTCAGCACCGGAATCAGCTTGGGGTCCAACTGCAGCTCCCGATTGACGTACTCTAAGACCTGAACCATATCCCCGTTAACAAGATATAGGTCTATCAGCTTGTTTCTCACAATATCGGGATGTAGGCCGCTCGCCGAACTCCAGAGGGTTCCATCCGCATCGAAGAAGACGGCTTTGGTCATTCAGATGAGGCTTCGAATAGCCGCGTATAAGTCTTTCGATGCTGCTTCTGCTTCATCGGATCGAGTACATTATCTGCCTGCCCATCCTGTCAAATGCAGCAACGCTGTGACGGGTGTAGGGCCTTGCCATTATGAAGTGGACCAGTCCCCTTCGCCGGAAAAAATCCACATCAGATGCAGAGGGCGTCGAGCTCGTGCCGGGATGGCTGTGAATTGACCCAATCGTTTCGGTCGTGGAGGGAAGCATCCACAGGTTCATCACCACGTTATCCCTGCTCGTCAGGGTCCTGGGCAGAATGTAGCCTTCTATCCGCAGCGCATCGCCCTCGAAGGACCCTTCCAGAAGGGCACCGAACTCCCGGGGATAGGAGGATCTCGCTGCCCCCAGAAGCTCGTCGAGCACCTCGCCTTCGAGATACAGCCTCTTGAGTACCTTGCTCTTGCCACCTAGAAGCCGGTCGAAGACCCCTGACATCTTGGCATGCTCCCCGTGTCTTGAGTAATAAGTTTTGCCCAGAGAACCCAGAAGATCCGCATACCGAGAAGAACGATCACAGCGGCCCGCCATCATCTGCTTTCAACAACCCCGCTGAGGCAGAGTTCGACACATGAAGCCGAGGACGGGAAGCACCCCAAACGCGGGGATCTTCGAGGCGAGGTAGAGGCCTGTCCGGGCCGCCTTGTTCACAAACCATGGGCCAACAACACCCGATTGCCACATGCATGACTACTAGGGACAACGGCCCGCATGAATCGGCTGTCAACGCTTCAATCAAGACCCGTAATGGCACCTTCCCCGATATCCCGTAGCCTCAAAGGGATCAGGCAGGGAGAGCAGATGGCCCGATCACCGGGGCTCTGCCTCACGAATCGAGGACCCCGGGGTCCTCTGGCATGAGACGTCAGTCTGACTCAGGCAACCTCGGATCCTGTCCATGGCATGATCCGAAAACAGATATGAAAGGCCCGTCCGCACGAGCCCAGGATGGAGGAAAGGATCAGGGCCCACGTCAGGGAGATAGACCGCTGTAACCAGAGGGGCGGCAGGATGCTTAGCGTAACCGATCTGCTTGAGGCCGGAACCCTTGACAGGCAGATGGCCGGTTACCTCTTAGGCGCCATAAGCCAAGGTAAGTCCTTCCTGGTTGGCGCAAAGCCGGGGGGAGCCGGCAAGACAACGGTGATGGCAGCTCTTCTGAACTTCATCCCCGACGTTGACATAGTCCCGGTCCGAGGGCGGGCGGTCATCGAGAAACTGAGGACAGGCCCTCCACGCTGCTTTCTCGCCCATGAGATCGGTCAAGGCATGTGGTATGCTTACATCTGGGGCGCCGACGTGGATGCCTTCCTCAGACTCGCGGATGACCACATAGTCGTCTCCAACCTGCATGCAGACGTCATCGAAGACGTGCTATCCGTTCCCGGAATCAACGAGGAGAATCTGTCGAAGATCCACCTACTCCTGTTTCTGCGCGTCGACCGAGAGAAGGAACGAACATGTAGAAGAATCGGTGCTGTGTACGAGAATCAGGGCGGAACCAACAGAGCAGGTTTCGCGCCCATCTATGTCTGGGACTCAAAGCGTCGGAAGTTCGAAGAGGTCGGGACCTCCAGACTGGTCGGACCCGATCGGTTCGAACGCTCCCTAGCCATCATCGACGAGATAGTCGAAGAGGGCATGCACTCTGTGGAGGAAGTCAGGACGATGGTGCTCAGATCACTGCACGGCGGACGTGGACAGGGAGTCTAGCGTGTCGCTACCTGCAGAGTTCGCCCAGTCTCGAGCTGGATCCGGGATCATTTCAGGTTCAGTCACCCATCATTTCATCGAATCGAAGTGCAGTCTGAATCCTCTGCCTATACTTGGGAGGAGTCCACTATGAAGGCCTTGAGGATAACGGATGCCCACAGACTCGAACGGGGCACCTTACCGTCGCACTCCGTCCGTTGGTCCTCTTTGCCGGCCGGTTGGCCCAATCGGGCTATTTGTGGTCGGCGTTGAATCCACCCCGGGTGCCAGTGACTGACCGTGCATCAGAAGGAGATCGATTCCTCGTAGAGGGTCAGCGAGACCTTCAGCGCCGCCAGGATGACTCCCATGATGGCCATAACCACTATCAAGATCATGACCGTGCTGAGCTTCCCCTTCGGCCCAAACTCCACATAAACCCTTGCCTCGGCTGCGCTCGTTCCCCCGAAACTCCAGAATATGGACTGGCCATCGCTCCGGGGCAGCAAGGTCACGTCTCGGATCGGCAGGTAGTTGGATATCACATGATCCTCGGGGATATGCACCAGGACTCTGGTCAGATTGACTCCGAGATTGGTGATTGCCGTTACCATCGAGAATCTGGCGCGCTGGCCTCCGCCGGTCAGCAGACGGAGGGACGTGACCCTCACCTTCTCCAGAACGCCGATCAGATGCATCGCAAGCTCCATCTCGAGACTCTCGGATGCGTCGAAAACCTGGATGGTGACGACCACCCTGTCGACTTCGAAGTCGAAGGACGAGCTCACGTTGCAACCCGCTGTCCTGATCCGAACCTTCTCATCCAACTCGAGGTAGTCATCGGGGCCCTCGAACAACCTGTCCACCCCAAAGGGATAGGTGAATACGATCTCCCCGCTCCATCCCGGCTCAGTCTCGCAGATTACCCTATGTACCAGATCGACGCTCCCGAAGGAGTCGAACTTGACCTCGTAGATCTGAAGCGTGACCCTCGGCCCTGCACATGCTACAAGACTCCCAGATGCCGTGAGGACCGCCCATGCAAGCAGAAATAGCCATCTCATCCGGGTACTCCGCCAGACCTATGGGACTCTCTCCGGATATCTGTGTGATCGCCCCATATTAGATCTTCTTTGCGAGCTTTGAGATCGCTTCGATCAAAGCATCCTCCTTGAACTGAAGGGCTACAACCGGTATCCTGACGACCTTCTCCAGGGTGTTGGCTGCGATCGGCCCACAGATGATCCCCTTCATCTTCTCCCTCTCCGCCCTTATGCCCTGGATGATCTCCTCCTCGATCGTCAGCGCGGGATACTCCCTTATCATCAGAAGTTCGTCGCGGCCCTCCGGTCTCATCTCCCGCTGCAGTGTGTCCAGGGCCCCTCTTGCAGTTATGATCCCGATGCTTCCCCGTCCGGCCCGGTCGATGTTCTCCATGGAGCGGACCAGCTTTCTGAGATTT
Source organism: Hadarchaeota archaeon (SeqCode) (assembly GCA_964452145.1). Taxonomy (GTDB): domain Archaea; phylum CAYQAE01; class CAYQAE01; order CAYVLA01; family CAYVLA01; genus CAYVLA01. Next base: position 22,220 of record CAYVLA010000003.1, read on the forward strand.
GAGAGCATGAAATCCTCGCGTTTGAGGCTGAGTATCTTGTAGAGGGTGTTCGGCGGCATTCCCGACTTTTCGCAGAACTCCTTGGCCGAGATGTTCCTCTCGACTAGAAAAGCTCTGACGGCCTCAACCATCTTGGCAGTCGATTCCATCGAAGCCCGGAGAACTCCTTCCGCGTCCATTTCTTGCCTTCTAGGGAACAGGAGCCGTCCAAAGCTATTAAGGGTTTTCCTTTGGAGGAACACATTATGCCTTTATGACCAAACCTTTTAAGGCCCCGTCGACTTGACCCAGCTGGTGACGGAAATGAAGACCAAGATTCTCGCAACCATCGTGATACTGGCGGCAATCTTAGTCGTGGCAGCGGTTCTCCTCACCCGCGGGGGCCAGGAACTGAACCTTACCAAGATCAAGTACGGGGGACAATACTATCCTGACGAGTTCCTCCTCTACGGCCTCGGGGCAGAGCTGTGGGACAAGTACGGCATCGAGGTCGACCACAAGATCTTCAGCTCGGCCGGCGAGAGCAACGATGCCCTCATCTCGGGAACAGTTGACATCAATTGCGGCGCCGACACTCGGACGGTCGCCCTCTTCACCGTCATGCCTGATGAGATCCTGATCATAGGCACGGTGGAGCGTGGCAACCGCTACTCAACCATCGTCAAAGTTGCCAGCCCCTACCAGTCATGGCAGGACCTGAAGGGCAAGAAGATCGGCATCAAGCTCGGCACCGGGGCGGAAGGCGTTCTGAGGAAGTTCTTTGACAGAGAAGGCCTCAACTGGGAGGACTATCAGTGGGTCAACATCAACGTTGAGGACATGATAGCCTATCTCCAGCAGGGAACCATCGAGGCCTTCCATGCATGGGAGTTCACCCCCGCAATCGCGGAGACCAATGGCATCGGCAGGATTCTGCGAACCTATGGCGATGTTGGTCTTGTGCCGGCCTCCATTCACACGACTCGGAAGTTCGCCGAGGAGAACAGGGAAGCTGTGGTAAGATTCTTGGCGGCCCACATAGAGAAGGCGAGCATCATAGAGAACGACCCCGAGAGAGCCGCCCAGATGGCTCTAGAAGCCGCCAACCAAAGGGGGTTGAACGTCACCATCGAGGCGTTCAGAAAAGTCTTCGCCCGGATTGACTACCGCATAGACTTCAACCAGACCATCATAGACGCGATCACGGAGACCGCGGAGTTTCTCAAATCCCAGGGCAAGATCGAATCGGTGCCAACCATATCATGGGACACCAGCTACCTAGAAGAAGCCCAGAAGCTCTACGAGAAGATCAAGAAAAAGGGCTGAGATTTGGAGTCCCGAAGGGCCCGCAGGTACCTTCACAGCGCGGGCTCCTTCATCTTGCCCCTGCTCTTCTTCCTGGTTCTGTGGGAGCTACTCTCGCGGACGGGCCTGGTTAGACCCGTCCTGTTCCCTCCCCCATCCAAGGTCTTGCCGAGGCTTGCCCTCCTCTTCAGCTCCAGAACCCAGGCGGGGAGCTCCCTCCTTCTGAAGCACATCTTCACCAGTCTCTACCGCCTCCTTCTAGGCTTCGCGGCCGCAGCGATGGCTGGCCTCGCCCTCGGACTCGCCATGGGTAATAACAGATACATCAATGCATACTTCGGTCCGATCATCAGCGTCTTAATGCCGGTTCCCGGCATCACGTGGGCACCGATATTGGTGCTCGTTCTGGGCTTCGGGGACCCCACGCTGATCGCGGTCACCTTCATCGCGACCATATTCCCGGTAGTCTACAACACCGCTGCGGGCGTAAGAAGCATCAAGAAGGAGGTGCTATGGGCAGCCAGGATCATGGGGGCTGGAAGGGGCTCGCTTTTCTTCAGAGTACTGCTTCCCTCCAGCGCGCCCTACGTCCTCACAGGGCTGAAGCTGGGCCTTGCGAGGGGGTGGAGGACGCTCATAGCGGTCGAGATGATTGCCTCCGCGCTATGGGGACTGGGATACATGATCTTTGACGCAAAGGAGTACATCCGAACCGATATCATCTACGCCGGGATAATCGTCATGGCAATCATCTACGCCTTTGTTGAGAAGGCGGCCTTCGGATCCATCGAAGCGAGAACCATCGAGAGATGGGGGATGGTGACCGATCTTGCCTAGGATCAGGTGTTTGGGGAGGTTGAAGGGCCCGATCCTCTTCCTGCTACCGCTGGCATCCATAGTGATCCTGTGGCAGCTGGTTGTCGAGGCACAGCTCATAAGGGTTCTACCCTCACCGCTTGACGTCGCAGGGGCACTGAGTTCCCTACTGACCAGAACCCGGAACGGTTGGCCGATATTGGCCATGCATCTTGGCCGTAGCCTAATCAGGGTCGCAGCGGGATTAGGCCTGGCCGTGGGCTTCGGCATACCGGTTGGTCTGGTCATGGGCACGTACAGGCAGGTCAACTTCCTCCTGGGTCCCCTCTTCTCCCTCCTCCTCCCGGTTCCCACGATGGCTTGGGTCCCGATCCTCCTCATCCTCTGGGGTCTGGGCGACCAGACCATCATTGTGGCCATCTTCCTGGGAGGATTCTTCAGCATCGCCTACAACACCGCCAGCGGTGTGCGGGCAATCGACAGAGACCTCATGCGGGCGGCTAGGACGATGGGAGCATCGAGATTTGATCTCTTCACCAGGGTTCTGGTCCCAGGCTCCATGGTCTCGGTCCTGGCGGGGCTCAGGCTTGCCGTGGGGTACTCATGGAGGGCATTGGTCGGTGCCGAGATGCTGGCATCCGCCGACTGGGGACTGGGATACCTAGTGTTCGCTGCAAGGAGATTCGCTGCGGTGGATGTGATGTTCGCAGGCCTCTTCGTCATAATGGTGACCGGGTACGCCATGGAGAACCTCCTGGTGGGCTCTCTGGAGAAAAGGACGGTGTTGAAATGGGGCACGATGAAGAACCAGTAGGATCGCGCTCCAAGATCGAGGCCCGCCACGTGAGAAAGGAGTTTGGGGCGGGACCAAACAGAGTGCTCGCGATTGAGGATGTGAGCTTCTCGGTCAAGGAGAACCAGTTCTGCGTCATCGTGGGGCCCTCCGGCTGTGGCAAGTCGACTCTTCTCTACCTGGCAGCGGGCTTCGAGAAACCCACATCAGGGGAGATCCTCCTCAACGGCAAGAGGATAGAGGGGCCAGGCCCCGACCGCGGTTTCGTCTTCCAGGAGTTCGCCCTCTATCCGTGGAAGAACGTACTGGACAACGTGAGTTTCGGCCTCGAGATCCAGGGCGTGGACAAGAAGCTGGCAAGACAGAGGGCGGAGGAATACGTCAAGATGATAGGCCTCTCCGGCTTTGAAGGGGCATATCCCCACACGCTGTCAGGCGGGATGAAGCAGAGGGTCGGGATAGCACGGGCAATGGCCTACGATCCAGAGGTGCTCCTGATGGACGAGCCCTTCGGCTCCCTGGACGCCCAGACCAAAAAGCTGATGCAGACGGAGCTTCTCAGAGTGTGGGCGAAGAGCAGAAAGACCGTGCTGTACGTTACCCATAGCGTTGTGGAGGCCACCTACTTAGCCGATGTGGTTGTCGTCCTGACCGTACGCCCCTCCAGGGTCAAAGGCATCGTGCAGATCGACCTTCCCCGCCCGAGGAGCTACACGGACGATGACTACCTTGGTGCCAGGGAGAGAATACTCGCGCTTCTGGACGAGGAAGTCGAGAAGGCCTTCCGGGACGCGAAGAAGCCGCCTCCCGGTCCGGATGCGGGATGATCACCGGAAGAGGAAGGAAAGCTCCTTGTCAACGATGTTGTTCTCGAGTTTCTCGTATCTCTCCAGGCTGCCGACGTCGTACCAGAACGACTCGGTGATGTGCCCCCGGACTGACTCGCCCTTGGCGATGAGGGCCGGGATCACGTCACCGGTAAGGTCTATGCTCAGCTTGGCACCTTTCGCCCGCCTCTCCTTCTCTATATCCTCGACGACGTTCATGATCCTTCGATTCACGCAGAAGATCCCGATCGATACCGGTCGCCCGAGCATGGGTTTCTCCACGAAGCCCTTCACGGAGCTGTCCGGCATCAAGTCGGCGACCCCCACCCTGACGGGGAAATCCGAGGCGAGCGCCACCGTGCAGGCTGCCCTTGATCGCTTATGATCGTCCCAGAGCCTGCCTAGGTGCACGGCGCTCAGGATGTCTCCGTAGTAGACCACGAAGTCTTCCTCGAGCATGTCCCGAGCGTGCAGAAGCGCGCCCGCGGTCCCGCTCACATCCTTAGTGTCTTGAACGAACCTGAACTTGGCGTTGAACCTGGGACCCTCGTTGAAGTAGTTCGTGATCTGGTTCGCCCGGTAATTGATCAGCATAACGATATCGTCGAACCCATGGTGGGTCAGCAGCCTGACGACGTACTCCAGAAGGGGCTTCTCCTTGGGGCCGACCGGGACCATCGTCTTCTGGAAGTAGAAAGTCAAAGGTCTGAGGCGAACCCCCTCCCCCCCGCAAAGAACAACAGCCTGCATGGACAGAGCTAGGGCACTGCCTTAAATAACCAATGCAAGGGTCGGCTACAAAACCGCTTTCAAGCCTTTCAACCCGGCGACTTGGAACAAAGATATTTAGGAGGCCACCTGCCGCTAGGCACATGGCGGGCCCGATGGGGGAACGTGCCCTGCTACCCAAGGCGCGCAGGTTTCTGTCAGAGAGCTTGGGATACCAGGACCCCTGCATACTGGAGGAGGTGCCCTCGCCCTGGGGCCGTCCCGACCTAGTAGCCCTCAGGCCGAACCCGAGCGTCCCGACCCCGTTCCTTCCAACCGAGAGAGCTGCGTTGTCCCTGATCTCACTGCTGGAATCGAAGGGATCAAGCAGGGTGTGCGACCTGAGCCGTCGTCTCGGCATCAGCATGCGGGGCCTGGAAAGGCTACTTGGCCATCTGGAGGAGCGGGGCCTGATCGAGAATCGCAAGGACCTCGTCCTCCCTTCCCCGGCTGTTTGCCCGGGCCTCGGACATCTCATCGCTGTGGAACTCAAGGTTGCTGACTGGGGGTCGGGCCTAGCGCAAGCCTGCAGATACAGGATCTTCGCGGATGAGGTGCTCCTCTTCCTGGGCAGGGCGAGCCGGCGGGTGAACCTTGATGGCTTTCGTCGTGCCAGGGTAGGCCTGGTCGACATCGGCAGAGGATCTGTGGTGCTCGTTCCGACCCGACCGACCACCTCCTGCAATGTCCAGGCGGGCAGGAGACTGGTTGAGGCTCGGGTGGGCAGGCTGCTCGGCAGCTTCTAGGAAAAGGCCTTCCTCAAGTACTCTATGCTCCTGGCGGCGATCGTCTTCGGATCGGGTGAGAAGTCGAAGACCTCGACCGACACGTAATTGTCGTATCCGATGTCCCGAAGGGCCCGGGCAATCGGAACGAAGTCGGTGCATCCGAAGCCAGGGCCCCGCTTGTTTGCATCGTTTGCGTGAACGTGGGCCACCCACCCCCTGGCACTGCGCACTATGGAAGGTATGTCCTTCCCCTCGCTGCTCATGGCCTTCACGTCCAGTATGATTCTGAAGTTGGGACTATCCATCTCCCTGGCCATCTGGATCGCCTCCCCGGCTGTGTTTATGAAGTTGGTTTCCTCGGGTGAGAGCGGCTCGACGCAGAGGGTCACGCCCCTCTCCTCGGCCACGACCAGGCACTGGCCGAAAACCTCTTTGGCCAGCTTCCAAGCTTCGGAATACGCCACACCCTCAACCATGTTTCTCTGCTTGGGCGAACCGACGACCATCATGTGCCCGCCGATGTCCCCGCAGAACCTGATCAGCTCCTGGAGATAGCGTGAAGTCCGGTCCCTCAGAGCTTTGTCGGGATGGTTTATGTACAGGCCCTCAGGCTTCACCAGAAGCCAGTGTAGGCCCACTACCTCCAAGCCGACTGATTCCGCATTCTCCCGTATCTCGCGCCTCTCTTGGGGCGAGAGCTGTACCACGCTGTCGGCCAATGTAAACGGCGCGATCTCGACGCCATCATAGCCCGCCGATTTGGAGTACTCCATCACGTCGCGAAGCTTCCAGCCTTGGAACATCTCATTGCATACCGAGAATCTCATGGAGACCGTCTTCGATCGGGGACGGATGGATGAAAATCTTCCTACCTCGCCCCGCCCCAAGCCTCTCTGGCTGCTGCCACCATGGCCTTTATCGCTGCATGCGGCGTCTTGGGAGGGACCTCACACCCGGTCGAGAAGATGAAGAGCCCCTTGCGCTCTGAGCTTCTAACCGCATCAACAACGACCTTGGTTCGGAGTCTGACGTCCTCGGCGGTGCAAAAGCGAAGGACGGAAGGATCCAAGTTTCCCTTTAGAACCGCCTTTTTCAAACCCGATATCGCGTCGAAGATGCCCACCTTGTGATCCACATCCACTACGTCGACCAAGCGATCTAGCTCGCCCAGGATCGGTGTGATGTTGCCGCATATGTGCATCTGCACGAGCGCCCCGGTCTTCCGTATGCTCTCAGCCAGCTTCCTGTCATATGCAGCCAACTTGCCGATGTAGGTTCCGGGGGAGAGAACATCCATGGACGACGATGCGTTCCCTATGGCGATCACATCCGCGCCCTCCTCAACGAGCACGCGGGCGAAATCGCTGCTGACTTTGAGGCATCTATCTAGCAAGGGCCTCACATCCCTGTCCCCTCTCATCAGATCGACGATCATCCCTTTGAATCCTCTCAGCTGAGCGGCGAGCTGGAAGGCACTCATCACCCAGGCGATCACCGCGTAATCCCCTTGGGACATCGCCCTTACGGCTTCTATCTTGACCGGGAACCTGCCGTCGTTTCTCACATCCGGCATCGGCAGTTCGTCCACCGCCATGATATCCAGGGCGGGTACCTCGAGCCTGGGGAACTCGTTCTCGGGTCGGTTGGACCTGCTCCCCATCGTCTCAGCTTCGATGAGGACGTCGCTCGCGGCATTGACTGAGTCAACGCCGAAGAGCTTTGCCGACTCCATCTGGGCCCTCGCCATGGACTCGCCCGTCTCGCAATAGCTCTTGATCGATACACCAGCAACCTCGCAGGCAGTTGCTTTGAGGAAGGGAGCCACCGAAAGCTCGTCCGGTTCGCCTTCCCTGCAACCCCTCAAGAACCTCTCCCTAGGCTTCAATGTCGCACCTCACTATCCCATCCTGCTTCACCGTCAGGAAGACAGACTTATGTCTTTTCACTCAACCCTAGGTCATCTTGTTCTTCCTTTGCGAACTGACCCACCTGGGTGAAGTCCCAGGAAGACCATCCACACTGGTTCTTGAGGCCGACCTTCAGCATGCTCTCGGGGGAGCCGCGCCTCTACACACGATTCGCGGATGGCATGATCGTTGAGGGTGGACACTTCCTCCTCAGAAGACGCTCCCTCCTCAGAGCCTTCAGGGGAAGGATCTTCGCGGTGGATCCTAGGACCCCGGCTTTTCAGGCCTCCCCTCGGATGGCTGTCGACCCACGCACTGAGAGGATACGGTCCAGCTACCTGAACTTGGCAGCATCCCACGGAGAACCTGTCTTGACGAAGTTCTCCAGACTTCAACCCGTCACTCCCGAGGATTTCCGTCCCCCGACTCTGGAGTCGACGGCCGCCGGAGTCATACACATGGAGAAAATCGCTCGACCCTCGGCCCTTCTCCCTCCCTACTTCGCACTCCGCAGCGCCCGGGATCGATGGGTCAAGATCAATCTGGCATTTCACCGTCTCACGGTCGGCATGGCCGAAAACCTGCCCGTCCTTCTGCCGATTGCCTTTGACCACGAACTGCTGGAGGACCGGAGGGAACTGGATCGTATCTGCGATATCTTCCTTGGCCCTTCCGCGGACGCCTGCGCAATCTGGCCCGTAGGCCTGGACGAAACACGTGCGTCCGTCGGAGAGCTTGTGGGCCTGTACACCCTCCTCAAGAGGCTTCCTGAATCTTCGCTTCTCCTCTACGCGGGCTATCTTTCGATGTTCCTCTGCCTCCTGACGGGTAGATCCTTCAGCAACGGCCCCTGCTTCTACGAAAAGAGAGACCTATCCATCGCACCGCCCCTGGAGTTCAGGCCGAGGTGCAGGTACTACATACCCGAACTCCATCAGAAGCTGGATCCGGTCACTGCCGTGGTGTTCTACAGAACTTTATCGGAGATGGGGTGCTTCAACTCATTCTGCGCCGCTTGCTCGAGGAACATGAACGGGGGCAATCTGGACGGAATTGGCTCGATGCCCGATCTGGACATCTTCGAACACAACCTCATTGTCAAGGAGACAGAGGCGAGGTCCCTCTTGAGATCGCCCGATCCTATCGAACTCGCCGACGAGGATCTCAGATGGGTCCTCTCCCACACGCAGACCTTCTCCAGATTCCGCTCAATGCGGTACATAAAGACATGGACCAAGGTCCTCCAAGAGATCAGGACCCGGTTCCTCGAATGAGTTCCCATTCCACGTTCGGCGTCCAATGTGCGACCAGCCACGGGAGCAGGGCGATGGACGATGGACGATGGCAACAGATATTAGAGCCCAATCACATCGCAGCCCCGTCCTATGCCCCCAATGCTGATCGTGGGTACGCGGCCTGAGATAATCAAGATGGCTCCAATCATGCGGGAGTTCTCGGCCAGAGGCAGAGAGTTCACCCTGGTTCACACGGATCAGCACTACGATCAGACCCTGTCAGGCAGCTTCTTTGAGCAGCTTGAGCTCCCCAGGCCCGACCATCATCTTAACGTCAGATCTGGGACACAGGCTGAACAGACGGCCAGGGTCCTGCTTGCTCTGGAGCCGATCATGAGCGAACTTCGCCCCGAGGTTGTCTTGGTCGAGGGGGATACGAACACGGTGCTCGGGGGCGGAATAACGGCTGCAAAGCTCGGAATCCCGGTTGGGCACGTCGAGGCGGGGTTGAGAAGCCGGGACCTGCGGATGTCCGAGGAACATAATAGGCGCGTGGTGGACCACCTTTCAACCCACCTGTTTGCGCCGACCCAAGCCAGTGCAGCCAACCTGAAGAGGGAGGACGTCTGGGGCACCACGTACGTGACGGGCAACACCATCATAGATGCTCTGGACATCTATCTTGACAGGGCACTGAGCGAGTCCCGGGTGAACGAAAGGATTCCGTTTGACCGGTTCGTTCTGGTCACAGTACACCGCGCCGAGAATGTGGATGATCCGGCCACACTGCGCAAGATGGTTCACATACTCCGTGAAGTGGTTCCCCTTCCCGTCGTCTTCCCCACCCATCCCAGAACGGTGTCCAGACTGATCTCCATGGGGCTCTACGAAGACCTAAAGACCGATCCCAGGATACTGCTTACGGAGCCTCTGCCGTACTTCGACTTCCTAGCCGCCATGCAGCGGTGCGAATACATCTTGACCGACTCGGGCGGAGTCCAGGAGGAGGCCACCCATCCCCGGATCCGCAAGCCCGTGATAGTCACTAGGCTTTCAACCGAGCGGCCGGAGGCGGTGGACGCGGGCTTCTCCACGGTGGTGGGCCTTGACCTCAGGAGGATCCGGGACGCCATAAAGGGGATCGATCCGGAGGGGCTGCCGCATAGGTCCCCGTTCGGGGATGGAACCGCCGCGTCAAGAATTGCTGACGTGATCCAGGCCCGCTGCTCCCAGGCTTCGTGAGGCCGCGTACCGAGGAGGCTCTTCACGCAAAAGATTTTAATCCTGAGGGAGGCCCTGTTCGACAGGCTCATGCCCATCGCGAAGGAGTAGAGGCAAATGGCATTTGTCGACGCATTCAAATCCCCCGAATCTCTCGAGAAAGAGGGCAAACTCAAGGAAGCCGCACACAAGTACTGGAGGAAGAAGAAATACGAGGGGGCCGCTCGCTGTTACGAGAGCCTCGGCTGGCATGACTCCGCAGCTTGGGCATGGGAAGAGCTCCAGAACTGGGAGAAAGTGGCCCAGAACAAGGAGAAGGCCGCCAAGGAAGACACCATGTACTGGAAGGACGCCGCCGAGGCTTGGGAAAAGGCCAACAAATTCGCCGAGGCCGCCAGATGCTACGAGGAATATGCCAAGGAGGAGCCCTGGTACTGGGAGAACGCGGCTGAGAGCTGGAGGAAAGCCGGCGACGAGGACAAGAGCAAGGCCGCGTGGCTGGAGTCAGCCAAGTACTATGCCAAGGAAGCGGTGCAGGACGAGGGCATCTGGTGGGAGGACGCTGCCAAGGGTTTTGAGAACGCCGGGCAGAAAGAGCAGGCCGTCAAGTGCATGAAGTACTACCTCGAATACTGCATGGAGCAGTCCAAGAAGGAGAAATGGTACTACAAGGAGATAGCCCAGGTCCTGGAGAAGTTCGGCTTCAAGGACAAGGCGGCCGAGTATATGAAGCTGTACGAGGAGTATGAGAAGGAGCGCAAGGAGAAGGCCCTGAAGCGGCTTGAGGAAGAGAAGAAGGCCAGGGAAGCCGCCGAGGCGGCTGGAACGGCCCAGCCTGGAGCCCCGCCCGCGCCGGGGAGCTAGAGTAACCGGTCGCAATCGCTTTCGCCGGAAGCCACGATATAGTCTTGTATCCTTTCACGCGCCTAGCTCTCGGTGTCACCGTGCAACTTCATGATCCTGACAATTATGAGCTGGAACGGGCCCTGGAAGCCTTCCAGAAAGGGGACCGCATGCTGTACGAGATCTGCAACGACCTCGGCATCCGCCCCGGACCTGTGTACGATGAGTACGTCGACCGGCTGAAGGAGTCAAGGGAGATCCCCAAGACCTACAGAGTCCGGGTTCCCGTTGAGCAGCACGTAGGCTTCGACCGGATCTACAACGATCTTCCGATCCTGATAAACACGATCTCCGCAACCTACCCCGAATGTTACCTCTTGGAACTCGCCGACTATGAGCCCCTGCCCGACACTGAGTGGGTGATATTCTTCGTGCCGGGACTCGGCTTCATAAGGCTGTACACTTCCCTTTTCTACGATCTCGGCTGCTACGTTGACGTGATCTTTCCGAACCGGAAGCAGAGGAACTCAGCCAAGCGGGTGGCGAACGACATAGCGGAAGCTTTGAACGGGTTCTATCGGTGCAGAGCTAGGAAAGAGGTCTCACTCTCACACGGATGATGGGGCCGCCCGGATTTTCATGGCCACAGCCATTTTGAACCGGAGTTCCGAGGTCCCGAACCTCGAAGGATGTCCTGAGGAAATGGACCAGGCTACCCCACGGCCCCATTCCGGATGCGGGGCTCCCAGAGGAGCGTGAAAAATCTTTTCGATTCCCCCGTTCCCTCAGATGTACATATTCCTATCTGGGCTCTCTCTGCCCTGCTCGCCCGCGAATCTCCTCGCCAGCTCTTCGAGATGCTTCTCCTGGGCCCGCTGTCTTGAGCTTTCCCGCGAGCGTTCCTTCTTCATAGCGCTCTCGATAAGCTTTCCATCCAGCTGGAACCCAACGATCTCCGAAATCTTGGAGGTAACCTGGCGAACCGCCTGCAGATCGGCTTGGAGACTCACGCCGTCAGGCATCATGGCCGTTCCCAGAAAGAAGACGGAGGCGATCCTGCGTTTCATGGCCAGCATGGGAAGGGCGGCCTGGAATCCCTGCCCGGCATTCAGAACCTTGCCTATGCCCTCGACCTTCTGGATATCGTCGATCTTGGCGATCTTGTTGATCTCCATGAACTTGTCAGCCTCCGGTCCGTTCGGTCGCCCCACGATCTCGGGCATGCCTTTCTTGCTGGCGACCCCAAAACCCCCGATGCTCAGCATCATCGATCTGGGGCACATGCGCTCCAAGGCGTCGAAGAGGGCAGTGCTGACGAAATGCGCCTCCCAGGCGGCAGGCTGACGGGGACCGAACGCCACCAGCATCGGCACCTTTCCGGACTCGGTGAGCCTGAGCCTTATCCCAGGGCTTTCGAAGTAGCCCGTTTCCTCGTTCACTATCGGATCTGAAAGCATGCTGAGGGAAGATATCTCTCCCAAGTCACGGTAGTCAAGATCCTGCTTCTGCAGGTAGTAGCCCGTCATGAAAGCCACAAGGCCAATGCCCGTTCCTGTGCACACGACGGCAATCAGTCGATCAACCTCGGGAAGATCCTCGCCCACCTCGGCGATGGCATAGGGCACTTCCTGTCCGTAGTACTTGCTCATTCCTCAGCCCCGTTGAAAATGCTAGGGGTCCTTGACTCTAAAATATGTCCTGAACGGCGGGTTCAAAGCATCCGGATGGACCTGCCTCTCTCCGGTAAGATATTATAGCGACCGAGGCTGCGCGCAATGGAGAGAACATGAGCCTCCTCTTTCGGCATGCCGCGTTCGAAGGCTACCGGGCGGTTGTGGAGGACCCAAGCATCTGCCGACACATAGCCTTTGGCCTGTTGTCACTTCAAGATGGCCAGATCTACAGGGAAGATACAGCCGGCAGGGAGGTCTGCATCATCCTGCTGAACGGGCTGGTATCGACCACCGTTGACGCAAGTGAGAAGGGCGATATGGGGCCCCGAAGCACCGTCTTCGACGGTAAGCCCTATTCACTGTACGTCCCCAAGGAAAGCGACCTCGAGCTGAGGTCCAGGGGGCCCAGTTTCCTCGCGGTATCCCGAGCCCCCGCCAGATCCAAGAGGGAACCCAGGATCATCCAGCCTCAGGACGTCAAATGCAGAACGGTGGGAAGATGGAACTGGAAGAGGAGTGTCTGCGACATCATGGGGAATGATTCCACCGTTCCCGAAACGTTGATAGTGGGGGAGACCCTCAATCCACCAGGCAACTGGTCCAGCGCGCCTCCCCACAAGCACGACGTCGATGACCTTCCTAGGGAGTCCAGACTCGAAGAGGTGTACTTCTACAAGTTGCGGCCCCCTCAAGGCTTCGGCCTGCAGAGGATCTACACCGAGGGCGGAGACCTTGACGAAGCCTACGTGGTGCGCGACGGAGACACCATGGCCATACCGAGGGGCTACCATCCGGTGGTCGCTGCACCGGGCTACTCCCTGTACTACTTATGGGTCCTAGCCGGAGAAAAAAGGGTGATGAAGCCGAGGGATGACGGATCGCATTCTTGGCTGAAGGACTGTGAGCCCATAATCTCCCAGATGGAGGGCTGAGAAAAGCCGCCCGGGCAGGTGGATCAGGACCTCAGCCTTTTCACCACATCTTCGAAGGCGTCCATGGTCCTCGCCACATCCTCCAAGCTCGTCGAGCCCAGATGGGCTATGCGAATCATCTTCTCCCTGTACTCATCATGACCCGCGGCAACCACCACGTCGTGATCCCTGTCCATCGCCCCCTGGATATCGGTGGCTCTCAGCGGCTTGGGAATCTTCAGCGCGGTCAAGGTGTTCGAGCACGTATTCTCCAAGAAGGGGAAGAACTTGAACCCTAGGCTTTGGGCCCGGCTCCTCGCCAGCCTTGCCATCGCGATGTGTCTTTCGAACCTTTTCCTGAGGCCCTCGGCCATGATCTCATCCAGAGCGGCCCGAAGGGCAAACAGAAGGCTCTCTGACTGGGTGAAGGGTGTCTGGCCCCTGTTCTTCTTATCGGCCGCCCTGTACTTCCTGAGATCAAGGTAGAAGGAACGTGGCTCGGTCGACTCCATGATGTCCCATGCTTTCTGGCTGACCGATACGAGAGCCAGACCCGGCGGGCAGCCGAAGGCCTTCTGGGACCCCGCCACGCAGATATCGACCTTGCACCGATCGGTTGGTATGTCATCACCGCCCATCGACGAGACCGCATCAACGATGAATAGCGTATCCGTATCGGCCAGGAAGCTGCCGATCTGAGCTAGGTCGACCCTGACACCGGTCGAGGTTTCGTTCTGCACGATGGCCACCGCCTTGACGTCATCGGTGTAGAGGGACTCGATCTGGCGGCTGATCGGGGCTTGGCCCCAAGGAAGCTGGAGCTCCACCACCTCGCCCTGGTAGACCCGGACGATCTGCCTGAAGCGCGCGCTGAACTTCCCATAAACGGGGACTATGACCTTGTCCCCCGGCGAGATCCAAGACGAGATCGACGCATCCATCCCCGCGGTGGAGGATCCTGAGATGATGTGCAGATCGCTCTTGGTTTGGAAGACTTTCTTGGAGTCCTCTTGGATCTGGTGGAGGAAGGACCCATATTCATCGGTTCTGTGCGCTTTCATCTGGGTTCCCAGGGCATTCATCACTGCCGCTGAGAGCATCGTCGGGCCGGGGATCATCAGAAGCTTGTCCATATCATGTCGCCCCTGCTGACCTGTGGACTTCTTTTAAATATTCGCGCCGCTTCAACCCAAGGCATCTGATCGGAGGTGCCAAAGCTGAAGACGGAACCCGAACTCAAAGTGGCTCTGGTCCTCCTGGCTTCATACCTTGCCTTCGGCATTCTGCAGGTTCCTTCCTACCTGAAGATGGAACCTCCCTTTACCCTCGTGGACTCCCTCGTTTCGCTGAGTCTCTTCGCCGCGCTCCTGTTCCCGGCCGCCTACGCGGGGAGCCGCATGAACCCCGCTTCCGTTGTGTTCATCCAACGCCTCATCTGCCATGGCAGATCTGTCCCTGGGCACGTTCTGAGGAGGGTCTTGCTTGCGCTTGTCTTGGCCCTCCTTGCATTCTGCATCAATCTCGGGCTCACGGCTTTGTTCACGAGGGTGTGGACGCCTCCAACGACCCAGGATTACATCCACAGCTTCAACCTGTTCGATAAGATGGCTGCCTCCATCTCGTCGGGGTTATGGGAGGAAACGATCTTCCGCTTCTTCCTTTTCTCCGCTGCCCTGTCGGTCCTGAAACGGAGGTTGCCCGCAGTCCTTCTATCCAACCTCGTGTTCACCCTCATGCACGCCGTCTTCCAGCAACCCCCCTACAATCTCTCTGCCTTGACGATAGTCTACCTCTTAGGTCTGGTCTATTCCAAGTGCTACACGGACCAAGGATTGGAGCCCGCCGTCATCTGCCATGCAGCGATGAATCTACTCACGATGACGTTGGGCCTAATGCTCTGACCTAGCTTAGCACGATCAGGGCATCGAAGAGAGCGGATCCAAAGAAATGGGTAGCCCAGCTAGGCAGGACCGACCTCGAACGCAGGTTGGCCCAGCCAAACACAACTCCGGCTATGAGGGAGTATGGCACCTCTACGGACGGCTTCCCCATGTGCAGGTAGGCGTACGGAACGCTCTGGATCAGTATCGAACCCCAGAAGGACCTCCTGCCCAGAACGAACAGGACGGTCCCCCTGAAGAAGAGTTCACACGAGAACATCATGATGGCGATCAGGGTCTCATGGTAGGCGAAATCCCTCCACGTGATCGGAGAACTGGACCTCCATATGGGGTAGTACAGGGTCATGGA
The DNA here is from genome assembly GCA_964452145.1 of Hadarchaeota archaeon (SeqCode). Classification (GTDB taxonomy): domain Archaea; phylum CAYQAE01; class CAYQAE01; order CAYVLA01; family CAYVLA01; genus CAYVLA01. The sequence goes on from CAYVLA010000003.1 coordinate 37,476, forward strand.
AGGCACTGCAAGACCGACGATTGCCAGGAGGGCTGCGACTGCCAGAAGACACGGGGTGATGCGGAAGGTAATGGACCTTTCCCCGAGCGATAGGCCGACATCCGCTGGGTGAAGACGACCGACGACCAACCAGAGGAAGACCAGCGGCAGGCCAACATAGAGCACCAGATCGCCCAACCAGCGCGCCGGGAGGATGGGTCGAAAGATCTGTTCGACCATTGGAACCGCAAACAGAAGTCCTGAAACCAGCATCTCCTCAGGTTTCCAACGAAGGATGAGGGCCATCGTCAGGCTCCCCGCTAGCCCGCCGACTAGGACGTAGCCCCGGTAATGCCTGCCCGGGAAGTTCGCTTGACTGGCGTAGAAGCAGAGGAAGAGCACGAAGCCGAGAGCAACCAGCACCCGCTTTGGGGGCACGCACCCCGGAAAGGCATCTGCCAGAAATGTGTTCCTGCCCCAGAGTCGGCCGGCTAGAGCCTGCTTCCACAGAAGGGACAGAAGGCCGCATTCTTGGGAGGTCTGGATCCGCAGTTCGGACAAACCATCTCTGCGATCCTCGTCAGGCGGTAGAGTTGAGCGTAAAAGAAAGCGAAAGCGGTGACCGCTGCAGCGATCATGCCGAAGATCGTTGACAGAAAACCCAATGCAAGGGTTCCCAGGAGACCAGGTTTAATGGCCGAGTACAGAAAATATCCGAAGAAGAAGCCGGAGGCAGCTCCCACGAAAAGTCCGAGGCCGAGTGGCCTCAGATAGTATCTCCGTTCAATATACTCACGCAGATACTCACCGAAGCCTATCTCTTTGGACAGCAAACCACCCCGCGGGGGCGTCCAAGCATCTATGCCTTCTTCGCGCCCTTGACACCCCTGCCTTCCCCGGGCCCCTTCGGAGCCTTGCCCGCTTCAGCCTTAGGCTCAGCCTCCTTCTCACCTTCTGCCGGGGCGCCGAAATTCTTCCGGAGGATGTGTTTGGCCTCGATGCTCTTCAGCCTGGACTCGTCCTTGTATGCTTTGGCAAAGCCCTTGCTCACGGAAGCCCCGAAATCAGTGTACACCGAGTGCACGACGGTCAGCTCGGGTTTGGCGGTCAGCTTGGCACACAGGAGGCGCCTTATCTCGCCCAGTGGCGGCGTCGGCTCCCCCTCGTGGGTGACCAAGAATCTGATTTCATCCCTAACCAGAAGGGGATTGTGTTTCCTCTCAGTTATCTCAATGTCCATGCGCAGGCACCTTCGACATATCCAGGATCGACTTCGCCGTCGCCTTGGACCCCCTGTCAACCGCCACGGCAACTATTCCAGCCCCTGGTTGACCGTATAGAACCAAGGAGCCAACGGGAGAAGCTGCGATGGCCGGCAGTCCGAGGAGATCCTCCTCGCCCAGAATCTTGACGGCGGACTTCCGCCGAAACCTTATTAATCTTTTCAGGAGGTTAAAAGCCTCCTCGCTGACCGTTCCCGCAGGATTTCGAGCCTCTTGCCTGTCGTATTCGGCCAGAAGACCCTCGCCGAGACTCTTCCTAGGTTCTCTACGGGTTCTTTCGTCGTAGATGACGATCTGCGGAGCCACGCCTCTGCTGAGGAGAGCCTCCGAGACAACGTCCCCCACGGTGATAACGATGCCCGAACAGCTCCTCGCACGCCTCGCCGCTTCCTCCTCTTGTATCAACTCCCCCAAGGGCTGCGACAGCCGTCTCCTGATCTCGGGATCGTCGAAGCGGTATCTCGCGGCCACGGTAGACCCTCAGGATACGCTCAGAGCATATCGTCCTTTCTTCCGTATCTTCAGCTTCTGGGCTATCCTGGATTTGGTGGGATCGACGATCACCAGCAGGCCGCTCCACCGCGGTGAGAAGGAGTTGCCCCGGCAATTCGGGCATATCGTGCCCTTGGGAACGATGTAGAAGCAGTTCCGGCATGCCCTACCCCGCATCACTCCACCTCCTTCTTGTCCTCCTCAATCCACTCCAGCTTGCCCAGACCCGGCTGCCTCATCGTCAGGGCTATCTTCCCGCTGATGGTTGGGCCTCCCTTGATGCTTACAGCGACTATCCTGGCCCGAACCTGATCACCCTCCCGCAGGACCCTGTTGCTTTCTTTCCCGATGAATCTGGCGTTCTTCTTGTCGTGGATTATGAAGTCATCCGTGATCTGCGATACGTGCACCAGCCCGTCGAGAGGACCGAGCCTGACGAACGCGCCGAAGTCGACTATCTCCACGACCTGACCCATGGTTATCTCCTGCATTTCGGGCTTATAGGTGAGAACCTGGAACTCGGTGTCGTGGTAGGTTGCTCCATCGCCCGGAGTTATCAGGCCACTGCCAACCTTCAACACCTGCGTCACGCAGATGATGAGGCCCAGATCCTTGTCGAGTATGCCCTCGTAGTCCTCCCTTAGGAGCTTCTCGACCACGACGACCCTGTCCTCCCCGAAACGGTTCGGCGGGATCCTCACGGTGTCTCGCAGGGTAACCAGCTTGTACATTCCTTCACATCCCATTCGGCAAAAGTAAGAGCAGGAATACTCTACAAGAAGTCGAGGTGGGAATAGTCCCGAACCCCGATGATTCGGATTCCGCGGGCCTTTAATATGTTTTTAAGCCGGGTGTCTCCGGTACACACATAGGTGCTCTCGACACGTCCCTCCGCCAACTTCACTATCGCCTCATCTCCCGACTTCGCCTCCACAGGAACCACCTCGATCTTCTCAGCAAGCATCAACGCGAGTCTGGCTGAAGAGCCCGCTCTGCCTCTGCCCTTTGCCAGTTCCTCCAGCTCTAGGCGAACCTTCTCGGGCATCACGATCCTGTGCGATCCCGGAACGAGCCTGGCGAGGTCATCAAATAGGCTAAGGGACGAGCCGTAGGCACTCATAAAAAATTGGCGTCCACAACGATGGTCGTCACATCAGAGGACCGTGCCATGGGCAATCAATCTCCACCTGTACCCTATCCGTCTGCTGATGGCCGCCCGTGAGCCCGCCGAGGTGCAGACGGGCAGATGCAGTTTGATCTTAACTCTCTTCCCCGACATCTCGCTCACAACTCCTGCAGTCCTTGCCGTCCCAACGTTGAGCATCAACAGCTCGTTGGTCTTGATGGGGGTCACCTCGAGCTCCTCCTCGGTGCCCACGACTCTGTCCATCAGTTGCACATCTAGGCTGAGGTCATCCCATACATCGAACAACATCCCAGGATGCCCTGCGACGTGACCGACCAGTGCATCCGACTTGGTGAGCGAAGGATCCAGCATGGTTCCCACGCCGATGAGTCCCCCGGGCCCTGCATCCTCAACCCGGACGGTTCCTCGCATGATGGTTGAGACGAAGGTCACGATCGGTATCCATACCGCCTTTCCTCCCGTCTCTCGCCGGAGTCCGGGGCGGATCTCGATCTTGTCTCCTTTCCTGAGGGTCCCTTGGGAAAGCGTTCCCCCGATGACGCCGCCGACCATTGTCTCCGGGACGATGCCGGGCTTGTTGACGTCAAAGGATCGAGCCACCATCAGTATCGGGGGCTTGTCCGCAGCCTTGAATGGTGGCTTGAACTCCTCGTCCATGGACTTGACCAACACGTCGATGTTCGCCTTCTGCTGGGCGGACACGGGGATGATCAGGGGATTCCTGATGCTTGACCGTGAGAGGAAATCCACTATCTCCCGGTGATTGCGCCGTGCCTGTTCCACATCCACCAAGTCGATCTTGTTCTGGACGACTATGAGATCCTTCACACCCAGGATCTCAAGGCCCCTGAGGTGCTCCTTGGTCTGGGGCTGCGGGCAGCGTTCATTTGCGGCGATCACAAGCATGGCGCCATCCATGATCGCTGCTCCCGACAGCATCGTGGCCATCAGCGTCTCGTGCCCCGGGGAATCCACAAAGGATACCTTCTTGACCGGGGCCGCCTCTCCGCCGCATGCCCTGCAAGTGGGCTCCGTCGTGTAGCACTCGGGCTCGCCGCACTTGGGACATTTGCGTATCACCGTGTCAGCGTAGCCCAGTCTGATTGTGATGCCCTTCTTGAGTTCCTCCGAGTGGGTATCCGTCCACACGCCTGACAGCGCCGCGGTCAGCGTGGTCTTTCCGTGATCGACATGGCCGACCATGCCAACGTTGACATGGGGGAGAGGCTTCTCCTGCGGATTCTCTGAGATATGGAGCCCCCCTATGCGCCCTTCTTCTGCAGGATCTCCTCGAGTGGCGTCTTGCCTTGCTCGATGACCAGCATGTTCACCTGCTCTATGTCATCGGAGTAGATCTCGCCCTGCACGGTCTTGCGACGTCGCAGGCCATCCTTCCCTCTGGCAAAGCCCCGACCGACTTCCAGAAGCAAGGATGAACGCCCCATCTTGTGCACGCCCCGCCGCATCGCGAAGCCTTGCTTGTCGGTTCCCCCGGTCAGCCTGAGCTTGTATCCGGGCAGTCCGACGAATCCCCCATCAACCTCTTCGCCGATCCTTCGGCCGGCTATCTCACCCAGCTTCCCTTTGTCCAACTCCATCGGGTGGCTTTTCCCCGTCTTGGGATCGGATACTGTGATCTTGGGCAACAAACCCCTCCGAGTGCGATTCAGGGTTCTAGACTCTAGACACCCCAGAATAAGTCCTGCTCCCTCTTCATCTTTATAAATTCTTTAAATGTTTCTATCTCGGAGGAACCCATGGTCGCCACAAGCTTCTCCTGAATCAGTTTGACGTCTTCCTGCGGTATCTCGACGTAGAGCTCGTCCTCCTCCTTCACGTTCCTCCCGATGACCGCGCCGTCGACCGAGATCGCCACATCCATCCCCTCGGTCGCCCTTTCCAGAGCCTTGGATTCCGACTGGATCCCCTTGATCGTGCCTATCTTCACACCCTTGATGCTCACAAGATTCCGTCTTGGCTTCACCTCGCCGGACAGGATCCTTACGCCGAAGATGGCGGGCTTGGATTGCCGAAACACAAATCCTGGCAGAACCTGCATCCTGCAAGGCATGACGACCTTCTCGCGCAGAAGCTCAAGCTGGCGTTCCTCCCAGTCCTTGCGCCACTTCTCATACGCGTCGAACATCTCGAAGATGATCCGGCTTTCGACGAGTTTCACCTTCCTCTCATCGCAGTATTCCCGCGCATCGCGCGCGACCCCCACGTTGAAGGAGAGTATGGCTCCGAGAAGAGGGTCCTTCCTTCCCACTATCTCCGCATCGACCGCATCCCTCTTGGATACGTCCCCCACATCCGCTATTCTGACCTTGATCCCGCGGTTCTTGAGCTGTCCAACTATCGCCTCCAGGGTACCCAGCGCATCGGCCTTGACTATAACGCCGACATCGTCGGTCCTGGTCCTGATGCCCTTGACCTCCTCAGCGATGAGGTTGTCCACCCTCTCCTCCCCCCCTGGGGGAACCACGAACAGAGGAGAACCGCCCAAGGCATCTTCGAGACCCGGCGCCACCACCTTCACACCCGCCGCTGCCACGACTTCCTCCGTCTGCACGAAGCGCTCCCTGGGATCTCTCATCTCGTCCAGAGGCCTTGGCAAGAGAAGGGCGCGCACCTTGGTGTGGATGATGCCCCTCTGGCCGGAAAGCGCAATGCCGTCATTCCTCCTTATGATGCCGTCGTAGACGATGGCGTCCACCGTCATTCCCATAGCCTTGGTTTCCTTGACCTCGAGCACCGTGGCACGGCCTGGCCCTTCGACCTCGATCTTGAGCGATTCTTCTAGATACCTTTGGGTAATCCCGGCGATGAAGACCAACAACTCCGGTATGCCTTCCCCATCCTTGGCCGATATGGGTATGATGCAGATCTCCCGGGTGAAATCCTGCACCCGGTCGAATCTCTCCGACCGGTATCCCAGCTCGTGCAGCTTGCCTATCAACCTGTAGACCCGCTCATCCAGTTCCTCAACCTGTCTGCTGCCCTGGACTTCGAGGGACTCAGAGATGCTTGAGCCCGGCTGGGGCCTCCAACCCGATATCCTGTCGATCTTGTTCAGGGCCACGAGGAAGGGCGTCTTGAAGATCCTCAGGATCTCCAGCGCCTCCCTGGTCTGAGCCATGATGCCCTCATTCACATCGATCACTAGGACGGCCAGGTCGGCGATGGAACCTCCTCTCCGCCTCAGGTTCGTGAAGGCTTCGTGGCCCGGCGTATCAATGAAGAGAAGGCCGGGGATGTCTATTCTGAAGCCTCTCTTTTCAAGTAGCGGTCCGCTCACCTTCCTTATGACATCCAGAGGCACGTATGACGCCCCGATTGCCTGCGTTATGGCGCCGGCTTCCCTGGCCGCCACCGTCGTCCCCCGTATCCTGTCCAGTAGGCTGGTCTTTCCGTGGTCTACGTGACCTAGAACTGAGATCACGGGCTGCCTAAGGGTCACCTCGGTCCACTCTCCCTTCGACGCGGCGGGAAGCGCTAGACCTTGTAGATCGATGAGGATGGAAGGTCGTAGTCGAAGATCTCCTCGTCCTTGAAGAAGAAGGCCATCTCCCTCTTCGCCTTCTCCGGGGAATCCGAAGCATGGACGAGGTTGAAAATCACGGTGCGTCGCTCTATGGCAAGATCTCCCCGAATCGTGCCGGCCTCTGCCTCTGCAGGGTCGGTGGCGCCCAGCATCTTCCTCACCACGGCGACCGAGTTCCTCCCTTCAACGACCATGGCCACGCTCGGTGCAGAGGATACGTAATTCACGAGCAGATCATAGTAGGGTTGTCCCGTATGCTCTCCGTAGTGAATCTCTGCCTGCTTCCTGTCAAGCCACACAAGCTTCAGAGCGGCTATCTTGAGTCCCTTTCTCTCCACCCTTGCAATGACCTCGCCGATGAGGCCTCGAAGCACCCCGTCGGGCTTGATCAGGAGCAGGGTCCTCTCCTGGGGGGCCATGCTACCCTTCCTCCTTTCCGTCCTCTTTCCGGGTAGTCTCCTCAGCGGCTGCTTCCTCGGCTCGCCCGGTCGATTCGGTTCCAGCCCCAGCTCCGCCCATCTTCCCCCTGGAGTCCTCCTTCTTGGTGCCGGGAACCTCCCCGTGGGCTTCCGAGCCCGCCTCCTGGGCTCCGGCGGATCGCGGCGGCGAAGGACCTCTCTCGTAGAACAGGGTCCACTTCATCTTTCGGGCCTTCCGGCCAAGCCGCAGCATATTGCGTTCGCATCGGCGGCTGCAGAAGTATGATCGCTGATTGTCATTTCTGACGTACATCAGCCCCGTGCCAGGATCTATCTGCTTGCCACAGAAGGAGCATGTTAGATTCAGCGGCAAAGACGAAACCCCCTAAGGAGTGGATATCTCCCTGGCCTCTCGCTCCGTCTCGCGAAGCATCAGGATGTCCCCGAGGCGGACGGGGCCCTTCGTGTTACGTCTGATTATCCTGCCCTTGTCCCTTCCACCCAGTATTCGGCATCTCACCTGAAGAACCTCACCGTACACGCCGGTCCGGCCTCGGATCTCGATGACCTCTGCAGGAGTGGCGTCGGTCTGTGCCTCCTCCATTCCTCCTCACCCGCCAGATCGAACAAGGCCCCGGAGAACTACTCCTTCTCCGACTCGCCCTCGGCCTTCTTCTCCTTCCTGGGTCGAGCCTTCCGTTTCGCTGGCTTCTTCTCCTCTGCCTCGTCCTCGGCTTCTTGCTCCTTCTCTTCTTTTGCCTCACCGGCCTCCTCGGCTACCTCGGCGGGCTCCTCAGGAACCGCCTCTTCCTTCTCCTTCCTCTCCTTCTTCGGAAGCGGCTCGCCCTTGGACAATGCCTCGAGGCTGTCGATTATCTCCTTCAGCTTCGCGGCCGCCTTCCCGGTCTTAATGACCGCGACTGAGGCCGTTGAGACCTCAAGACCAGCAGAAACACCGAGTTCATCCTTGCTGGGGACGACGATGAATGGCGTCCTCTTCTCCTTACAGAGCAGGGGCAGATGAGCGATGACCTCCTCTGGCTGAACATCCTTCGCGAGGTATACCAGCTTTGCCTGGCCCCGCTCAACGGTCTTGGTGACCTCGTTGGACCCTCTCTTAATCTTCCCGGTATCCCTTGCCAGTTCCAGAGCGTCGTACGCGTCCTCTGTCAGTTCCTTGGGAACCTCATACTCATCGAACAACGTCAAGACGACACCTCCGCCAACCCCGATGCTCGTCGACCCTGGGATCGATGCTAGGGATTGCTAGGGGCTTTGTCAACCACCGGGAAAGTCGACTCTTAAATTGTTTCATGGGCCTTCCGTGCCTGACTCCTTCGGGAGAATCTGGCAACGTTGATTCCCCGGTCCAACAACCAGCCTCTCAGCCAACCCACTATGACGACGTTCGCCCTCCTGAGCGAATCCAGATCGCGTGACCCCGTCAGAAACATCACCGCCTTCGTTTGGGCTCGGAAGAGCGAGACACACTTCTCCAACTCCGCCTCCCCCTTCCAAAGAGCCTTCAGCGCCGGCAATGCCGTCCCGGCGCACTTGGCGCCCAGTGATAGGGCCTTGGCTAGGTCCAACCCGCTCCTAATGCCGCCGCTGGCAATCACGTTCATCCTCGGCAGAGAGGCAACCTCCACCAGACTGGCAGCGGTGGGCATCCCCCAATCAGCGAGGGAATCGGCTAAAGCCTTGCCAACCTGGTCCTTGGCTCTCTGAGCCTCAACCGCTGCGAAACTTGTGCCCCCCATGCCCCCCACATCGACCCACTCAACACCGACCTCCTTTAGAGAGATGGCAACCTCTCTAGATATGCCGGCCCCCGTCTCCTTCACCACTATGGGCCATCTCGATTGCGATCTGAATTCCTCGATTGCGGAAAGACCTCGGGAGAATGAGGTCTCCCCCTCTGGCTGCGTCGCCTCGTGGAGAGGGTTCAGATGAATCGCCACGGCGTCCACCTCGGTCCTCTCCATGGCATCGAAGACGGGGCCGAACTCCAGACCCAGAAGCTGTGGCAAGCCGATGTTGCCCACCAAGAGAACGTCGGGGGCAAGGTCCCTGACCTGGAAAGTTTCAGCGAGTCGGCCATCCTCGATCATGGCGCGCATGCTTCCCAACCCAAGGCCGATGCCCTCCTTCTGTGCAACCCTCGCCAGGGAACGGTTGATCTCCTTTGCCCCCTCGTAGCCCCCGGTCATCGCGCTGATCATGAGGGGCAGGGAGAGCCTCCTTCCCAGTATCGAACAGGATGTGTCCACATCGCGTCTGTCCAGCTCGGGAAGGGCCTTATGGATGAAGCGGACGCAGTCGAACCCTGTACTCCCCGCTTCCACATCTTCCTCCAACGCGATCCTCACGTGGTCGGCCTTCCTTGCACTGATCATTCCAACCGACCCCTTCTCCTTGCCGCCCAATATCGAAGCCCTCCGCCCTAGTTCATTGCCGCCGAGCAGAGGCTAGATCCTCTCCACGGTGCCCTCGTCACCATCAACCCTGAGCCTATCGCCGCTTTTAAGTTGGGAGATACCTACCCCGTCCACGCAAGGTATCCCTGCAAGTATGGCTCCGGTGGCAACTATGGTCTCCGTCTCCTTGTTCACGATGGCTGCTGGAGCAACACCGTTCTTCTTCAACCCGTAGATGACATACGATCCCACGGTGGAGCCCTTCCCACACGGGAAGATCAGGATCTTCCCTGTCACGCGCTGGCCCTCTAAGGGGTGTCCCTTTTCTATGACCACGCCGGTCTTCGCGTCGATCCCGCCGTAAAAGCCGATGGGATCCGGAGACACCAATGCCTCACCCTCCGCCGTCCCCGGACTAATCGCCCGCCCCTTCATCGTTCAAGCCTCCTGATCAGTTCGTCCACGTTGTGGAAGACGACGTTTTGCTGGCAGAAACCGGGCAGATATGCAGCGGCCTTGCCCGAGTTGACCGCTGTGGTCTTGAAACCCATCTTCTCTATGGGAGATACGACCATGCAGGTGTCGGCCACGATCTTGCCTCCCGCAGCCTCGATCTTCCCAGTGAAACCCATCAGATCGGCCGCCTCCTTCATCACCCTGGATGTGCAGATCCACATGGGCCTCCTGAGCGTCTTCCCGTCGAGCTTGGCGGCAAGCTCTCCTATCTCCCTCAAGGAGGCGTGGGGGCAGCCGAGGATCGCGATGTCCGGCAGCGTACCCGTGTTCAGCTTCTCGTAGGTAGCCTCAAGTTCTTTCTCGGTCACCTCGATGGTTTCCAGTCCTTCTGCCTGTACCAGCCTTGATTCGGGGGTCAACCCCTCTGCATGGTAAAGTGCAACCGCCCCCGAGGCCGCCATCGCCGCACCGAGAGCCTTCAGCTGGTCGACGTTGGGATTCTCCAGGCCGACGAAGTACGGTATGCCGTTCTTCACGATCTTCCCCACATAGTGACCCAAGGCCCCGAAGTCCGAGTTGTATTTCAGCTTCGCACCTACCTTGACCAGAAAGTTGGGAGCCCGGTTCCCATCTAGATGTAGGCCGTAGTTCGGGGTCACGCCGCATATGGCGGCTGCCAGGGCGGAAGGGCCTCCTTCCCGGTTGGTCCTTGCACCGATGACGGAGTTGGCGAAGGAGACCGCGGAGGATTCGGACCAGGCAATGTGCTCGGCAAATCGTGGAAGGTTGCCCGCAAGGTAGGGAGTACAAGTCGCAGTAACGACGATGCCCATCTTCCGGAAGGCTTCCATGATGTTGACCTGCTTGTCGGCAAAATCCTCCGGGAATCCAAGGACCCTCCAAGCTTCCATGTCCATTCCGGCCGGGTTCAGGTAGGTCAGGACCCGCACCTTGGCTCCCAGTCTGACGTAGTCCTCGAGGAACTCCAACCCCGGGTCACCTATGGATTTGTAGGACACCCCCGCCACCTGAACGGAGCCGACGGGAATCATCCTGTCGGCACCGTAAATCTCGCCGAGCCTGACCAGAAGCCGGAAAGATCGTTCCACCACCTCCCCCTGTTCCCCGCCAAGCATTGCTTCCTGCTCTTGGGTCAGGTACAAGGACTAGCCTCCTAGGTACTCCTTCAGATCTATCTTCAGGGGCAGATCGGGTCTCCTGAATTCCTTCGGGTCTCGATCTCCCGGGATCGTCAGATCAAACCCCATCTTGGTCGTCATCCGTGTCTCCAGATCGGACGAGGGATCTAGGGAGGATCCTTTCTCCCGCCTCATCACAGTGTCCCGATCTCCCTGGTACCTCGTGGCCATCGCCCACTCTATCTCCTCGGGTTTGTGGATGTCGATGTCGTCGTCCAGAACGAAGACATGCTTCATGGACTTGTGGCCCTGGAACGCCGCCTCGATCGCCTTTCTCCCATCGTCGGCTGACTTCTTCCGAATGCTGATGGCCCCATGTAGCCATGAACATCCGCCCGGCGTCACCAGGACATCTTTCACATCGCAGACCTTGGCCACCTCCCGGTATATGCTGGGCTCTCGAGGCATGCCCATCAGAACCTTGTGCTCCAGCCCTCCGGGGAGCAGGCCGTGGAAGATCGAATCCGGTCGGGCAAAGATCCTCTTGACCCGGGCCACCCTTTGCTTCCTCACTATATCCGGTGTCTCCGTCAGATCCAGGAAGGGCCCCTCGTCGTGCATCTCTCCGGTCAGCTCCATTATCATGACGATCTCCGACTGGGGAACCACATGCCCCCCGAGTTCGATCACCTGTGTCTCGTGAAGAGCATTGGAGATCGCCAACTCATGCACTCCCGTCGCCTCCGAGATGGCCGCTCCAATCAGGACCGGTATCGAGTTTCCGATGCAGAAAGCGAACTCCTTCAATCCCCTCTCGATGTACTTGTCGAAATCGCGAGGCAGGATCCTGTAGACGAACCTGTCCTTTCCCAGGACCATGCCCCTGTGATAGGAAGCGTTGATGCCGTATTCGGGGTCCTTGGCTATCACAACTCCCGAGGCTACATATGGGCCGCCGTCGAACGGGTAATAGGTGAGTATGGGTATCCGGCCGAGGTCGGGCTTCATCTCCATGTAGCCCTTCGCCTGGACAACATCGGGTTCTTTGGGGTGCTCTATCGCGGCCATCATGGTTCTCAGGACCTGATCCACCCTGACCCCAAGCCCGAGTGCCACCAGCTCCCTCGTCGAACATATGTTCGCCACGACCTGCATGCTGTGGCTTTCAACCTTCTCAAAGAGCAGGGGAGTGCCGTCCATCATCTTCATTATCGTCGGTATCTCGTACTTGGGGCTCGCAGGCTTCCTCACCCTCACGAGCAGCCCCTTTTCGTCCAACAAGCCAACGAACTCTCTGAGGTTCATTCCATTCCTCCGTGTCCTGCCGTCAATCGGTGCCGGCTCGAAATATATTTGTATCGGCATTTGTCGTGTTCATCATCGTCAACTGACGAATCTCACACGCCTACCGAGGTCCTCAAAGCCTCGTAGCCGCATTCCTCCATGCCCCTGGCGACCTCCTCCTGCAGCTTCTTGCCCGGCGTCAAAGCCACCATATAACCCCCCAGGCCTCCGCCCGTCATCTTCGCACCCCAGGCTCCGTGTTTTCTTGCCAACGAGACCAGCTCATCCAGCTTGGGATGCGACACCTCGATCTCCTGCAGTAGCCGGTGGTTCTGATCCATGAGTCTGCCGAGCGCCCTGAGGTCGCCGGCCTTCAGAGATGCCGTGGCCTTCTCCACCAGAACTCTGGATTCGTCGAATATCCTGGAATACTTGACAGGATCCCTATCCTTTCTCTCCCGGACCCCGGCCACCGCAGCCTTCGTGTCAGCCGTCACCCCGGTGTTACCCATTACTATCTCCACCGGCTTCTCCATCCGAATGCGATCAATCTTGTTGCTCCCGTCCGGGCATTTCTGAAATCGGAGGAGCCCGCCGTAGGTCGAAGCCGTATTGTCTATTCCCGAAGGGGTCCCGGCGTAGGCCTTCTCCCCCTCGAAGGCTATCTCGTTTACCCGCCCGTCATCGAAACCGAGTCCAAACTCCTCGTTCAACGCTCTGGCGATCGAGACGCATACCGCTGCGCTGGCACCAACTCCCCCCACCGCCTTGAGGTCTCCAGCCAAGGTTATTCTGACAGGGTTTCGGACCGGGTCGAAGCCCGCTGCCCTAAGGACCCGCAGAACCGACTCCTTCTGTTGGTCGTACTTCTCGGTTTTGTAGCCCGGGTTGGCAGGTCTGTTATCTTCCAGAACCCAGCCATCCCCGGCCATCGAGCCCTCCCTTCCGGACGCAACCAGCAATCCTGGGTCGGCCACCCTCTCCACGATTGCCTCGGTCTTGGAGTCGATCGCCGAAGCTATCGCCGGAATGCCGTAAACAACGAAGTGTTCGTTGTAGAGTATGACCTTCCCGTAGCCACTACCGATTCCCACGCCACCATCTCCTAGGCATCTTCACCGAGTCTCTAGGCCCCTGTTTATTACTGTCGGGGTCGGCCGACCCGGAGCATTCAGTCGGGGGGTTAGGCGTGAAGCACGTCAAATTATTATGGTTGACCAACAACCACGGGCCAGCACCCACCTCGAAGCCCGACCGCGCCCTCTGGTGGTAGTACATGCCCAGATTCGTCCTCAAGATAGGCGGCTCCTTCATCACCGAGAAATCCTCAAGTGACCTGTTCCCCGCGACCCTGGAGGGAATCAAGGCGGAGAGGGATCGCTTCGTAAGGATGGATCGACTCAGATCCATTGCGGGCGAGATCGCGCATGCGTTCAAGACCTGCCAGATCGTGTTGGTCCATGGCGCCGGCCCGTTTGGCCACGCCCTTGTGCAAAGAAGCCTTTCAGGTGCCCGCGTGGATCCTTTGGATATACACAGATCCATGCTGGTCCTGAACTCGGTCGTAAGAGATGCCCTTCGCGAGGCTGGCGTCCCCTCGACAACCTCGAGCCCTTTCGACCTTGTGACCCATGATGGCCGCTTCCATGCCGAGCGCCTCATCTCGGCGATGGCGCGGGATGCCGAAAGGGGACTCATGCCGACGTGCCACGGGGATCTGGTCCCGACAACCACCGGGGGTCTCCTGGGCCCGTACGAGGTCATCTCGGGCGATGTCCTGGCGAGCGACCTTGCGCTCGGCTGGTCAGCGGACAAGATCGTCATGGTGACCGACACGGACGGCATCCTGGATCGGGACCCAGCCCAAGGCGGCGGAAAGAGGATACCCAGAATCGGTGAGAAGGCGTGCGTTGAACTCCTCAGAGGGAGGGGAAGGAAAGGGGCGGATGTCACCGGCGGAATAGCCAGCAAGATCGCAGCCTGCCACCGGCCCCTATCCCATGGCATCCCTGTCCACGTGATCTCCGGCGAGAACAGAGGTGACCTGCTCGCCGCCGTGGCAGGCTTGGATGTGGGCACCATCATCGAAGCCCGGTGACTCTTGGCTTGACGGACAAGTACATCGAGCATCCCCTGATCAAGGAAAGGACCGTGGAGGCGAGGCTATATCAGCAACTCGTCTACGCCAAGGCCGTCAAGGCCAACACGCTCTTCGTCGCTCCCACCGCCCTCGGCAAGACCGTCCTCTGCGTCATGGTGGCAGCACACCGGTTGCAGAGGGAGGGTGGAAGAATCATGGTTCTTGCACCCACCCGTCCACTGGTGCTGCAGCATGCCGGATCCTTCAGGAGATTCCTCGCCCTTCCGGAGGAATCAATCCTCGATTTCAGCGGAATGGTGTGTCCGGAGGAGAGGGAAGGACGTTGGCCCCTCGCCACGATTGCCATCGCCACGCCTCAGGTTGTCGAGAACGACCTGAGCTCGGGTCGGCTGCAGATGGGTCCCTATACCTTGGTGGTGTTCGATGAAGCCCATCGATCCGTTGGCAGCTATGCCTACGTGCCCATAGCCAGGGCTTATAGGGAATCCAACCCGAAAGGCCTGATCCTCGGCTTGACCGCCTCCCCGGGCAACAGCGAGGATGTCGTTCGAGAGGTCTGCGAGAACCTGGGCGTGGTCAATATCGAAGTCAGGGGCGATGATGACCCAGACGTGAGGCCCTACATAAACCCCGTGGAAATGGATTGGCGCATGTTGCCCATCCCGAAGGCGCTGCGGGAAGCCGCAGCTCCAATGCAGGACTACCTGGATACCCGCTTCCGGGATCTCCAGAATGCCGGGCTGATCCGCTCCCAACACCCGACGCGAAGGGACATTATCGAGGCGGGCAGGATACTGAGCATCGGCCCGGAGAGGTTCTCTGAGCGATTCGGTAAACCCCCCTATCTCTTCTACAAGTGCCTCATGGACTACGCAACCGGACTCAAGGCCGAGCACGCTTTGGAGGTCCTCGAAACTCAGGGCGTGTCTCAGACCCTGACCTATCTGGAGCGCATGTCCCAGGGGTCGGGCGTGACGGGCTCGCCTCGTTCAACCCGGGCCTTCGTCCGGGATTCGCAAGTCGGACAGTTCGTCTCCTGCCTTAGGCGGTTAGCGGATGCCGGGATCGAACACCCCAAGATTGCCCAGGTGCAGGAGATCGTCTCAGAGGAGTTGTCGCGCAATCCCCAGAGCCGGGTCATCATCTTCACGAACTTCAGGGATACGGTCGACCTCATCGTCGAGCGCCTATCCCAGCGACCTGGTATGAAGGTGACGGGCTTCGTTGGGCAGTCCTCCAGAAGGTCGAGAGGCCTCACGCAGCGGGAACAGGGAGCCATCTTAGACCTCTTCAGAAGAGGAGGGTACAACATCCTGGTTGCCACCTCCGTCGCAGAGGAGGGACTCGACATCGCCGAGGTCCAGATGGTGGTCTTCTACGATTGCACGGCAAGCGCCATTCGCAACATTCAGAGAAGAGGGCGAACCGGCAGAAGGGGAGCCGGAAAGGTCGTCGTCCTCATAGCGGAGGCGACCAGGGAGGAGGCTTACCACTGGGCCGGGCAGTCAAGGGAAAGGCGGATGCGGAGTTACCTCAGGAATCTGGATACGGATCTGAAGAAGCGACAGCTCAAACTCGACGGTTTCGTCCGGGGAGCCTAGGCCTTTCTTCGAAATTCCCTCTTCCGCAGGATTCGGAGGAGGACGCACTTGAGCTTGTAGTTGTCGGCGCACTCCTTGTGCTTCATCTCGAACTCGACCGCGGCGAGGATGTCTTCGGTCTTACCCTTGATACCCTTGGCGAACATGCCCATGCTGGCCCTGCTGTACAGATCGGCCGACTCGCGGTACAGCTCGGCGGCTTTCTTCAAAAGCGAGACCCTGAGCTGATGATCGCCTCTCTCCTGGTAGGCCTTGATGAGGCACATATCGGCCTGACCCTCCAACCATGACGCTTTTCTCACGCTGTCGGCTTCAAATCGCAACGGAGCACCGGGATGGCGTTGAGACCCCCCAGATTATAAATCTTATTCGATGTAAGGTAATCAAAGAAAGTCTACCGAACAATTTGGCTGCACAAAAATGAACATCCAAGTGTATTCTATCAATACTTTTGGCTGGTTTCAGCACCAAAAAGCATCTGCGGCCCTGAAGGAAGGCCACCTGCTAGCCGGCGAGCCTCAGGGCCAGATCCAGGGACCTAACCGAGTGCGTCAAGGCACCGACGGAGATCACGTCCACGCCGAGGCCGGCGATCTGGGAAACGTTCTCCAAGGAGATGCTTCCCGAGGCCTCCAGAAGAACGGCATGCCTAAGCCCCTGCGTCTCAAGCGCCTTGATCGTCCCGCTCATCTCGCCAATGGACATGTTATCCAGCATTATGATGTCCGCACCTGCCTTGGCGCAGCTGAGGGCATCCTGGATGGTCCCGACCTCGACTTCCACTTTTCGTGTGAAGCTGCCCTTGGCCTTGGCCCTCCGGACGCACTCCCCAGCATCCCCCACCTCTGCGACATGGTTGCTCTTTATCAGTATCAGATCGTGCAACGCCATTCTGTGGGCATCGCCTCCGCCCATCTCTACCGCTCTCTTGTCCAGCCATCTGAGCCCGGGGGCCGTTTTCCTCGTTGCAGCAATCACCACCCTGGCATTGCCCCTCCTCGCCGCCTCGACATATCGGGCGGTTTCAGTTGCTATCCCGCTCATTCTTGCCATCATGTTTAGGAGAGTCCTCTCCACCATCAGAATGCGCTGGTTCAGGCCCTTCATTCTGAGGATCGTTCCGGGGGGCATCCTGCTTCCATCCTTGACGGACTCCAACACCCGGATGCCGACGAGATCCAGCAATTCTACTGCCTCTCTGATGCCTGCAATAACACCGCCCTCCCTGGAAACGACCGCGGCCTCCACCTCCCGAGGCTCGACCAGCAGTTCCGTCGTCACGTCTCCGAAGACGAGATCCTCCTCCAAGAATGCCTTCAACCGATCCCTAATCACAAAATCCGTCAACCGATCACCCGCCGCTCACTTCCAGCATACGCTTGGTCGCCCTTCGCACCTCTCTGGCCACATCGGGGGCCACGGCAACCTCATAGGCGTCGTTCTCCAAGCTCTCTGCAACCCTCTTCAGGGTCACCTCCTGCATCCCCCTACAATGCGCCGTGTCCAGAATGGGGTAGAACCGCTTGGATGGAAACTTGTAGCCGAGGGTCTGGGCCATGGTGGTTTCGGTGCCCACGACGAATTCCTCTTTTCCGGATTTCCTCGCCTCCTCCACCATGCCTCCAGTGCTCAGGACGCTGTCCGCAAGATCTACGACATCCGGATCGCACTCCGGATGGACCATTACTTCGGCCGTGGGATGAGCCTGTCTAGCTTTCAGCACGTGATCGGGTCGGATCATCTTGTGAACGTAGCAGCATCCGTCGGCCGGAAGATGGACGATTCTCTTGCCTGGCACTTTTCTGGCAACGTAGAGCCCAAGATTCCTGTCGGGTCCGAAGAGGATCTCTCTCTCCTCCAGTGCGGACACGATCCGCACGGCGTTCGCCGAGGTACAGAGGATGTCGGCCTCGGCCTTCGCCTCGGCCAACGAGTTCACGTAGAGGACCACTGCCGCACCCGGGTATTCCCGCCTAGCCCGCCTCACCGACTCCGCCCCCAGCATCGCCGCCATCTCGCACACGGCGTTGCGGGATGGAACAAGCACCTTCTTCCCCGGGTTCAGCACCGCAGCACTCTCCGCCATGAAATCCACGCCGCAGAAAACGATCTCCTCAAAGTCCTCCGCACGCGCGGCAGCCATGCAGAGCTCCAGAGAATCGCCGACGTGGTCGCTGACCTTCTGGACTTCGATCCGCTGGTAGTTATGACATAGGATGAGGGCCTTCTTGTCAGCCTTCAGTTCTAGGATCCGCCGCTTGATCTGCAGTTCCTCCGTCATCCGCAATCGACCTAGGTACCGATGACGAGGCAGTCCTGCATCCCCCGGATGCTACGGATAACCGAAAGGGCCGCCAGATAGCTCGTTCTGGGGTTGTCAGGCGAGGGGACGTTTGAGACCATGAACCTTGCATGCCCGAAGTCCCCCCGAATCCTGACTTCGTGGACGTTGGCGTGGACCTTCGGGTCGGCGACTATCTTCACCTTCACGTCGCACCCGGAGGCCAGTGCCAGCGATGCGGCGACGTTGATGTTCTCTGGAAAGAGCTTCACGGCCTCGCTAGCATCGCCACGAAAGATCACCTTCCGCCGGGCCCCCGCCCCGGCCCCCGGTAGGCTTCTTGGGTTCTTCGTGGTGGTAAGACTCACGGACTCCACGCCCTTCATCGCGCAAGCCTTGAGCAAATCCAGGCCCCCGATTGCTCCGGAAGGGACGATGATCCTTCTTCCATGCGATGTGGCTGACTCTACAAGCCTGCTTCTCAGCGACCCATCCAGAAACGCCCCAACGCTCAGAACGACTAGATCCTTGCCTTTTTGGAGGATCCTCTCGCCGTATTGGCGTACGGCTTCGATCGACGCGGCTTCGACGACAACCTGGATCGGAGAATCGAGAAACTCCTCAAAGTCCCGCTTGGATAGCTCGGCCCTGCCAAGGACTTGGGCAAGGGCGCGCGATCTCGCTGGAAGAGAGTCAAACAGCGCTCCTATCTCTACGGCAAGCTCTCCGTCCTTGGTTGCCCTTGCGATGATTCCACCTATATTGCCACAGCCAAGCAATCCGATGATCGTTGACGTCACTTCCGGGAATGCTTCACTAACCGGAACGCGGCTATTAAGTGTCTTCAGCCAGCTTCAACCTGGGCCGAGGTTCCCGCTGTCCTGACCTCAGCCTCAATGATGCGTTCCAGAAGCGCGAGAAGGTCGGAAAGGGCCTCCACGTTCAGCATGACGCTGACCGTTTCGCCCTCGCCCTCAAGCCGCTTGGCGTACTCCCCTATCTTGCCGAGAACAGCCCGCCTTGCATCGGCGAGGGCCGAAGATGCATCCACGGCGCCCGGTGTCGGCAGCTTGGGGATCGAAGCCTTCGGCTGGACCTGTTTTGGTTCCTTGGCGGGGACCTCCCTCCCAGGTGTGGACGCTCCTTCCTCCCATCCGCACCTGGGGCAGAAGGTCCTGCCCTGAAACTGGAAAAGTGGAGCGTTGCACTCGGGGCAGCTTCTGTTCAACATCTTGCCGCCCTTGAGGAGCAGATCGGCCATGTCCTTGATATCCATTCGACCGCCCGAAAAGAGATAAATAGACCCCAGCTTAAAGGTTTATTCAGGAGGGGTCATTGGATGGATGTTGAGGAGAAGATTAATGCCGTCTCTCGCGTTCTTGAGCAGATCACTGAGGATACCTCGGTACCCCGAAACATAAGGAGGGCCGCGAAGGAAGCTGCTGACTGGCTTCAGGACAGGAAGCACACGCCGGGGGTCAGGGCCAGCTCGGCGGTGAATATCTTGGACGAGATCAGTGAAGACCCCAACATGCCAGTTCACACCAGAACCATGATCTGGAGCATAGTCAGCGAGTTGGAAGTCATCCAAGACTGACAGGCGTGAAGCCGGGCAGAGGGCCCGCCCACGCAGGCCCCGAGATAGCTAGTAGACCACATACTGGAGGATGTACCAGATCATGGCCAAGACAAGAACCCAGTATGCGATGCTGAAGTAGAGAAACCTCAACCGGATTGCACCTAGCGGTCCCACCCTCCTACCACTTAAAAATATTTTCAAGCGGGAAGCGGCCGATGCCGCTCAAAAGAGGGCGATCAGGACTGATCGGGCCCATCGGGTGCTGGTGGACTCTTATTTTTGATGATGGAATAATTCTGGACGTTCTTTCCGTCATCCACGGCATCAAGAATGAGATCTGACAGATAGAAGAGGGCGGGGTGCAGCTTGTACTCCACTTCATCGTGTCTTCTGGCATCCTCCAGAACGACCACCGGACACCGTTGCGAGACGATCCTCAAAGAAGGGTAGACCGACTCCCACAGCTTCCTCTTCGCCCTATATCGCTCAGGGGGATCGAACTCCGCGACAAGGGAACTCGCCCTGTTCAGGAGTATCATGCCTAGGTCGGGTATCGAAGCGGCAGCCTTCAGATCGGCCTTGAGGGCTTCCGCATCCTCGGGATGGCTCACCAGCACCCTCGCAGCCTCCTCCTTGGATAGCAGGGGCCTTTCGCGCTCAAGGGCCACGGTACGATCGCAATCCAGTACGAGGCATTTCAGGCCGTCTCTTGCCCTCTCGATACAAAGCCCTATGCCCAGCCCAACATTGGCCCGCGGATGATAGCCGAGAAACAGACAGATACCCTGCCCCGAGATGAGGCCCGCGGCCTCGCAGCGGGAGAGGATGCGATCCTCCGCGGTCGACTCAGCCACTCCCCTGGAGGAGGATAGCCCGGTACGGATTTCCGGCCGTGAATTGGCATTCGAACCGCAGTCCACGGATCTCCCCGAATCGAGTTCACCAGAGTCCGTGATGCTTTCGTGGAGGGCTAGTGCCCTTGACCACTACACCACCGGGCTATGCGCAAGACCCACTTTGGCCCGCCTTGTCTCTTAACTATTTCCTGCCAAGCTGCCAAGCCCCTAGCCCATCACAACCCGCTGCACGGGTCCGGGCTTCTTCAGGCATTTTCACAGGGAGATGGGCATACCGGGCTGGTAGTATTGGAATCAAATGGACTAGGCCCCGGCGAAGAGTCTTCCACGTGACAATCGCCATTCACGCGACAGCCAAGTCGGGGCGCGAAGGCTTAGGGCGAACCACAAGCGGGAGGCCCACTCTCACTCTTCCCTAAGAAAGAGATATTAGACATATGCCGCCTTCCGGGCACAGAGGGATAGCTTGGCGAAGATGAAGTGGGCCAACCTGGTTACTCCGACCGAGATAGTGATCGAGGAGGCAGAGATTCCCGTCCCCGGGCCCGGCGAGGTGCAGGTGAAGATTGCGGTCTGCGGCGTCTGCGGATCCGATGTTCATGCCTATCACGGGAAGCACCCGTTCGTGAAGACCCCGATAGTCCCCGGGCACGAATTCTCTGGCAAGGTCTCACAGCTGGGAAAGGGCGTCACCGGTTTCGCACCAGGGGACAGAGTCGTCGTGGAGCCCTCACTAACCTGCGGCAAGTGTTACAACTGCCGCAACGGCCTCTACAATATCTGCACGGAGCTCAGAGTCCTAGGTTGTCAGGCGGCCGGGGCGTTTGCCCAGTACATCTCGGTTCCAGCCAGCAAGGTCTACAAGATGCCAAAGGGGATGGACTTTGACGATGGCGCGCTTGTTGAGCCCGCTGCCGTTGGGGTACACGCGGTGAGAAAGAGCGAGCTGGGTCTTGGAGACCGCGTGGTCGTCCTAGGTGAAGGGGTCATAGGCCTCATGATAGCCCAGGCGGCCCGCGCGGCGGGCGCCGGCGAGATCATCGTGGCGGGCCATCACTCCGAGAGGCTCGCCGTGGCCAAGAAGCTGGGTGCCGATGTTGTCTACAAGGCCGGCGATACCGTCAAGTTCATCAGGGACCGCTATGGCCCGGATGGGATAGACATAGTCTACGAGGCAGTCGGCGTGGGCGCCGCCATCAACGAAGCGATCGACATCGTGCGGAAGGGGGCGAAAGTGATCGTGGTCGGCGTCTTCGGCGAGCACCCAGTCACAAAGGTCGGACTGATTCAGGACAAGGAGATCGACATGCGTGGAAGCCTGATGTACGTCAACACGGACTACCCGCGAACCCTTGACCTCATCTCATCCGGAAGGATACAGACCAAACCCCTTATCACTGCAAGGTTCCCGCTCGAGCGGGTCGCGGACGCCTTCGATCTAATCCGCGAGAAGAGGGGCGAGATGCTCAAGGTCCTTTTGGACATATCCTGATGCGGTTTTCCCGATGCGGGTTGCGCGCGGAATGCGCGCTGTGCAGGATCCGTCCGCTCTTGGGTTAGGCCGGGACAAGCGTCCCCGTAGGGGGCTCGCTCACGATCAGGCATCCGCCCTTCACTTGCCTCGAATCAACCTTGCCGCGGACGCGACTGCGAGGCAGCCCACCACGATGGCTAGGAATGCCATCGGCAAGATGCTTGCCGGCATCCCGACGACTCCCATCTCGCCTCCGGGCTCCGGCCGGGATACTTCGGGTCCAAATCTGGATGGAACCTCGCCCTTGACCTCGAAGCGAGGCCCGGCCGCCTCGGTCCTCACGTTGGGCTTGTAGTAGGAGTAGGCCTTGCTGGTCCCTCCCAGTGCCTTGACCGGGAACAAGGCCAGGATGCTGAACTTGATCCGGATCTCCCGTCCTCTCTCAAGATCGTCCACGTAGAAGATGACCTTGCGCCCGGCCACCTCGACCCTGCTCGCAAGGCCCTGGGACACGACCTCATCCAGCGTGGACTGGACCGGCACGAAACCAGTGGGCACGGCTATGTCCAGGATCATCATGCCCGTCGAGTTGTACAGCCCGTTGTACCTCACGCGTGCCACCACCTCCACTATGTCGTTGACGGCGGCGTTTGTCGTGTTGTACTCCACACCCAGGAAGAACTCGGGGTTTGCGGCGACCTCTCCCGGGATGTTGAACCGTTTGGCCAGCTGGAATAGCACCTTCCCCTCACCGCTCATCTGTAGCTCGAGTTCCCTTGCACCCAGAGGTATTCCGACGATCTGCAGCACGTCGAAGTTGGACTCAGTCAACTCGATCCTGGCCAGGGTCGTGCCGTCGACCACCACGTCGATGGCCGAGTTGATGTTACGGGACTGCAGCCTCGCAGCCGTCATGAGTGCCTTGAGTGCCATCACCGTGTCCTGCGTGCTTGAGAACCCTCCCAAGGAATTTCTCTGGGAGGCGATCCATCGGATGGCCGACTCCGCCTCGGACCTCTCCTCAAGCATCAAGGCGAGGGCCGCATACGCTGTGGTCTCTATGGCGTTTGATCTCTCCTGCCCGGAACTCCAGTACATGCCGTTCTCATCGGTTCGAGCTTTCTCCAGAAGCCTTGATACGGCTTCCTCTGCCTTCGGCGATCCGACCTTCTCCAGCAGGAGCGAGCTCACCGCCAGTGCGTAGACATCGTCTCCGTCCAGTGCGTGCTCCTCTAGGTAAGCTATGGCTTTGGCCAGTGACGCGTCGCCGGAAGAGTCACCGTAGTCGGCAAGCGCGATGGCGACGAAGGCCGTCAAGGCCGACTTTGCCTCAGGGTTCAGACCACCCATCATCTCCCGGTGGCACACGAATCCTACCGGGCTCCACGAACCGTTCGAGTTCTGATGGGACTCGATCCACTGTACTGCCTGGGCGAGAACCGTCTCATCGATGCTGAGCACCTCCCTTGCTTCACTGAACACGTCAAGCACGAAGGCCGTCAGCCAAAGACTCCCCTCCTGATCGCTCTGGCCAAAGGCCGAGAAGGAGCCATCATTTCTGCGGAAGGTCAGCTCCCTCTGGTATCCGGTGATGAGGAAGTGCTCGGCCTTAGCCCTGATCTCGGGGACGATCTGGCCGGTTGAGTCCAGGTATCTGAGTATCTCAAGATCGGGTGCCATGAACATCATGTTCTGTTCGCCGCAGCCGAAGGGAATGCCCAGAAGATCCTCCACACCGTTGATCGTCTGGCCCACCAAGCTGGGAGTGATGCTTAGAAGGATCCTGCCCGAGTCCTCAATAATCCCATCGGGGAGGGAGAGGTCGAACTTTCTCGGTTCGGTCTGTGTGATGAATCCGTTTTGCACGATCTCCCTGGGCGTGCCCTCGGCCTCGATCAGGATATCCCTTCTAACCGCGTCGGCCCTCTCATTGGTGCGGGCCGTGATCTCCAACTTGAACTGCCCGATTCTGGTCGGACGTATAGTGAACGCAACCGCAGCCACGGAGTTCCCCGGAACTACGCCCACCTTGACCCTCTCATCCAGTAGCTCGAACCAGGCATCGTGGGCTATTTCGACCTGCACGGTCTGGCTTGTGGCTAGGTAGTTGTAGATCTGCACGATGACCGGGAACTCCTCACCCCGTGTTACGGCGTAGGGCAGATCGGGTTCGACGAAGAAGTCCTGAAAGACCTTCAGGGAGGTCTCGGCGATCCCTATCCCTTCCTGGCTGGAAGAGACTGCGTGAAGTCGCCAGGTCGTTATGGAATCCGGAACATCGAGCCGGATCGTGGCGTGTCCCGTGGGATCGGTCAGCAGGCTCGGGTTCCAGTACCAGGTTTCGGGGAAGAACTGCCTCACCCTCTGGACCTCCGCCAATCCCTGGCCACCCGACGTCGTCGGGTACTGCTGGTTTGCATCCTTCGCTGCTTCGGCCAAGACATCGATGCCGCCCCCTCGGAAGCGGATGAACCAGCTGGCACTCCCCTCGGGGATGTCTATGGACTTCGACGTTATCACCTGAACTCCGGCATCGTCGAAGACGTCCTTTGCCCCCATGGTCACAGGTCCCCACCAGAAGGGGCCCCCCTCAGGGTGGGCTTCGGCTTGGGGGGCCATGAAGATCTTCTC
The DNA here is from genome assembly GCA_964452145.1 of Hadarchaeota archaeon (SeqCode). Taxonomy (GTDB): domain Archaea; phylum CAYQAE01; class CAYQAE01; order CAYVLA01; family CAYVLA01; genus CAYVLA01. The sequence goes on from CAYVLA010000003.1 coordinate 62,160, forward strand.
AAGCTCGTCGAAGATCTGCCTGAGGTTCAGCCTTCCCTCGTTCAGGGCGTAAACCGACTCGTCCACGACCGATATGCCTATCATGGTGGCTATTCCGGAACTCGATTGTAGGTCTATGACCACGCTTTCACCAGGAGCGGAGGTCTCCGCAGAGAAGGAGGCGGATAAAGTCACCCCGGTTTCAAGACCGACGTCGAAGGGAAGTGAATCGGCCGACACTTCATTATTGGGGTTGATCACGTAGGCCACGAGCTTGGCCTTGGGAACCATCTTCGGGGTCACCTTGAACGAGATGTATCTCCCCGTCGTGAATCCTGAGTAGACCGTCCTGCCGCCCGCCACCACGTCGTAGTACACAGTTCTCTTCGAGGTGCTAAGGACTTCGAAGGTCACCGAGTCGCCGACGCGGACCTCGCCCGGAGAGCTCTGCTTGATGTGGACGAAGTAGCCAGCCGGAGAATAGGCACTCCTCAGCGAGATCTCGACCTGGGCGCCGTCCTCCTTGACAGAGGCCGCCAGATTCGCCGAGGCGCACTTCCCGGGCACATTGAGGTCGGCCATCGCAATCCCCTTGAACGTTGTTACCTCCCTCTCCTCGCTGCTCGTGCTCCCGTCATCCATGTAGTAGGTGGCGGTGAGCTGGACCCTCTTGTCCAGGGGTTCGCCCCCAGGAGTCTCGGTTACGATTAGCACATCTAGGGGAAGGCCGGGCTTGATGATCTCGCCGGAGGGTATGATCTGCACGACGGTGGGAGAACCCGCTATCTTCAAAAGCTGGGAATCCCTTTCCTCGTGCCCGGATCCATCGATGACGGAGACGTTCAGGATCACCGATCCCAGGCCGCCCGAGCCCACGGTTCCAACCAGGTAGCCCACCCGGGGTATCTCGAACTGGACGGCTCCGCCGGAGAGCTGGCCTCTGAAGGTCGCAAACTCCTCCCATTGGGCAACGTACTTGTACGCCCGGACCTCAACCATCCCGTCCACGGGCTTGCCAAAGAAGTAGTTCGCTCTTACCTCACCGGCGATGCTCTCATCCACGAGGAACCAGTCGCGGGGCATCACGACCTCGATGCCGAACTTCGGCAAGACGTACTTCTCGACCCTGATGTCGACCGTTGCCATGCCGGTTGGGGCATTGGCCGTTATCTTCCAGGTCCCCAGGTTCAGCTCGTCAGCCAGTGCCAGATCGAAGCTGGCTACACCGTAGGAATCTGTGGTCAGCTCCTTTCTGAAGATCTTCACCCCCTTCGAATCCGAGATCGACAGGTTCAATCCAACCGATACCGGCTTGAGGTCGGCGTTCAGGGCAAGAACCCTGCCGTGAATGGTCTGGCCGGGCTTGTAGATCGGCTTGTCGGTTTCTATCAGCAGGGTCAAGGCATCGGCAACGACGATATCCCCTCTTATCGACTCGCCGTTTCCCGGGGAGGTGAGCACAAAGCTGTACGCCCCCTTGTCCACCGGGGGTACGTGAAATCGCGCGATTAGATGTCCGTCGGGACCTGTTCTGCCTTCGAAGACTTTGATCCCCTGACCCGTGTCCCCGGCCTTGACCAGGCTCAGCACTATCTGTCTATCGATGGGCTTCCCGGTTCCGGATGAGAAGGAGCTCACGCTGACCGAGGACTCCGTGCCGAGGTAGAGCTTCTTCGGCGCCAGCACGATGTACTCGGCTGACGCGGGATCCCCCAGTATCAGCGCGGGGGACAGCATCTGGGCAAACAACACGATCGGTACGACGATGGATATCTTCCGGCGTCTCATGCACTCAACTCGTCAGAGTTGTCTTTGGCCCCATACGGGCAGGCGACTCACGATACCCCGATGAGGTGAAACGATACATATAGGTTCCGTGAAACGCTGGACTCTCCTTCCGTCGCCGAACGGGGAGCGATGTCCATGGGAAGGGATTGACCCCTTGCCGCAGGGGACTATCGCTGGAAGAACCTCATGAGTTCTATGGGAATGGGTATCACCACGGTGGTGGGCCTGTCCGTGGTCGCATCCCGAATGGTTCCCAGGAGCCTGAGCTGAAGGGCTCCCGGCGCCTCCGTCATGATCTGGGAAGCCTTGGCCAGCTGCTCGGCGGCTTGTTGCTCGCCTTGGGCGATTATGATCCTGGAGCGCCTCTCCCTTTCCGCCTCCGCCTGCCTAGCCATCGCCCTCTTCATCGTGTCCGGAACCTCGACATTCTTCAGCTCGACTGCCGAAACCTTGATCCCCCACGGATCGGTGGCCTCATCGACCGTTGCCTGAAGCGTCTTGTTGAGATTCTCCCTCTCGGTGAGGACCTGATCCAGGAAGGCGGTTCCTATGACGTTCCGAAGGCTGGTCTGGGCATAGAGGGAGGTGGCCGCGATGAAGTTGGTCACCTGGACCACCGCCTTCTCCGGGTCCATCACCCTCATATAGATCACCGCATCGACGCGGACAGGGACATTGTCCCTGGTTATCACCTCCTGAGGAGGAACGTCGATAACCATCGTTCGCAGGTCGATGCGCACCATCTTCTCGAAGATCGGGATCAGAAAGAAGAGGCCGGGGCCCCGGGCACCGACCAGTCTTCCGAGCCTGAAGATGACACCCCTTTCGTATTCGCGAACGATCTTGATAGCCGACGCAATGACGATGAGGAGGAAGAATATCAGCGCAGAGATCGGGACAAACAAGTCAGCCATTCTATCACCGTGCCCTAGCTCGTTCTTTCCCAATAAATATTTGTGGGTCGCTCGTTGACTCGTTGACCGTCACGGACTGACGCCCCTGCGGGCCTTGCCCATCGCTACTTCGGTGGCACCGACCAGATCGTCCAGCTCTTTCTGCGTGTAGTTGGTGCTGTTCGGGAAGCTCACGGCCCGTGTGAGGGCCCGCTCCAGTACGGGGCACTTCCTGACCGGCCCGAACTGATTCAGGGGTGAGGTGAAGGGCCAGCCGGCACGATTGATGGTTGACCTGTTCTTGAACAGATCAAGCTCGTAAACGGGCTGTCCGGAGTAGACCTGTCCCGCCGGAACGCCCTGCTGCCTGATGAGCTCTGTGAAGCCTGCCGCATCGATCTTGAGGTCGTCCGGCAGGTAGTAGATGATGGAGTAGTGGATGGGGGATGAGCCCGGTATTACCCTCCGCGGCACCAACCCCAGCTGCTCCATCCTCGGGTTCAGGAAGCGCGCGTTGCGGTTGACTAGCTCGACCACCCTGTCCAGCTTCCTGAGCTGCGCCAGGGCAACCGCGGCCTGTAGCTCCGACATCCTGTAGTTCAGGCCCAGGGGTCCGTTGCCCTTGGAGCCCGCAAATCTGTTGAAGCCATGGTCGTGGAATCTGACGGCATTGTCGAATATCGCTTCGTCGTCCGTCGTGACCACGCCTCCCTCCCCGCACGTGATCATCTTGTTCAGCTGAAGGCTGAAGCACCCGATGTCTCCGAGGGCACCGACCTTTCTTCCTCCCAGGGACGCGCCGTGTGCATGGGACGCATCCTCGATAAGGTAGAGGTCGTGCTGCTCCGCCACCTCCCTCAGACCGTCCATATCAGCCGGAAAGCCTAGCAGGTGGACTGGGAGTATGGCTCTAGTTCGAGGCGTCACGGCCTGCCTGACCGAGTCCGGATCCAGGTTCATCGTGCCGTAGTCGACATCGGCGAAGACGGGCACGCCGCCGCAGAGAAGGACGGGCGTCACGTTGGCTATGAACGTCACAGGGGGGACTATGACCTCTTCCCCCGGACCTATTCCGCAGGCCGCAACCCCCTCGTGAACGGCTGCCGTCCCGCTGGATACTCCGAGCGCGTGCTTGGTGCCTACGCACCTAGCATACTCCCTCTCGAAAGCATCCGCCTTGTGTTTGGGATCGGGGCCGTAGAAGCGGAAGAGGGACCGTGATCTGACGACCTCCGCGATCTCCTCCAGCTCCTCCTCGCCGATCAGATTGACTCCGAAGCCACAATACGGCCAGGGTTCCTTTCTCACAGGTTCCTTACCTTCATCGACCAAAAACGGCAGCCCCCTCGGACAGGTTTGACGAGCTGGGCCTAGCGTGGCCTCTCGCCTTAAAAGTCTCTCACACGATTCCGAAATGCCTATCCCGGGCACGGATCATCGTCGATCTCGATCTATTCTGGCTGAGACGGGTCCCCTCGATGATCCGAGTCGTGTTCCTAGATCCGCCTTTCACGGACGGGATCATGACACTCGGATACAGGCCCCGCTCCTGCACGCGTTGCACGGACTCCGTCCAGAGACTCGCCGGTAGGCGCCTCGAGTCTTCGTCCGGCCCGTCCTTCCGGGCCCCCTTTGACAGGCCGGAGCGGCGTCGCCTTCCTCTAGGTCCTGGCTCAGGTCTCCTAATCCCACTGCCAGCCCATCTCGTTCTGGATCCGCTTGATCTCGCTCAGGAAAGGGGCTCCCTCCATGGGGCCCAGCTTGGTCACTGCGAAGGCCCCCACGGTGTTGCCGAGACGGGCACATTCTACGATGGGACGCCCGGCCACGTAGCTGGTCGTGAAGCCGGCATCAAAGCAGTCCCCTGCTCCCGTTGGGTCGACCCGGGGCCTCACCCTCTCTATGGGGAAGGACGGGACTTCGATGTCCTCTCGGTGGGTGAAGACCCGACATCCCTGGGATCCAAGCTTCAGCGCGACGACCTTGGCCTTCCTCAAAAGGCTCCTGCATGCCTCGAGGGGATCGGCCACCCCCGTCAGCATGCTGGCTTCCTCCCCGCTCGGGAGGACTATGTCGCACACATCCAGGACCGGTGCGCATATCTCGCGGACCTTCTCAATTCCCAACAGCTCGGGCCTGAGGTTCGGGTCCAAGCTCACCATGCCCCCTCTGGACTTGACGATCCTCATCGCCTCGTAGCAGGCCTCGCGACTCGAGTCGCTAACCGATAGGGCCGAGCCCATCAGGTGCAGGAGTCTAGTTCCTGAGAGAAACGAGGGCTTGACCTCCTCCGGACTTAAGGTCCCGGCTGCGGAATGTCGGAGGTGAAAGATGAACTTCCTCGATCCATCCGGATTGTAGGAGACGAAGGCGCAGCCCGTGGTATGTCCGGGCCTCCGCTTGACCTGGGAGACGTCAACTTTGTCATCCCTGAGCCTGAACTCAACGACGTCTCCAAAGTCATCGGGGCCGAGAACCCCGATGAAGCCAGTCGATGCACCGAGTCTAGCGGCGGCGTCAATGTAGATGGCGGGCGCGCCGCTGGGGTAGGGACCCATGAACTCGGCGGGCTTGTTCAGGGGAATGCCTACCTCTTTTCTCATTATCTCTACGAGCATCTCTCCCATCGACACTATCTCTGGCATTTCACTCACCCAATATCTGTATACAGTACTCGCGGCTCAGGGGACCATCCATCTCGACGAAATAAATGGTCTGTCTGCCTCCTCTGACGACCTTGCCGTTCTCCACGGGGAAGATGGCGTTGATGCCTGTCAGCATGCCGCGGAGATGGCAGTGGGCATTCACCCCAAGTCTGCCATCGAAGTCCAGGTACCTTGCATGATGGTACTGGAGTCCCTCCGGCACAAGCCTTTTCAGCGTGTCAAGCGTGTCCTCCTCTAGGCACGGGATTCCCTCGTTGACGGTGATGCCGGTCGTGGTATGCATCGTGACGACGTTGACGACTCCGTCCTTGACTCCGGATCTCCTGACAGTCTCCTCCACCTTCTCGGTGATGTTGATCATCTCCATCTCTTTTGTGGTCTGAATCGAAAGCTTCTCCAGATACACTTTCATGTCCATTCCTCCTATCTTCCTATGAAGCGCTCGGCATTCCTCTCAAATATCAGTTTCTTGGCCCCCTGGGTTAGCCCGAGGCCGGAGAAGGCCTCGACCATCTTCACCGTCTCGATTCTGGGATAGTTGGAGCCGAACATGACCTGGTTCCTTAGGGATCTCTCGAGCCAGGTTGTTGGCACCTCCCGGGAAAAGATGAACTGTACGAACTCGGCCGGAGTGTCGGCGTAGAGACATGAAGTGTCCGCATAGACGTTGGGATACTTGAGCATCAGCGCGACCGTCTCGCGAACCCAGGGCCAACCGAAGTGAGCCAAGCATATCCTAAGCCTCGGGAAGGCCGCGGCCACCTTCTCCAGCAGGCCCGGGTGGCACTGCTCCATCTTTGATCCGGGCTCCCAGCTCAGGCCGCTATGGATGAGCAGGGGCACTCCCAACTCCTGGGCCATGCCGTAAATGGGGAAGAGCTTTTCGTCATCAGGCCTGAACTCCTGGATGCCTGGAGCTAGCTTCAGTCCGACCAGCCCCAGATCCCGGATCGCGCCTTCCAGTTCACGGGGAGCATCGCTGGAATGAGGATCCACGCTCGCGAATCCGATGAACTCCCCGCCAGCCATCTGCACCAATTCGGCGATCTGCTCGTTGGAGAATATCTTGCATCCCCTCGAAGTCGTACAATCTATCGGGAGCAGGACCGATCGGTCCACACCTGACACCTCCATCTGGAGCAGGAAGGTCTCCAGCGGCTGGGGTCTGTTGTGAAGGCCGAACACCTCCTTGGTGACCCTAATCATCTCCTTGTCCTTCTCCATCATCTCCTGTACAAGAACCGGGTGGGTATGCACGTCGATCATCGATTTCACCTAATCCTTGGAACCACTTCGGCCGCCCTTTTGATGGCCAAGACTTCGGCCGATGGTCCCGCTCCCTCCAGAGCCATATCGAAGGCCTCCTGAGGGCCGGGAGCGTACTCGAAGCCGATGGCCTCCGTCTCCTTCTTGGTGAGGCCTATTGTATATGTTATCACCCTCATCCTCTCCCGTATTCTGCCCACGTGCAGCATGGCCGCCACGGAGCAGAGATCCTTCAATCTGCCTGACTCCCACAAGGCCTCGGCCTGTCCGGGGTAGAGGTATCCGTATCTCTCCAGCTCCGGGTGTTCTTTGGATACACCTTCCCAACAGGGGGACAGCAGGACTATGGTTCCCCCGGGCTTGACCGCCAACTCGGCTGCCTCCAGGGCCTTGACCGACTGCCACATATCGATGTCCGCGGGATGGGAGTCGACTACCGCAATGTCGGCCTTGTGATCGATCGGTATCCCGTAGATCCGGTCGGAGGCCTCCACCCCCCTGCGGTGGGCCTTGACGGGATCGCCGCTGAAGCACCCGACCATCCTGGCCTTCCCGTCCAGAACGGTGTTGGCGATCATCCGCAGCCCGGCCTTTCCGGCTATCTCCTCCATCTCAGAGCGCACCGGATTGTCGGCTACGCCCAGGATTTCCTCGCCCTCAAACCTACCGGCCATTATGTGGGTGTGTCCCGTCGTCTGCCCGCCGCACAGACCGGGCTGGACGATCTTGGCACCGCCTGTGTAGCCCGCGACCCGGTGCGCCACGATGTTCCCGATGCCTATGCTCCAGTCCGCCTCCAGGATCTTGTAGTTCACCGTGATGGGCGTTCCCATCCGGGTTGATCCCAGATCTCTGAGCATCGACTCCTCCCTCCAGTGGTGATTGAGCATCTTGTATCTTCCGATGAGCGCTTCCCCGGTCTTGACAGCCATCTCTTCGGTCGTCATGTACCTGTGTGTTCCGAGGGCGAACATGATTTCGACGTCCTCCTCCTTGACGCCCGAGCGATTCAGATCGGAGAGGATGGGGGGGAGAATGACCCGGGTCGGGGTCTCGCGGGTTATGTCGTCGAGGATGATGAGGACCTTGTCTCCTCGTTTCACCTGGGACGGGATGGGATCGGCCGCGATGGGATTGGAGAGGGATCGGCGGATCACCGCCTCGGGGGCTTCCGCTTTGAGCTCGCGAGGTGAGTACACGCCGACCAGATTGCCATCCGGGATCTCGACCTTGGCCCTTCCTTTCCCGAGATGGAAGAAGATCTCCGCCATCGCATCTCCACCCCCTACAGCACGAGTATGTCGGGGCGCTCGACCTGGATTCCTTCCACCTCGTGGACGAGGGTGGGCCAACTGCCCGTCGCGGTCACGATGGTGGGTCCATCGGGCGTGGCGACGATTGTATCCTCGCTCTTGGCACCAGAGATGGAGGGATTCCAGGCAAATGCTTGGTTGGGCACGACCCTGGCCGCGCTCGAGGGCACGGCAAGGTAGTCCCTGGTTTGGTAACCGGTGGCGCCCCCTTGGTGGTGAAACCTCCACTGATCGGGGTATCCCGTGCGAGCATAGTCCTCCACCGCACCCGAGAGGATCGCGGAGACCGGACCACCCTCCACCGTTCTGGCGATCATCCCGGCGTCGATCAGGGTGCAGGCGCTGTGTCTTCTTGCCAGATCGTCCGGGACCTTCCCGTAGTGGACCAGTCTGGTGGCTGAAGCGATCAGCCCCCATTTCCTCCCGCAGGTCACCAGCATGGCATGCCTGTCCAGCTTCCTCTCGGTCGGAATGGGGTGGCGATAGAGTTCGATTCGCCTATCCACCGCCACCAAGATCACGGCCGGGATGACTCCGTGGGCCAGAAGGTGCTGGGCCAGGATGGACCCTATCTCGTGCTCGCTCTGTCCCGGTCCCATCTCATGACAGGATTGCTCCAGCATCGCACCGGTGAGCCTGCCGACCTCCCTGTATCTTTCGACCTCCTCGGGGGTGAGGCTGTAGCGCAGCGGAGAGATCTCTTCGTCGACCATCACCGCCCCTGCCATGTCGAAGTCGGTGCCCACCTTTCCCTTCCCTGCGATCTCCCTCACGATCTCGAGGCGTCTGTCGTCATGCCAAGGCGTTTCTCGCACCTGGAAGCCCTGGCCTTCTACCTCCTCGGCCACCAACCGTCCGGATTCGATGTTGTTCGTTACCAAGTACTTGTCCGTCGCCGTAACCACGACCGTGGCCACGCCTCTCCGATTCGTCAGCTCGACGTGATTGTCGCCTCCGCATGTGAACCATGCGAAGTTCTTGGATGTCGTCAGGCAAAGCGCGGCGAGCCCCTTCTGGTTCAAGAAGGACCTCACCCGTCTCTCCTTCTCGGCCACCTCGGATCGGGAAAACCTCAAAGATCCCACACCATCAGAGCGGTACTTCGGCCCATCTCCTTTCCTTGCTGCTCTTGAGGATGGCGTCGCAGATCACAACCTCGTTATGTCCGTCCTCAAAGGTCGGAAAATCGGGTTCGTAGGACTTCGGGCTCTTGCCCGCCGCGACAAACTCGTAGAAGTTGCGCATGAACATCTTGATCCCATCCGGGTAGGCCTCCGGGTGCCCTCCCGGATAGTGCGCGTACCTCTTCGCCTCAGGAAGGAGGAGCGAGGGATCCTTGATCAGGAGTTCGTTGGGACGCTCTCGTCTCCCTATCCAGAGCTCGTTAGGCCTCTCTTGATCCCAGGCGAGGGCACATCTGCTGCCGTCGACCTCCAGATAGAGCCGGTTCTTTCGGCCCGCGGCCATTTGGGATATGCCGAACAGCCCTTTGGCGCCGCTCTCCAGTTCGAACAGAACCCCGGCATAGTCCTCCGTCTTGATGGCCTTCTCGACGTAGTCCTCAGGTGTGAGTTCCTTTCCCAGATACGTCTCAATAGGCCGCTTCGGCTTCTTCCGGGTGGGCAATACGGTCCTCAGGTCGGCGCACACTTTGGTGATTTTCTGGCCGGTGACGAACTGGGCCGTATCGCACCAATGGGATCCGACATCGCCAACTGCCCTTGAAGCCCCGCCGACCTCAGGCTCCAGCCTCCAGTTGTAGTCGGTGTCGAAGAAGAGCCAGTCCTGAAGATAGGACCCCCGGACAGCATAGATCGAGCCGAGTTCGCCGTTCTTGATCATCGCCTTGGCTTGCTGCACCAGGGGATAGTGTCTGTAGTTGAAGTTTATGCCGTTGACGACGCCCGCCTTGTACGCGATCTTCACGAGTTCGGCGGACTCTCGGCTGTCCATGGCCAGGGGCTTCTCCGAGATTATGTTCTTCCCGGCCTCCATGATCGCCTTGTTGATCTCGAAATGAAGGAAGTTCGGGGTGCAGTTGTGGACGACCTCGATCTCCGGGTCCTGCAGGATCTTCCGAAAATCGCCATAGGCGTTTCTTATGTTCAGCTGCTCGGCCTTCTGCTGGGCTAATTTCTCGTCCGCCTCAGCGAGGGCCTTCACTTCCACGTATCCCAACCTGCGGACCGCCTCTACGTGCGCCGGCCCGATGAAACCCGTTCCTATTATCCCGGCCTTGATCGTTCTCAAGGTTTTCCTCCCCGTTTCGCGCCGTCTGGGCTCGGAGGCCTGAGCCGGCATTTCCATATTAAATGTTGCCCAAACAATCAGGGCGTTCAACGAGGCCCTAGACCGCCTGTGATCGACCTTACCCCTTATGGCATAGAGCAAAACGGGGCACGGAAAGCGCTATAAGTCGACAGTGAAGGACAGCGCGAGTACGATGGGAAACACGGGGGCCCAACTCGCAGAAAAGGCCGATCGAGCAGGAATGATCGGCATTTTCGGAAACATGGTGCTCACAGCATTCAAACTCGCCGCCGGTGTGCTGTCGGGCAGCATGGCCGTCATCGGGGATTCCCTCCATTCTTTATCAGACCTTCTCGCCACAATTCTGGTCTACGCCGGAGTCCGCCAAGCTAGGCGCCCGCCGGACGCGAAGCATCCCTTCGGACACGGTGGCATCGAGGCGATCGTGGGTCTGTTCGTGGCGATCTCCCTGGCGTTGATCGCGTTTGAATTCGGCCGTGAATCGCTGACCATCCTTTTGCAGAGGCACTTCTCCCAGGTCGGTGCCCTCGCCATGGTAGCAGCCGCGGCATCCATAGTGGTCAAAGAAGCCATGGCTCGGTACACCTTCGGCGTGGCCAATGAAACCAAGAGCATGGCGCTCAACGCCGCCGCATGGGACCACCGCTCGGACGCCATATCCTCCGTAGTCGTTCTAATCGGGGTCACCGCAGCCTTCATGGGGGCACGCATCCTTGACCCGCTCTTTGCACTGGGAATGGCTTTCGTCATCGGTCTCGTCGGTGTGAGGATCGGGAAGCAGAACGTTGAGAACCTGATCGGAACGCTGCCGGATCCCGACATGAACAGGGAGATCGAGGCCATCGTCAGCTCATTCCCGGAGGTCAAGGGCATCCACAAGATCCGCCTCCACTACTTCGGCCCCTATGCTGAGGTTGACATGCACGTCATCATGAATCCCTCCATGACCATAGAGAGAAGCCATGCCGTCACGGACCGCATCAACGAACAGGTCAAGGCCCGACTCCCACAGATCACCTACGTCAACGTTCACGTAGAGCCGCGTTAGGACACCTTCACCCGGCGACAGTCCCCGCCAAGCCTTGTGGCCATCAGGGTGACGGCCGATGAATGGGCCTCGCCCCTCTTCGATTGACTGAGTGCCGCGGAAGATAAAACCCAGCCATTTACCTGATGCTGATGACCACTCAGCTCTGAACCCATGGGGCGGTGAGGGTCCGAACGAGGAGGATGAAGCAGATGCCTACCGACAGAATGGAGATGTACACCAGCAGTCCGCCGAACAGGGGAATCAGGCTGAGCACCGCCCCCGCCATCATCAGGACCCCCGACCCGCGCATGAAGTCATGGTCCAACTCCCTTCCGACCCTGTGTATCTCATAGCCGCCGGAGACCGCACCGGCGAGGAGTCCGATCAGGCCCAGCACTCCTGCGGTGGCTAGGACGATCAGGGAGGGGGCCATCTGGCCCGCCGCCAGGTCGGTCGCATTGCCGCTCTCCAGAACCTCGATCAATCCACGGATGGCGGAGGGGACTATGAGGTAGCTTGCGGCCGTCATGGCGCCAGTCAGAATGAAGCAGAGGCAAGCAATGAATGCGAGGCTCCTCCTGGTCATCCTCCACACGCCGGCGAAGCCCAGAGAGAAGAGGAAGTAGCCCGACAGCTGCACGAGGACGAAGGGCCAGATTCCCGCGATGTGTTCCTCAACTTTGGGCAGGGCCTCTTTCAGGGCCTCGGCAGCCTCCTCCGGGTCCTGTCCGGATGCAAAGGCCGAGCTTATGTTGGCGGATCCGACGAAGAGGCCCGATGACAATCCCTGGGAGATCAGCGCGCCCAGGATCGCCAGAACGGCGCCCAGGGCTCCCGAGTAGAACAAGATCTTCAGATTCAGGCTCGTTCCCCCTTGTCCTCTCGAAGCCTCAGCAACCACTCTGGGTCGGATGCTCTCCTCCTCTTCCTGGTCTCCCTTCTTCTGGCGGACCTCACCACTAATCCCACAACGACGGGCAGAACGGGCATGCCCAGTATCACGGAGTACGACCACTGGCTAAGACCAGGCACTATCCTGATCCTCGGCCCGAAGGCCATATCCCCGGCCTCAGAGGAGACCGTCCTGCCATCCAGTTCAAAGGTTGCCCTGATCTTGAGGAAGTAGTAGCCTCTCTCCGGCATCCTTATCGCGAAGATCCCGGATGTGACCGAGGGTCCGACCAGTAACGGCCACGACGCGTTTGCGCGGTGGACTATCCAGCCATCATCCATGGGACCGTAGGTCTCATTGACCGGGTCGTACGAAAAGACTTGAACCATCACGTTCGTCAGGGTCAAGTTTGCGAGCACGAGGTTGAACGCTAGCTGAAACTCCTGGTCAACATCGTACTTCGGGCCGAGGCCGGGTCCGGTTTCAGGGGAGGTGATCACCAAGGATACGGGGCCAAGGCCCTGATCCACGTTAACCCCGGCGGGCCGGACAACGATCTGGGCCGTCCCGATCGACAGCAAGATCATCGATACTACCAGGCAAGCTGGCCATCTCACGGCAGATCACTCTCCCTGAGGCCAAGGACGCAGATCGCTCCGATGAGGAAGATAACCGTATAGGCAAGGAGGCCGGCCACACCCCACCAAGCATCCTGGCCGTTCTGGAAGAGCTGCTCGGTCACCAAGCCGGAGTACCTGATCACGGAGAGGTTGCGGAGGAAGTTGAGGACGTCCATCACGGACTGGAACCCCGCGAAGAGCTGCCGTGCAACCGATATGCCCATGAAGCCAAAGAGGATTCCCAGGCTTCCCAGAGCCGAGGACTTCACCGACGAACTCACACTTGATACGAAGATGGCGAGCGACCCCACGGCGCTCACCACAAGAATCGTCGAAGCATAGCCAAGAGCGAGCTTGTCCCAGCCGACATGCCCCACGAGGGCCTTGCCACCTAGGACGAAGTACAGGATGGAGATCCCGAGGATGACCATCCAGGTCAAGACTATGGTGATGTACTTGCCCGCCACTATCGAAGAGGACGATATGGGCGAGGCCTTCACCAGGGGCAATGTGCGCAGGGCCTTCTCGCTTACGATGGCATCCATCGAGAAAGTGACCGCGAAGAACAACCCCAGCAGGGATAGGAGGGCGACGATCATCTCCACGATCGGGCTCGTCCCCATCGGTATCTCGGTCTGCAGCCACATGAAGAAGCTTATACCAATGAAGGCGATCGTCGCCATCAGGTAAGCTCTCAGGCTCAGGAACGTGTCCCTCAGCTCCTTCCTCACAACGATGAGGCTGGAGGGGAGATCCCTTAGGCCCACAACCAAGCGATGCCGCGCCAGGGCCGCGTCCATCTAGGCATCCTCCGTGTAGCTCATGAAGACATCCTCCAGCGTGGGTTCCTGAAGGTTCATGGAGAGGAGCTCGGCGCCGGATTCCACGAGCAGCCTGGCCAGTTCGGGCCTCTTCTCATCGCAGGTTGCTGCCTCGACATGGATCTGTCCGGCCTGCTTGAGACTGACCGACTTAACCCAAGGAAGGGACCTGACCTTGGCGACAGCCTCCTCGGTCGGAAGCCCCCCGACGCCCATCTCCACCTCTATGACGTTGGACACCCTGACTTTGTCCCGCAGATTATCGGGGCTATCCAGGGCCACTATCTTGCCCTTGTTCACGATGCCGACCTCCTGGCAGATCATCTCGACTTCCGGCAGGATGTGGGTGCATATGAAGATCGTCTTACCTCCTTCGCCCAGTGATCGTATCAGCTCTCGGACCTCCCTTGTTCCCCTCGGGTCAAGGCCCGATGTCGGTTCGTCGAGGAACATGAGCTTGGGGTCGTGTATCAGGAGCCTGGCTATGTTGAGCCGCTGCCTCATGCCCAGGGAGAAGGATCTTACCTCGAGGTTGTGTTCGCCCCACAGCCCCACCGTCTTGAGGGCCGCCTCGATCTTGGCGTCAAGATCACCAACCCGGAACAAACGTCCGAAGTAGCGCAGGAACTCCGTGGGGGTCATCTCGGGGTAGTAGCCTGGCGACTCGGGCATGTATCCCACGAGCTTCTTCACTGCCATGTAGTCCCTGGTGACATCCAGACCCCAGACCTTCGCAGTCCCCGAGGTGGGGCGAATCAGGCAGGCCAGCATCCTGATCGTGGTCGTCTTGCCTGCGCCGTTGGGTCCAAGGAAGCCGAAGATCCTGCCCTTCTCCACCTCAAGGTCTACTCTGTCGACGGCCGCGAAGCCATCAAAAACCTTTGTAAGTCCCCTGCATTCTACGGCAAGATCCATGGTATGGCCTCAACGGGTCTGCAAGGCGTCTTGAGACGGATAACCACTGGGCTAAAAAGCCTGCTAAAAAGGCTATCTTCTGACGATCCACCTGTCGGATACGGTCCATACTTGAAGAAGAAGCGAGCGCAAGGCAGACCGGGGGGCGAAGCTGCTCTTCCCCTGCCAGGACGGCTCGGTGCTAGGTGCTAGGTGCGAAACAGTTAATAGAAATTTCCACCCCAACCCACAGCTTGGTTGTGATACGTATGGCCCAGAAGCCGAAGAGACCCATGCCCAAGAAGTGGATAATACTCCTGACCGTCGTGGTGGTTGCGGTCATCGTTGTCGCCCTCCTAGCGACCTACAAGTCCCCGTCCATCCAAACCTCAGTGAAGTCGATCGCATGGGTAGGGGAGGACCAGTTGAACCTGACCCTCACCTACACCACCAAGGACGTCAACGTTACGTCGGATGAATACAGCGTCAGGGTGGATGCCTGGAGGACGGTGGATTCGACCCAGGAGACCAAGACGGCGCTAACGGTGCCCCTCCCCAACATCAACCCGGAGTCCTCCGCCGACCAGACTCTGGTGCTTGAGGGATTGAAGGGCTACACGGACCTGAACATATACATACGGAGGGGCGGCAAGAGAATCGTTTACATAGCCCAACGAATCCCCATAGCGTAGGTACTCGGGGGGCCGGATGTGGCCAAGGTTGTTCTGACCGCGGATCGAACTCTCATGTCGGAACATCAGAACAACATGTTCTTTGGCTTCTCGGCTTCCTTTCCCAAGAAGTTCATGCCGGGGCCCATCTACTACAGGATGTTCGCCCCCAGCGTTCCGCACAGAGAGGGGAGAGCCCTGGTGGCTCCCTACGCCCTTCGCAAGATGGAGGCGGCACTGGTCTCGGCCGGATATCCCCAGGAGGAGGTGGTCGTTGCTCACCCCGAGCACCTGGATCGGTTCATCGGCACCGACACGTTGATCCTGGCGGTGTCCACGATGGATCCCCTTGGATATGGACCCGTCACGTCCACCTTCACCAAGATCTACGAAAACCCGGTCTATGTGCCCGGCAAGTTCCGGGAGATCCTCACCGATCCGGCTGTGCAGAAGCACCGACCCAAGATCGTGGTTGGCGGTCCCGGGTCCTGGCAGCTCGACAAATACCCCGGCCCAAGGGACGAGCTTGGCATTGACTGCGTCGTTACCGGCGAGGGTGAGATCACCTTTCCCCGGTTGGTGAAGATGGCCGAGTCTGGGGAGCCACTGCCACGATCCATCGAGGGCGAGGTGGTCCCCGTGGAGAAGATGCCGATCATACTGAACCCCTCCATCAATGCTCTGGTTGAGATCGCCCGGGGCTGCGGGAGGGGCTGCGATTTCTGTACTCCGACGCTTCAGAAGCTCCGCTGTCGCCCGATCCCCGACATCCTGAAGGAGGTGGAGGTCAACACCCGGGACGGACACACGCAGATATACATGCACGGCGAGGATGTCTGGCGCTACGGCGCGAAGGGCGTCAGGCCGGACAAGCAGAAGGTACTCGACCTGTTCCGCGCGATCTACGAGTATGGTCCCGTTTCCAAGGTGTTCCCGTCCCACGGAGCCCTGGCGTCGGTTGCCTGTGAGAAGACCCTGCTGCCGGAGGTGTCGGAGGTGCTGGAGATGGACGAGCATTCCGTCAACTCTTACCAGACGGGCATCGAGACGGGCTCGGTTGAGATGGTTAAGAAGCATATGCGCGGCAAGGTGAGGCCCTTCCGGCCGGAGGAGTGGCCCCAAGTCGTGCGCGAGGCCTTCGAGATCTCCATCGATTCCAACTGGATCCCGTGCGCGACCATGATCACGGGGCTTCCGGGAGAGACCGAGGATGACATCATCAAGTCCATAGAGCTCGCTGACAGGCTTGATGACATGCCGTCCGGAATCTTTCCGCTGTTCTTCGTGGGCATGGGGAACATGCTCGATGAGAAGAGCTTCACCCATGAGGACATGACCCCGCTTCACTGGGAGTTCATGGTGAGGTGCTGGGAGCACAATATGAGGTACTTCCCCTTCTTTGCCAGACATGGCGGGATGAGGAGCCGTTTCTGGAATGCGGTTCTTGAGTACGTCCTCATTCCCTTGGGCCGCAGGAAACTGAATGACTACGCCGTCGAGATGAGGCAGGAGATGGGTGATAAGATAAGGGATCGTCTGGGCGGGGGAACCTCAGGGCACCTTCCCAAACCAGCATGACAGGGGTTTTAGACCGGGCTTTATGATCTTTGAGCCACAGCGCCACGGGATAGGAGACTAGCATGTCTAAGGATACATGGCAGTCAAGCTACGCCTTTCACTACAGGGGGGCGGCCAAGATCCTTGAGGAAGTCCTCGGGCAGATGGGCCTTGCCTTCTCCCACTCCCAGGTAGAGAACGGGGACGACTTCGATGCAGAGGGCGGTGCCTATACGATCAGGCTATACCACGATAGGTACAGGATGAGGACGGGATTCGGCTTTCCGGGCTGGCTGAAGCCCGAGGACATCAGCGACATCATGATCTCCCCGATCGACCAGTCCCTCTATCCCAAGATCTCCTCGATGCTGAGCAAGTTCGTGGACAGATCGCCGGTCAAGCCGTGGGACTTCGGGCTCAAAGTCAAGGCCCACAGCGTTGGCATCGCGGGGAGGACCAGGAAGAGGTGGGAGAAGTATCTGGGGAAGGCTGGTGTGGGTGTCTGATTCCGAACCGGCGGTTGCTGCCCAGGGCCTTGTGAAGAGATTCCGATGGCTCACTGCCGTGGACGGCCTATCCCTGGAGGTGAAGCGGGGAGAGGTATTCGGCCTCCTCGGGCCCAACGGGGCTGGAAAGACCACGACCGTCAGGATGATCTGTACCCTCATCCCGCCCAGCTCGGGTACGGTGACCGTTCTGGGGAGGGACGTTCAGGGGGACCCCATAGGTGTGAGGAGTTGCATAGGCCTCCTGCCCGAGACGCCCTCACTCTACGAGAGCCTTTCCGCCGAGGAGAACCTGAGGTTCTACTGTGAGATGTACGGTGTATCCAAGGCGGAATCGTCGCAGCGCATAGACGAACTGTTGGGCATTTTCGGCCTATCGGCTCGCCGGGCCTTTAAGGTCAAGACCTTCTCCAAGGGCATGAAGCAGAAACTGGCCTTGGCCCGCGCCCTCGTGCATGACCCTCCGGTGGTCTTTTTGGACGAGCCCACTGCCGGCCTCGATCCGGAATCAGCCAAGATGGTCCGCGACAACATCGCCGAGATGAGTCGCGGTGCCGGAAAGACCATTTTCCTCTGCACCCACAACCTGGTGGAGGCGGAATCGCTTTGTTCCAGGGTCGCCATCATCAAGTCCGGGAAGATAATCAGAATCGGGTCTCCCCGAGAACTCGGAGGTGAAGGGGGCGAAGCGGTTACGTACGTCTTGGTTCTCAGGAGGGTCGAGACGGCACTGGTGGAGGCCCTTCGCGGTCTGGACTACGTAAGGGGCGCGGAGGCAAGGGACGGATCGGTCGAGGTCCGCATCGAATCGCCATCCGACAACGCTCCCAGGCTTGTGGAGGCCGTCTTGAACAACGGTGGAGAGATCGTGGAGTTCCGCCGGGAAGCCAGGACCCTGGAGGACGTATACCTGGAAGCGGTGAGGCCGTGAGAGCACTAGCGATCGCCAGGAAGGACTTCAAGGAGTTGCCTGCTTACTTCAAGTTCAGCATCTTCCTGCTCCCAGCGGTGCTGGTCTTCATGGTTTCCCTCCTGGTCTTGGCCTCAGGTTCTGAGGAGGCGGCGACCGAGTTGCCGAATATACCCGATTCAGTCTTTCCCCCGGGCCTCACGGACGTGGAGAAGTCCATCTTCTTCGCCGTCAACTTCATGGCCCCGCCCTTCTTCTTGATGCTGGCAACCGTGCTCCCAATCACCATCGCGGCCGATGCCTTCGCGGGCGAGCGGGAGAGGAAGACGCTTGAGGCCCTGCTGGTCCTTCCCCTGAGCAGCAAGGATCTGTTCTTCGGCAAGTGCCTGCTGCCCCTCGCCTACGGCTTCGGGGCATCGCTTTCCGCATTCGCAGTCATCACGGCGATCGTGAAGCTGTCGTTCCCGTCCGCATCACTGGCGATGCCGAACCCCACTTGGCTGGTGCTCGTCTTCCTGGCCGTCCCGGCGTTCTCGCTTCTCGGCATCCTGGTCGAGCTGATCATCTCCACGAGGGTGGACCGAACATACTACGCGATGCAGATGGGTTCCCTGATGATACTGCCCATCATGATACTCGTAGTCGGCGGGGTCACGGGCGTCCTCATAATGGGCCCCATGCTGCTTCTGGCCCTGTCGGGCGGGATCCTTCTGCTGGACTACGTCCTCATCCAGATCGGGTCCGACTCCCTTTCCAAGGGTCTATAGGTCCCTGTGGAAGGTCGAGATGCTCTCCCCTCTCCTCCTCTTGTCAAGCACGACGTCCTCTATCCTCATGCCGCCTATGCTGGGCTTGGCGATGCCGGGCTCCACGGTGTGGAGGTAGTTGGAGTAGAGCTTGTCCCTTGACCCCGGTCTTATGAAGGGGGGTTCGTGACATGCGACGCCGATGCCGTGGCCGAGGAAGGGCGGGAATTCGTATCCACCCCTCCTCACCGCCTGCCGCGCGGCCTCATCCACCCTGTCCGCGTCGACCCCGTCCCGGATGGCCCTGATGGCTGCATCCTGCCCTGCGAGTAGAAGCTCCCAGACCTTCTTCTGCTCCTCGCTCGGGTTGCCAACGACCCAAGTGCGGGTCAAGTCGCACCAGTATCCGTCGACGCAGGTGTTCAGCTCTATTAGGACCGCGTCCCCGCCCCGCAGTCTCCTCTGGGACGAGATGTTGTACGGCCTCGGGGCCCTGAGGGAGTTGGGTCCGGACATCACGAAGGCGAACGCTCGGGCCGCCGTGGACCTACCCTGATAGCCGAAGCCCTCCTCGTAGATCGTCTTCTCGCACGCTGCTGCGACCTCGGTTTCCCGAACTCCTTCCCCGACCCTCTGGTGGGCCGCTTGGAGTCCCTCTCCCGAAAGGTCGGCCGCCAGGCGCATGGCTCGGATCTCAGATGGTGTCTTGACCTTCCTCAGCTCCAGCACCAGGCCGGTGGCGTCCACGAGCGTGGAACCTTTAAGGCTTCTCTTCAGAAACTGAAGGTGCTGAAAGCCCGCGTGGAAGTTCTCCACGCCGATCGCGTTGCCGGCAATCATCTCAAACGACCCCTCGTATCCCACCTTGCCCTTCACACCCAGCTCCTTCAACAGAACCGCGGCCTCCTCATAGGGCTGCCCCGTGTAGATGCGCACGTCCCGGACCCATGCCTTCTCGGTGAACTCCGCCTCATAGTCAGGGGCCAGCAGGATCGGGTCCCCCTGCGCCGGCACGATGGAGAACGACCAGCCCCTGATCGGCCAGTAGCCAGAGAAGTATAGGACGTTCTCCGAGTTCTTGCATACCAGGTAGTCCAAGCCGTCCTTCTTCATCAGGGCACGGATTCGTTCAACCTTGGCCTTCTCGAACCTCATGACATCGCCGGGGTTACTCGGACCGGGTCATGATATAAATGGAGCGCGAAGGATTCGAGCCCTAGCCTATGTATTCCGGACAGGACCCCCGGCTTTCAAGCTTGGTCAGGCAGGGAGCACAGACGCCTCTGGGGATGTCGAAGCACTTCAAGCAGACCACCCGACCACAGCCCATGCACCTCCTCGCGTCCTCGAGGTCAACCGTCTTCCCGCAGATGGCGCATGCGACCCTCTCCAACGCCCTCCCCTTGGGTGCCCACATACCCCTCTTCTTTGCCTCTGCCGTATATAAGCGCAACGGTCGCCTAGGCCGGGAACCTGCCGTACTTCCTGACCGCATCGAACATGGCCTGAACGTTTCGCACCGGGACGATCTCCTCTATCTCACTGCTTGATCCAAGGACGTATCCGCCTCCCGGCCCGGCCTGGCCGATCCGTTCCACGACCTCCCTGGTCACGTCCTGCACCGTTCCCAGCGGAAGGGTTGCCGAGCAGTCGATGTTCCCGAAGAGCACGATCCTGTCCCCGATCCTCTCCTTGACTTTGAGGAGATCCATGCCGCAGAAGGGCTCCAGAGGGTGGATGCCCGCAACCCGAGCAGCCAGGAAGTCGTCTAAGAGGGGCCAGAGATCCCCGTCCGAGTGGAAGACGTACTTGATGTCGTGCTTCCGAAAAGCCTTCACGATCCTTCTCAGATAGGGGAAGAACAGCTCCCGCAGGAGCCGGGGATGAATGAAAGGCCCATGGTTCGTGGTAATGTCCTCCCCTCCGAAGATCACCGGGGCTATCTGGTTCTCGGCGCAGATCTTGGCATAGGTCACGTGATCCTCGCCCATGTTCTTCACATCCTTCTTGAGCCGCGCCCTCTCCGAATAAAGCACCTTTGAGAAAAGCATGAGCCCCAAGGGGCCTTGGGCGTAGTTCGCGATGCCGGGGACCCAGTTGCTGTCGTGGTAGAGATAGTAGACGGGGTCGAGCTTGTTCTGGGTCTCCCTGTAGTGCTGCAGAGCCCTGTCGGCCCATCGCGCGATCTCCTCTTCGCTGGTCCTCTCCACCGGGTTTTGGTCAAAATCCTCCAGCGTCTGGATCCTCCGCTTGACCACCCATGTGGTGTAGAAGAACTTCTTGTGAACCCACCCGTTTCGGGATACGACCTCGCCCTCCGGGGACACCCCTTCGGTGGACATGACGAATCGAAGGGCATCTATGCCAAGATCCAAGCAGGCCTTTCTCCCGGCAAGCATTATGTCTCGGTCATAGAGCTCTCCGCCGTATCTCCTCAGGAGAGTGCTCGAGGCGATGTTGTCGTGGGTGGCTATCCGGTCCAGTTCTTCGTGCTCCATCGCTTTCAGGAATCTCTCCTTCGGCTCCACGGAGGTCACCTTCCCAGCGGGACGGGCGCCCTCTCCGCGATCGAGCGGCGAACCGCCACGGCCATCCCGACCGCCGCCCTGCCGTCCTGCCCCGTGATCGAAGGGGACCGGTTCTCGCGGATGCTGGCGATGAACTCGGCGACCTCCTCGGCCACTCCTCCCGGCGGCATCCGATCCTTCCCTATCGTGACCTCCTCGGATCCCGCCTTTCTGTACCTTATGGCGCCCGCGCGGTTGTCGTAGAACAGGGTTCCATTCTGACAGATGATCTCGCCCCGGTACTCGCCGATCACCGATGAGACGGCTGCTTTGAGGACCCCGACGGCGCCGCCCCTGAATCTGAAGGAAGCAAAAACGGTGTCCTCGAAGTCGACGTAGTCCAAGACCAGTCTGCCACCGTATGCGAAGGCCTCCTCCGGTTCGCCCAGCACGTGTCTGAGGTAGTCGAACTCGTGGACGTTTACCTCAAGAAGCATACCTCCGCACTGGTCAACCCTCGTCCTCCAGCCCTGCCTGTATCCCCAACCTCCGATGCGGGTCGTGCTCATGGCCACCGGCCTGCCCAGCTCTTCGCGGACGATCCTCGCCGACTCCTTGAAGATGGGTATGAGTCGCAAAACCTGTCCGATCATCAGGTTCACCCCGGCTTCCTCACAGGCGTCGATCATGTCGTCGCAGTCCCTAACAGTCAGGGCCATGGGCTTCTCGCAGAAGACATGCTTGCTGGCCGCGGCTGCCTTCCTCACGTGTTCGGCGTGGAGGAAGCCCGGGGTGGCCACTATCACTCCTTCAACGTCGCGCCGGGCAAGCAGCTCATCCATATTCCCGCACATCTGGCCCCCGACTTCCGATGAGACCCCCTTGGCCGCCTCCGGGTTGGAGTCGAAGACTGCTACAAGCTTCCCCTCGGTTGATTTGACCATGTTGCGCACCAGGTCAAGGCCCATTCCTCCGCAACCGATCAGTCCGATCCCTGTCATCCCATCATCCGTCCTTGGAGGAGCCCCGTTCCACGGCCTTGTCCCACGCATCGACGAGCTTCTCGAAGCTCTCATAGGCCTGTTCACCGATCTGCCTACCCGCCGGGGTCAGTTCGTACTCGACCCTTACGGGCTTCTCGGGGAAGACCATTCGCCTGACCAGGCCCATGTCCTCCAGCTCCTTGAGCCTGTCGGACAGGGTTCGCGAACTGATCCCTGAAAGCATCCTTCGGAGGTGTGAGAACCTCATCTTCCTGTTCGTGTACAGGCAGTACATGATCTCCACATTCCACTTCCTGACGAAGGTGCCCATCAGCGAACGGAACTCGGCCAGTCTAGCTCTTTCCGCCTCCATCCCTTGGCCTCCTTGATTTATCTTCCCACACCTGGTTTCCGGTCACTCAATCACATTTAAATGGTGCATGTCTTACACCAGCTTCCACATACACACCAAGGTGAATTGGCTTGGTTGTTTTCAAAAACCTGGACAAGGACGCCGATGGAAAGATGGACCACGTCGTGGTCGAGATCCCCAACGACATGGGCACCGGATCGGCCAGGATAAGGGAGGTCAAGCTGGATGGCGTGGCAATCCCCTGCGAGAAGGTCACGGTCACCGTGGGGAGCCGCCCGTCCAGGACGCTGGATCCGGCAAGTGAGATCTACTCCGAGTACGGCGACACGATCAAGCTCGAGATCCCGAAGGACGGGGGTCTGACAAAGGGCGAACACGTCCTCGGCATCACGGCATCCATCGGCTGGCGCGAGCAGCTGGTGAACCTGAAGGGAACGCTCTAGGATTCCCCCCCCGGCTCAAGGGCTCCGGCGGGCCAACGCCGATGCGGATCTTCGTGGTCGTCCTAGCCCATCCTTTAGCCTCCCCCGGGACCGATCCTGCAGAAGAATATTCAAGGAAGAACCCCACCGCGAGGAAGGGAGAAGATCACTTGGAGAAGCTAGCCATCCATGGCGGCAAGCCGGTCAGGACCGGAAGGCTGAACAACAGTCCGGCCATCGCCCCGCGAGAGAAGGAGCTTGTCATGCAGGTTCTCGACTCTCGCCAGTTCTGCGCCATTGACGGAAGGAAGGTGTCCGAGTTCGAGGAGCGTTTCGCGGATTACGTGGGCACCGAGCACGCGGTGGCCACCGACACGGGAACATCCGCGCTCCACGTCGCCATGGCTGCCGCGGGCGTGGGGCCGGGATGCGAGGTCATAGTGCCCGCATACACCTTCATAGCCAGCGCCACGAGCGTTCTCCACAACAACGCCGTGCCGGTCTTCTGCGACATACTGCCGGACACGTTCTGCATGGATCCGGAGGACGTCAAGAAGCGGGTGACCGACAGGACCAGGGCCATCATGCCGGTTCACCTCTTCGGCCATCCTGCAGAAATGGACGAGCTGGTCGAAATTGCTGACGAGCATGACCTCTCAATCATCGAGGATTGCGCCCAGGCCCATGCGGCCGAGTACCGTGGCAGGAAGGTCGGCAGCCTGGGGGATCTAGGATGCTTCTCGTTCCAGGAGAGCAAGAACATGACTGCCGGAGAGGGTGGCGTGATCGTGACCGACGACGACGAGCTGGCGGACGCCTGCCGAAGGTTGAGGCACCACGGAGAAGCATTCGGACCATCAGCCACGAGGACCTACGAGAGCTTCATCATCGGATACAACTTCAGGATGACCGAGCTGGCCGGGGCAGTCCTCCTGGCCCAGTTGGAGATGCTCGACGAGTTCACGTCAAGGAGGATCAGAAACGGGGAGAGGCTGGTCCGCGAGCTATCGCAGTTCGATTGGATCACTCCTCCCGCCAGACGACCGTACGCCAAACACGTCTACCACGTCTTCGTTCTTCGGATCGACCAGGCCAAGCTGGGCATGAGCCGCGCCGAACTTCACGCCGCCTACACCGCCGAGGGCCTCTATGCCGGATTCGGCTACTCCCGCCCGCTCTACATGAACCCCATCTTCAGGAACAAGGTTGGCTACGGAGGGAGGGGTTGCCCATACGAATGCCGGTACTACGAAGGGGACGTCAGGTACGGGGAGGGCCTGTGCCCGGTCACCGAGCAGGTGATCAAGGATGCCATGTGGATCGGCGGTGGCTGGACAATCCACAACATCGACGACTCCGACATCGACGACGTGGTGTACGCCTTCCGGAAGATCGATGAATACGCAGGATCGAAGACGTGATGCTTGACGACTTCGCAGCCCTAGGCAAGCCTTGTCGATTCCACCTCACGGTAGAGCCGCCTCCTAACCATCACCGTCCACAGGACATAGCCGCAGATCATCAAGGTTCCGCTCACCGCGGTCCACTCCACTAGGTAGGTCCAGAGAAGCGCCCGGTCCTTCAGGCGCATCGCCTGTACGTTCATCTCGGTGAACGCCTTCGAGATCTGGTTAAACCTGGCCAGGCTTGACTCGTAGTCTGCTTGCAGGTAGAGACCGTCGGCCTCCCTCTTCATCGCCGATATGCTCGCAAGCTCGAAGAGCAGGGGATCGGACCGGGCCCCGAACTTCTCCACGAACTCCATCAGGGAGACCGCGAGGCTCCTCTGTGTGGCGTAGGTCAGGAACTCCAAACGGAGGGCATGCATCAGGAAAAGATCCTGGGGGATCGCGAGCCTGGAAACCAGGAATACCATGTTCAGGACGTAGTCTGGGTAGTACTCCCACCGCGTCATGATCAGTTCCCCCCATGACGGCGTCCAGTCAGGCATATGGGCCAGGGACGACCCGCGGCCGGTCTCCCAGTAGGTGAGCACGGGGCTCCATGGATCCCTGTCGCATGCCAGAATGGTGACGCTTCCCGCCTTGGCCTCCACAAAGTTCATGCCGGTGAAGCCGGGCATCGTCTGCCAGGGAAGGGATTCTGCGAAGGGATGATCCACAATCTTGGGCACGGCCTTGAAGAAGTGGTCGACGATCTTGGGCTCCGTACATGACACGGGTAGGACCTCCCCGACGCTTGTGGGTCCCCATGAGGGATGGCCACTCCACCCGCCGAAGGATTGTATCCCGCCCGCCATCATGAGGCCCTGCCCCCCTTCAGTGACGCCCTGCCCGAGCCACGAGAGCTGCAGAGGCGTGAAGATGTTGAGGCTCGGATCGCTCAGTATCACGACATCGTATTTGCCAACATGCTCGGCGTAGTTTCGGGGCATGTAGAGACGCATGAAGCGCTTCAGATCCGCGTCGGAATAGGTGAGTTCGTGGGTCGATGCGGGGATGGGCGTGCACCTGAAGGCGGGCTCGGTTTGCATCTGGATGAAGGGGGTTCGGCCCCAGCAGTCCCCGATGTACACCAGCCTTGTCATCCCGGTCTCCGGGTCGCGGTTCGGCGGATTGGCGCCGCCAGACACAGCAAGGGTGAGGACTCCGATGATGCATATGCAGACCCGGATGGAGAGGGACAGATCGCACCGCCTCACGCCCATAGGGCGACGGTTGGCACTTAAGTATTCCTGCGGGCAGCCATCGATGCTGCGTCGTGCATCTTCCTGCTTCTGCCTGAAAGGATGAGGACCCAGGCGGGGACGCTCCATCCCGCTTTTCAAAGGGAATGGTTCTTGCATCCAAACAAGGGCTGTCTCACTTCCCGAGTAGTTCCGTGACGAAGCTCGTTGGTCCGACTACGCGGAATCGGGCGCCATATGCTCGGATGCTGTGTGGGGCGATGGGGATTGCCTGACCCTGACATCTAACCAAAAAACTGAAAAGGCTGGTTCTCCCAGCCAGGCCGGTGATATCGTGGCAAAGATCCAGATGGAGCCCTCCACGCTCCTGTACCCCCTGCCGGTGGTTTTGATCAGCTGTGGAGAAATGGACAACAAGCCCAACATCATCACGATAGCCTGGACAGGCGTAGTCTGCTCCGACCCGCCGATGGTGAGCATATCCGTGAGGCCCCACAGACACTCTGCGCAGATCATAAGGCAAACCCGGGAGTTCGTCGTCAACATACCGACCGAAGACATGCTGCGCAAGGTAGACAGGTGCGGGGTTATCTCGGGCAAGCAGTACGACAAGTTCAAGGAGGTCGGCCTGACGATGATGAAGGCGGCCGTCGTGGGTTGTCCACTGATCCAGGAGTGCCCGGTCAACCTGGAGTGCAAGGTGACCGAGATCAAGGCGCTGGGAGCCCATGAGATGTACTTAGCGGAGGTCGTGGCCGCCCATGCGGATGAGGAGGTACTCGAGGGCGGCGAGATACAGGTAGCCAAGGCGAGGGCCCCGACCTACTGCCCCGTGAACTCGGAGTACTGGTCGTTGGGGTCGAAGATCGGGGACTACGGCTTCACCAAGCGAAAGAAAGGGAACTAGCTGGATCGGGCCCGGCCTGCGAGGATGTTGGTGGCAGTTTGGAGACCGATGCCGAGAGACTTGTGGTGGGCTTCTCGTACTCCATCATCGCCACCGTCGTCTCCTCGGTCTTCGCATATGTCGCCGGCCTCATCGTGATGAGGCTGCTGGGGCCCGGCCAGTACGGGCTCTACCAACTGGTCTTCATGGTTCCCTCCCTCCTTGCCCCGGTCCTGAATCTGGGCATAGAGGCTACGATGGTCAGGTTCGTGCCCCGGCAACTGGTCTCCGAGCCGTCCCGGGCGATGCACACCGCGCGATACCTCTTCATGGTCAGGGCCGGGATCTCCATCGTCGCCTGTGCGGGCATGCTCGCTCTCTCGCCCTTGATATCAAGGGCTCTGGGCGAGCCGGTCACCCTCGGGGTGATGGTTGCCAGTCTCTTCTTCCTAGCCAACATGCTCTACGCCTTCATGCAGGCCCTCTTCCAAGCCTTCTTCCTGATGCGTTACAGGGCAATCATGATAGTCCTCTACAGCGTTGCCTATGTCGCCATCGTCTTGCCCACGATCTACGGAGGCCTTGGGTACGTGGCCCCGATTGCCGCCTTTGCCCTGGCAGCTGCCTTGGCGGTCTCCGTGGGCCTCGGGCTTGCCCGGAGGGCGGGACTCTCCATCATTGGGCTATCCTCCAGAGAGGGGATCAACCTGGCGGAGCAGATCCGCTTCGCGGCACCTGTCTACATGTCGAATCTGCTGGGGACCCTGTTCGCATGGATAAGCGTCATCCTGATCAGGGCCTTCGGCCTGGATGTGGTGACCGTGGGCTACTTCCGCGGCGTCTACAACATCGTCTCCTTCGGATTGCTTCTAGCGATCTCACTGAATGTCGTGGTCATGCCCTACGTCTCGGAGCTTGAGTCCAAGGGCAACCGGGCCATGCTCGCATTCTTCTGCACCAAGGTTACCAAGCTGCTTATCATCCTGGGCATCCCGGCCGCGGTGGGACTCATGCTCGTCTCCAGGGCCGTGCTCGCCAGCCTTCTCCCGGACTATGCCGAGGCCACATCCATGATGCAGATCCTCTCCCTGCTGCTCCTCTTCATGCCGGTCTACAGCGTCTCCAACACCATGCTGACCGGAGTGGGCAGGCCCGATCTAGCCAACTATGCCAGCATGATCATCTGTGCGGGGACCTTCGTCGCAGGGGGGATCCTTGGAGCGCTGGCCCGGATCAACGGTATCGCGGCGGCCCACGTCGTCTCAATGTTCGCTGGCCTTGTCTACTCCCTTTTGATGATGACGCGACTGACGGGGGCATCGATCGAGGCGGCGTCGAGCGTGAAGGCCGCCGCGGCCACATCGGTCATGGGCGTCGTCGTGTATGCCGTCCTGCGCCTCATCCCCAGTCCCCTTCTGGGCCTGGCCACTGCCCTCCTAGCGGGGGTGGGTAGTTACGCAGCTCTGGTCTACTTTTTGGGGGCCCTGAGCGAGGAGGATTTCAGAATCCTGAGAACAGCCGTAGAGATGGCCAGGCAGAGGGCCGGCTAGGCGAAGAGGCATGGAATCGGGGCACGCTATTGTATGCCGGACATCTGGCTGGGACCAGCGTGTCGGCGGGCTGGTAGGGCTCGGACCATCAACCGGATTCGACAGGAATCGTGCCCTCCGAAGTCTCCGCGCAAGTACGGCCACTCAACTCATCTGGCTCCACCGGGAGTTCAACTTGGAAGGTTGAGCCTTTCCCGAGATCGCTTTCCACAACGATCCTCCCACCGTGGGCCTCCACTATCCTCTTGCAGACCGGCAGGCCCAGTCCCTGTCCCTGGGCCTTGGTGGTGAACAGTGGCTGGAAGAGCTTGTCCATGTTGGACTCGGGGATTCCAACGCCGGTGTCACGGAATCTGACGGAGATGGATCTGCCGAGGTTCTGATAGCTGATGTGCAACGATCCGCCGTCCGGCATTGCCTGAACTGCGTTGGTGATCAAGTTGTGGAAGACGCGCTTGACCATGTTCGCATCCACAGACAGCTTCGGGAAATCAGGCGGGGACTCCGCGTGTACCTTCACGTTCTCAGGAATCGGGACGCTCAGCAGAGTTCCCTGAACAAGAACGGGAATGTCGCTGCTCTTCCGATCCAGGCGCATCGGCCTAGCGAAGTCCTGAAGATCCGACACAATTTTGTTCATGTAGGCAACCTCCCTGTCGATGGTCTGTAGCGCCTTCACAAGGCTGTTCCTTGACGCGGAGAGCGAATGGGAATCCATGTCTTGAAGGCTCTTCCTGGCCAGGTAGATGCTGTTCGTTATCGCTTGCAGGGGATTTCGAAGATCGTGGCCCACCATGGCTGCGGTTTGGCCTATTCCGGCCAACCTTTCGGCGTCTTTGAGTTCCCGGGTCTTGGCTTCCACGAGTTCTTGGAGGCCGCGGGAGTAGACTCTAAGCTGTTCCTCAGCCCGTGTTCTTTCTTGTACCTCGGCTTCTAGAGCGGCGTTGGTGCAGGCGAGTTCCAGGGTTCTCGCCTTGACGCTCTCCTCCAGACTAGCGCGAATGCTTCTCAGCTGCTCTTCGACCCGCTTCTGGTGCGAGACATCACGCAGAACCACCAGCTCACCGATGCGCTGGCCCTTCCGAGCACCCAAGGACGAGATGCTCACGTCAAAGTGCGTAGCACCCTCTGCGGTCTCGACCCGGATCTCCTCGGCGTCCCGGATCCCTGCCAGAGGATTGACACCCGCCAGGCTGGGTATCACCTCCGTGATTGGCCGTCCGGCCAGGCTGCCTGCCTTGCCCGCAAGCCTGGCCGCTGAGGGATTATGGTCAATGATGCGATCCTGAGGATCTATCACGAGAACGGGGTCGTTCATCTTCTCGATCATAAGGCTCCCAGCAACGTGGACTATGCCAGAAATCCTGCGACGGAACTGCCCCAACATGATAGCCACGCCTGAGGGAAGGAGGCTCATCGCCAGCAGCGCCGGAAGGCGGAAGGCATCGAGCAGAGTCATCCCCAGCAAGGCCGCAAAGCCAGGCGATAGTGCCGCCACCGCGAGCGACAGGGCCTGCCTTTTCTGAAGGTTTGGAAGACGGGCCAGGGAATGGATGAGCAATGCCGAGCCAATCAGTATCAGTAGATGGAAGTACGCCACGAGAGCCCAGAAACCAACGCCGTAGAGAACCTCCGATCCTGAGCCGGATATCGTCGGCAAGAAGACGAGGCCGTGGAAGCTGTTGGTCCAGCTTAAGACGATGAGGAGGACCCCTGCGGGCACGAGCAAGGCCAGGTTTCGAGCAGTGATCATGCTGGATCTTGCCGAATACTGGAGCGAGAAGAGCACCCATGCGATCGAGACAACCAGACCCGCCGTCATCCCAAGCTTGATGGCCAGCAGCTTCTCAGAGTAGCTCGTTACAAGCAGCCCGCCAAGGCACGCCAACAGCCATGCCGAGAGGCCCAACATCAAAACGCTCAAGACCGCTGCGCCTATCGCGGGGCGCCGCCTCCACGCTACTGCCGCTAGGCATGCTGCCATCAGACACAAGGCTGTTACAATGCTGGCTTCTGGAAACCACAGCTCAACCACCTGATTCTTCGTATCCGTCCTTCTGACCCATGTCGGAAGGCTATCCCGTCTCTGTATCCCTCTTGCCCTCGCAAGAAGGCGTGGCGGCCACGATGTGGAGGGAGCATTATAATATTTTCCGCATTCTTTGCAGATTCATCTGCGAACGCCGACAGATTCTCTACCGAAATCGCATGCACTTCAACTCAGGATGGGACTGACCGAGGCTCCTTCTCCAATGCACCATCCTGCTCTTGAGACGGGTGATATTCTCGGTGGCGAACGATCGCTCCATGCTGCCGGCCTATCCCAGAGCGCTGAAGTCGGGCTGGCCGACACGGCACGCCGCAGAGGGCCAAGCACCTTGGTGAGGGGAATCCGGGCCCGGAGAAGAGGGCGGGTTCGTGTCGATGAGCGTTTCAGTCGGCGCGCGCCTCGGTTCTCCTAGAAGGGAGATCGCCCGGGGACCAATGGTTCCCTGATACAGGGTGCTCGAACCTCATTTCCGTAACGGTGAGGGCCAGGGATGCGGTTCGGGACACCTCGGACATCACCGACATCATCCTGTCCTTCGTGAATCCATCATGATAGATCACCGATGAAACCTCAAAGCCAGTGGGCAGCCCGGACTTTCCATGAAAGGCGAACTCGCAGGGCTTCAGGGCCAATACCGCCTTGATCTCGTTGAGAAAGGCCTTTGCGTCCTCGCCTTCAAGCCCACGCAGCCAGCTGGTTGTCTCACGCCCCAGCTCCACCTTGCATGAGATGTGGACCTTGTCTCCGAAGGTCAGAGTGACTGGATGAAAGAGGGAGGAGGTTACCTCAAGGGTCTCCTTCGTCTCCCTGAACTGCATCCTCTCCTCCGACAACCATCTCTTCGCGAGGTCCTTCATGTCGCGTATCGGTCTGCCCCCGGGTCCAACCAGCATCTCCCCCGGGCTGTCGGGCTTCTCGAAGCTCGTGAGCACAAATTCGGCCGGGATGGCTTCCCCCTTGGCCCAGTACGCGAGCAGATACTCCAGATCCTGCTCAGGGATGTAGACTCTGACCTTTCGTCGGGTTGCCAAACCAGACATCCACCGGCTCCCAGCAGTCTGCCGGGTCAACCGAGCCTTCTCCTGTTGGCCGCCCTCTTCCTTTAATCTTTCTGATCATTGATGCATTGATGGAATGAAAGGGCCGATCAGATACCTCGCGGTGACCGCGGCGAGCGTCTACCTCCTCGAACCGACGGCTGCTCCATCGCCGGTGGTGTGAATACTAGCCCCCTGGAAGCTTGTCGGGGCTCGATCGACGGCAATCGTCTCAAACTTGGCCAAGGAGAGCGTCTCATCCCCGGCCATGGCCCCGGCTGAAGATCCTGACCGCATCTCTCTCGAGAAGGACCAGCTGTCTCTCATCGAAACACTCCGAGGGGACCACCAGGAGGAGCAGCGATCCGCTGGAGGAAATCCTGTCGTTCACATCATAGATGCATTTCAAAATCCTGTCGAAGTCATTGCTGGCGACCAGGTACTCGATCCCGTCACAGTACACGACGCCACCCGGCGCCTTGTCCAGAAATGACATCAGGACACCTGCGACGAAACTGATGTTGGAGGAACCCAGAGCGTCGGGGTGCGATTTCTCCCTTGTCAACCAGATGATCGGAGTACGGTGGAAACCGAGCCTCCTCCGCATCCTCTCTGGATACGTTCTCGTTAGGCAGAGCCCCGGACTGCCTGCTGCCACAAGTTCCGAGAACGCTCGCTGCGCAAGATCATCGTCGTCGAACAAGTACGTCGAACCTTTGTTGAGTCTCAGCCGCGGACTTCCCCGGGCCGCCGAGGTTTCTCTGATCGGGATCATGTCTAGGAGCCTGTACCTGGTTGTTGTGACATGAAACATGCTGACCAGGGCGAGCATCGCGAAGCCTGGGAGAACATCCATTGCGGTAATCGGGGGTGCCCACAGTCTGAAGCCCGATGAAGCGCTTCTCAGGCCAATCGAGATACACAATACCACCGAACAGCTTCCCAAGACGAGAACTTGGGCCCGCCTGAACCCCCTTGCCCGTTTGGCCTGCACCAAGGAAAAACACACGATGGCAACGGAGTATAGCAGTATCCCGATTGAGTAAATGACACTGGCGTCTCCCAAGATGGGCAGGCGTTCCGACCCCTCGGGAGGGTCAAGCGGAGCCAAAGCGCTCCCCAAGACAATCAGAGCGAGGGGACCGATGAGAAGATGCCCCCGCGACCCGGACACCAACCGCCTGGGGTATCTTCCCACGACCAGCGCCGCCGCACACAGCGAGGACCCCAGCAACAGGTCTTTGATGCGTTCGGCCATGAGGATTGTGATGTGCCCGCTTTGCAGAGGTATTGAGAGTTGGGCGACTGAACAAAGGACGACCAAGATCGCAATTGCAGACATGTAGGCAGAGGGGCGCTCAAGGTAGGTGATGTGCGATATCAAGGGGGCGGCAGCCGAGCCGAATATCTCCTCAAGCTTGCCTGTGAAGACATTCTTGGATCCGAGGGCCCCGACGTCCTCAAGATGTTGGATGACGGTGGCTGCAGCGCGGTCTCCGAGTATGTCTGCGATGTCCCCTTTGGTTGCTTCGGAGACCGGACCCTCACGTCTTCGCATCAAGAGCACGAGGATGAGGGACAGAATCCCCGCAATGAGCCAAGCACCGTCGACAGCTCTCATCGCCAACCAAAGTACGAGCGCCTACTCATAAAGGAGACCCTTGACCTCCAGGCCCTCGCCGGTTATCTCGAGGACGTACTTCCGGAGGTCATGCCCCGATCCCCGTAGCTTCCTTATCTGTAGGTATCGGTATACATCCCTCCGATCGTCCACCAACCCAAGCTCGACTATCCCATCGACCATGTAGTCCAGCGGTTTCTGGTCGGGTGTCTCGGTCACAAGGAGAATCCGCGATCCTGTCTCTGAAGCGAACTCGATCATCATTCCGTTCAGATCCATCGACGCTGATTCCCTGGCAGTCTGGACCACGGCATCCCAGCTGTCAATGGCCACTACCGGATCCTTCAGCTGGGAGACCTTGGAGTAGAGAGCTCCGAGAAACTCGGGCATCGTTCGGTAGATGATGTGATCGGCGAGGTTGGGCTTCTCCATTCGGGGCGAGTTGGCCGCATCTATCACCCCGCCCGGCGGGATCGCCTCCCTGACCCACGGGAACATGCTGTAGAGCTTCTCTGCCTCCAGCCGAGTGGAAACGTAGACGCCGTTTCCTTCTTTGCAGAGCTCTCGCAGGATTGTTAGCACGAAGGCCGTCTTGCCCGTTCCTGGGGCACCCTTGATACACAGGGCATAGCCTTGGAACTTCCTCAAGACGTCGAGTATCTCGCTGGGAATCGCCAATCGGAGCCCGACCTTACCAGATGTGTCTGTGCCAGCTTCCATATTAAAGTATTCGGCATTTTCCCCAAGCTTTTGCGATCCTCCCTCTCAAGAAGTGTCGGATTACCGATCAATCTGTGACAAGTAACGGGGGCTATGGAGAGAATGCAGGATCTCCTTCGAGCCATCTGCCCGCTGCCCGGAGAGAGTTATTAGCCCACAAGTATCGCGTTTGCCAAGGGCTACCCATGACCGAGAAGGGGGTAAGCTACATCGTCTCCGAGCCCCAACAGGCCTACCAAGTCCTCAAAGATCTCTCACTGGCTGGCTTTCCGGGCATGTGCGTCACCAGGATTCACCCGGAGAAGTTGGACAAGGATCTCTCATCGCGGAGCATTGGCCTCGTTTGGCTTTCGACAAGCAAGGATGACCCAAGGTCCACGCGATCATCGAACATAGGCGTTGTTGGCCAGGTTGTCGATTCCTTTCTCAGGAAGCAAGATACGCCGAAGGTCGTACTGATCGATGGCCTGGAGTACCTCGTCACAAACAACGGCTTTGGACCAGTTATTCGATGGCTCTCCGACGCTGTCGATGCCGCGGCCTCGACGAACTCCATTCTCCTGGTGGTGGTCTCCCCAAAGGCCTTCACTTCGGTCGAGTTCGCCTTGCTGAAGCGCAACCTCCGCGATCTTCCCTGACTCTCCAGAAGGCACGCTCGAGATGTAACTTCCCTCCGCAGCGGCACACCCAGCACGGCCATCCTCAGAGGCTCCTCCGTTGAACCCGGGCAAGTGTTCATCAGGTTTCGTGAAACGGATGAGTGCTTCCTCGACGCTCTGCAGGAGCTTCTTCCCAGGGCAAGCTTAGAGAGTGACGGGGACGGCCCTGGGTGGATGGGTGGCAGGACTCTCGGCCGAGGGGAGAATCTTCGCCAGATGTCACAACATTATCTACACAGGACGCCGGCATTTCTGCCATCCGGCACACAAAATGAGGGGTTGGTGCCCCATTGTTGTGAGTCTCGCAGGGTCGCTGATTCGGCGCATACGTACGACTTTTCAACCTCGGCCATCTACGTTTACCATAGCACTGGTGCCACGGAACCACTGCTAGTAACATTGACAACGCCGGTCCCCAGATCGGCGGCGGAGTAGTCGATGAGGATGAGTGCAAATATCCTGATCGTGGACGATGACAGGGCCATCCTCGAAAGCTTCGAGGAGATCCTCAAATCCGAAGGGTATGATGTGGATACGGCTCAGACTGGCCTGGAAGCGATCCAGAAGAGCGGGAAGAAGTACTACAATCTGGCCCTGTTGGACATCAAGCTCCCCGATATGGAGGGGACCGAGCTTCTGACCAAGTTGCACGGCGATATCCCGAGGATGATCAAAGTCATGGTTACGGGACACGCGAGTCTTGAGAACGCGGTCAGGGCCCTAAACCTGGGCGCTGATGCCTACGTGATGAAGCCCGTGAACCCGGAAGACCTGCTCAGGGTGGTGGCGGACAAGCTCCGCGAGCAGACGGAGGCAGAGGAAATGGGTCAGGAACAGGTCCAGAGATGGATCCAGACCCGCATACGCAGATTGGAGAGCAAGTGATGCCATAGGGGGTTTTCGGCAGCCTTGTGTGCAATCAGGGCCCCACCGCATGCGATCTCTGTGGATCTGTGTAGGATTTCCACGGAATAGTTTAGAGTCGGGGCGTCAAACATTCATCCGGTGTCACAAATGCCCGCCCTCACCAAGCTGGATGACCAACTCGTCCAGTTCATATCACGAGGCGTATCGGCCAAGGAGATATCCCAGACGCTGAAGCGGCCCCTCAGCTTCGTCTACTACCGTATCGACCGCCTGAAACAGATGGGAATCGTGGAAACCAGGGGATACACAATCAACTACAGGAATCTGGGGTACAACATAAACGCAGTCATAGTCGCGAAGATCGGAGGCCCCCTCTATTCAAGGGTGCTGAAGTACGGTTCCCCGGCAGACGCCATCCTGGCAGAGCAGATCCCGGGCATGGTCATCGAGTATGCGGGTTCGGCCGAGAACGGGACTATCATCGTCATAAAGGCGATGTTCAAGGGCATCAAGGAGATCGACGACTTCGTCAAGATGCTCCAAGGCTTGTACCAGATCCAGTCCTTGACGAAGTACCTGATGGCCGAGGAACACACCGGTTGATCAAGGGTCGGCCGTCGCGAGGGAGGACTAGGTCTTCAGGTCAGAGAGTGCATTCCACCCAGCTGTGATGAGTCCGCCAAACGCAATTAGGGGCATCAACGAGATGCCTGAGAACAGGCAAACCTGCCGAGCCTTCCTCTGCCTATGCGCGGAATCCCTTTGCATGTCGCTTTGTCAAGCGACACCTGTAGCCGATCTCCGTGCACTTTCCGTTCCCGTGCCCTGATGAGGGTCCCACCCCAGCCCCTCGGGTCCCTCCTCGCGGGAGGCGGCGGGTATCTTCAGACTGAAGACCGACCCTTCTCCCACCTTGCTCGTCACCGTGATCGCCCCACCGTGGATGTCGACGAGTCGTCTGCACACGACCAAGCCGAGTCCCTGTCCTTGGGGTTTCGTGGTGAAGAGGGGGTCGAAGATTTTGTCCAGATTCTCTTCGGGAATGCCCATGCCCGTGTCCGCCACGCTGATCACCGTGCATCCGTCCTCCCTCCCGGACGATATGCTTAGCAGGCCCCCATCGGGCATGGCTTGGATCGCGTTCACAACCAGATTCATCACGACGCGCTTCATCATGGCTGGATCGGCTGACATCGTGATGCCTTCTTCAACGGCGAGCGAGAGCCTTACGTCCTTGGGAATGGCGATCTCCGACAGCACCTCGCCTAGCATCGTCCGCAGATCGACCGTGACTCGCTGCGGCTCGGCCATTCTGGCACAGTCTTGCAGGTCGGAGACGATCTTGTTCATGTACCTTACCTGCTCCCGCATGGTGTCGAGGAGGCGCCCGGCACGAACTCTCGCGGGTTCTTCATGGTCGATCGAATCGACCGCCCTTCTGGCCAAGTACAGATTGTTCATCATGGCCTGGAGAGGGTTGCGCAGATCATGACCCACCATCGTCGCTGTTTCCCCGATCGCCGCCATGCGTTCCACCTCCCTCAATCGCCTTGACTTCTCTTCGACCATTTCCTCAAGATGTCCGGAGTAACGCCTCAACTCCTCCTCAGCCAGGTTGCGTTCCAGTGCGGTGCCAATGATTTCAGAAGTCGTTCGAAGGATCGCGACATCATGGTCGTCCCACTCCCCCAGCTCCTTCACATCATCGAAGCCCAAGAAGCCGGCCAGCGCGCCCTTGATCTGCACAGGCAACACCAGCAACGACTTGATGTTCTGGCTCTCGAGGACCTCTCTTTCCTTGCTCGCCTCGGGTGGGAGTTGCGTGATGTCTGGAATGCGTAACGGCTGTTCATCCTGCAGTCTGGCCATCCACCATGGGAAGGAATCGCTCGGCAGGTTCTGCAACATGTCCTTCTGGGGCTCAACGCCTTCTGCGCACCACTCATGCGTGTTGTCCATGTACCCTCCTGGCTTGAGAAGGAACAGGTAGCTCCTGCTGGCTCCGCTGAACAGGCCTATGTCCCTCAGAGATTCCAGAATCGCCTCGTCGAAGCCCGTCGGACGCACGAAGCGTGAGGACACCACCGTAACGACCTCCTGGAACCTCAACCTACGCCTGATGAG
Source organism: Hadarchaeota archaeon (SeqCode) (assembly GCA_964452145.1). Classification (GTDB taxonomy): domain Archaea; phylum CAYQAE01; class CAYQAE01; order CAYVLA01; family CAYVLA01; genus CAYVLA01. The sequence goes on from CAYVLA010000003.1 coordinate 99,429, forward strand.
TTCCTCCGTCTTCTTTCTGTCGCTGATATCCTTCGAAATGACAACGAAGTACAGGGGTTCCCCGGACGCGTCCCGGACCACCTTGGCCGAGATCTCCCCGGGGAACTCTCGCCCGTCCTTTGTCACGAGCATGAACTCCTGATTTCTCAAACACCCCGTGGCAAGCATCGATCTCAGGATCTTCATCGCGCGCGGCACCTCCCTCTGGGAGACAAGTACCAATGCGCTCTTGCCGATGATCTCATCCTTTGACGAGAATCGGTGCATGTCGATCGTTGCCTGGTTGCACTGTACCACGGACAGCGACGGGTCGACAACCGTGATGCAGTCCGGTGATGCCTCGAGTATGGCACTGATCTTCTCCTCCGAAGCCCGCAGTTCCCGCTCCGACTCCGCCCTTCTAGCCACCTCTTCTCTAAGGGCTTGGTTGGCTTCCGCCAGATCTTGAGTCCTCTCCTCCACCTTGGCTTCGAGCTGTTCGTTGATCTCGGCGAGTGCGTCTTGCATGTTGACCAGATCGGTGATGTCCCTGAGCACAAGCAGTCTCCCGGTCTGCTCGCCTCGACGATCATGTAGGGGCGAGATCCGAAGGTCGTACTCCCGACCCTTGACGCAATGACGCAAGGCGCTCGACGGATGGCTCGAGTCGGGGCTGAGAGAACCGAACACCTCGCTCAGGGATCGTCCGACAAGGCCGAGGTTGCCCGGTGTGGGAACGGTCCGGGCAGCGGGATTGGCATCCACGATCCGATCCTGAGAGTCCAAGACCAGCACTATGTCATCCATGTTTTCGAAGATCGCGTCCCTGGCTACCGGGGCTATGTCGAAGAGTCTGTACCGGAACAGACTCCACCCAACCGCCAATCCAGCCATCGCGAAGCCAGGGGGAGTCAGGTCAAGGTGGGGAAACGGACTGATGCCGGTGATCGTGACGGCATTCGCAAGCAGTGGAGCGAATGCACCCATAACGAGAAGCCCAAGTTGGCCGCGGTACATTCTGGGCAGATGAACAATGGAGTGCAGGAGAACCAGGGACCCCGCGACCATGAGCACGTACGAGTAGCTCGCGTGTACTAGGAAACCTGGCCCATAGGATTTCGCGAAGATTCCGAGTGAACCGTATACCTCAAGCCTCATATTGCGCCAGACCAGTCCGTGGGAACCGTTGGTCCATACCAGCAGAAGTATCATGATAGGCTCCGCACACATTAGGGCTAGGTTGGTCCGCGTGAGCCAGCTGACAAGCCCACAGTAACTCAGAACGAAGACCACCCATAGCACCGGCACGATCGCGATCGCCACGTACTGCATCTTGGCAAGCATGATCATGGCATCGAGACTATCGCTAGCCAGCTCCAGTGCATACAAGAATGACCATTCTGCGATGCCTGCCATGAGAAGAGCAAGCGCGACCGTGCCAGTGGCGGGGCGGCGCCGCCAGGCAACGTACCCAAGAACGGCCGAGACGGTGGAGCCGACCACGAGGACGAATATGAAAGAGCTTCCGGTAACCAGCATCGCTAATCCCCTCGCATGGCCAGCGCCTTCCTGCTTGCGAGGGAACGGAGCGGGCTATAATGTGGGCTCGGGGAAGGGAAGCGGTGCACCGCGAAGGTCGCAATCTCTGGGATTTACTGCCATTATTCAGTCCGGAAATGCGATTTCTTTGTGTAAATGCAGACATATAATACCACTATTATTAAGTAATCTGGCCAAATCCTAGTCTAGCCCCAGACCGACAGATGACTCTCCGTCAGCAGACACATCGCTGGTCTCAAGAGAGCGACCCACACATGACCACGTCCAAGAATGCTTATGCAGATCTTCGGGAAGCCGAGGAGAGATGCCGCAAGATCTTCGAAAGCCTCAACCTAGGCATCTGGATCCTAGACAAAGACTCACTTACCACCTTCGTCAACCCCCCGATGGCCACGATGCTCGGATACACAGAGGAGGAGATGCTCGGAAGACATCTTCTCTCCTTCATGGATGAGCGCGGAGTCGAAATCTGCAAGGGTCATCAGCGTCCTGGCCAGGAAGGTGTGAAGAAGCATGAGTTCGAGCTCCTGCGAAAGGACGGAGGCCGCATCCATGCCCTCGTTGGAACATCGCCGGTTCTCGATGAGGCTGATAACTATGTGGGGACCATTGCGGGCGTCCTCGATATCTCCGAACACAGGATGCGTGAGGAGCAGCTGAGAGACTCGGAGGAGAGGCTGAGGATCATCTTCGAGTACGCCCCGGATGGCTACTACCTGAGCGACATGAAGGGCAACTTCCTTTACGGCAACAAGGCGGCTGAGCGGATCACGGGTTACAGCAGGGACGAACTGATTGGCAGGAACTTCCTCAAGCTCGGGCTACTCGAAGCAAGTCAGATCCCCAAGGCAGCGGCGCTTCTCGCGATGAACCGTTTCCACAGGCCAACGGGTCCTGACGAGTTCACACTCAACAGGAAGGACAGGACCCGCGTCAGGGTCGAGATCAGAACCTTCCCAGCCAAGATCAAGGGTAGATCGGTGGTGCTCGGCATAGCCCGGGACATGGCAAAGCGAAACGAGGCGTTGGAGGCACTGCGTGCAAGCGAACAGCGATTCCGCAGCCTCGTCGAGGCATCGAGCGACATGATCTGGGAGGTCAATGCCAGTGGTACGTACACGTACGTCAGCCCCAAGATCAAGGATCTCCTCGGTTACCTTCCTTCCGAGGTCGTGGGCAAGACGCCTTTTGATCTGATGCCGGCCGATGAAGCCATGCGTGTCAGGGCGATCTTCCAGAAGATCGTCGCCGAGAAACGGCCCTTCACCGCGCTGGAAAACGTGAACCTGTCCAAGGATGGCCGATTACGCGTGCTGGAGACCAGCGGGGTTCCGGCCTTCGACGTTTACGGCGAGTTCCTGGGCTACCGTGGAATCGACAGGGACATCACCGAGCGTAAGCGCATGGAGGAGGAGGTGGCACGTTACTCTCAGCATCTGGAAGAGATGGTGAAAGAGAAGACCGCCGCTCTCATGGAGGCGGAACAGATGGCAGCCATTGGCAAGACGGCTGCAATGGTCGGGCACGATCTGAGGAATCCGCTCCAGATGATGGTCAACGCGGTATACCTTGCAGAAAGGAGGCTCAAGCAGATCAAGGTCGGGGATGAAGCTGCTGACAACGAGATTCGACGAGTCTTCGAGACGGTCCGGACCCAGGCAGACTACATGAACAGGATCATGGCCGACCTTCGGGACTTCAGCCGATCTCCCAAGCCCGATGCCGTCGAAGTGGATATTGATGCGGTGGTGAGAGAGGTCCTCGCCACGCTCAGGATTCCGGCAGACGTCACAGTGATGGTGTCCACTCAAGAGGGATTTCCACACATAAGAGCCGACCCGGCGATGATGCGGCGGGTTTTGACGAATCTGGCCACCAATGCTCTGCAGGCCATGCCCCAAGGCGGCCAGCTGGAGATAGACCTCAAGGTCGAAGACGGTCTCGCCTTGATCAGCGTTAAGGATACAGGAGTGGGCATACCCGAGGACCAACTTGGCTTGCTCTTCAAGCCCCTCTTTACCACCAAGCCCGATGGCCAAGGGCTGGGGTTGGTCGTGTGCAAACGGTTGGTCACCGCGCATGGTGGAACCATCGTCGCCAAGAGCAAGAAGGGAGAGGGCACGACCATGATCATCAGGCTGCCGATTCAGGGGCGGCCACTGCCAGATGCGGGCGTTTGGGGTAGCGATGCGGGTCGACGGAACGGAGAGGGGCACAGAGGTGACCCGGGATGAAACCTAGACAGGCTTCTCGGGACCAGCCTGCCATGCCCATCCGGGGGAGGCAGACTTCGTTTGTAGCGCAGGTGAAGGAGTGGGCAACGGAGGGTGAATTCTCGCGCGTGGCTGATGAGACCCTGGACGAGATCCTAGGGGGCTCCATCAAATCGATTCTGATGAAATCGGCGGGATGTGATCTTATGGGAGACCCAGCGGTCTTGGAGACGCAACTCAGGTCACTGCTTGGGAAGGCTGCCGAGGATGTCCTTGATTGCATCATACGACAGCTGAGATCAAGATCCCTGGAGAGGCTTGCCAGGACTGGCTTCGACGGGATCTCCTCACCTGTCTGATTCTCGCAATGAGGTGGTAGCGTCCCGTACCATCCCAGGCGTCCAGAAGTGTGTGTTACGCCGGGTCGGAGGGGACGGGTAGGATCTCAACCAGAGTGTGTCGCACTGACTGCGGGCTGGAGACATGATGGCATTGGGACAGACCTTCTAGGCAGGGTACAACTAGGGGAGGCCATGCTTCCATGCCGTGGGTAGGGGTTCTCACCCCTGCTCCGGTTCCCGGGTGTCCCGCTCCTCCGGGCCCGCAGAGCGTCCTTCCCCGCCTTCGTTCGCGGATTCCTCTGACGCCGGGAACGCCTCCTGCACGCGGGTCTCGCCATTCACTGGGAGGCTACGATCCAGCTCAGCACGTACCACCAGTATCCCCGACTCAACAAGATGGTTCAGCGTCACGACCTGGGACTTCCTCTCGGCTAACTGAACCACGAACATCACGACGAGGATGAGGCAAGCACCCGCCATGAAAGCGGTGGACGCGTCGCTCTGCCAGAAGATGGTCCACGCCCTCAACATGCCTTCCAGGACGCGCTCCGCCCATCCCGCGGCCGTCCCCACCAACGAGAAGAACACATCATCCCTCTGGTCGCCGACTCAGCCGGCCCCTCGATCCCGGAGACCTGCTTGGGTCCGCATGACCGACTTGCCAAGAGAGGTAGAAAAGGATTGGGGTGCTCCGCGGCCAGAATCCCTCGATTTCTCCCGATGATTTGCGTGGTTACCAAACACTTGTCCATGATGTTTGGGACGATCGCCCAGGAATCTGGGATGTCTCCCATCAATGTGCAGGGAATGACTACTCTGGCACATTGTTGGCCATCGGTAACGTGGGGCATGGACTGGGAGGGAATCGGGCTGAGTCTGGTCAAAGACGTGACGCATCCAAGAGATACCTCGATGCGCTGGGCCGAGGCCTCTTCGGCCACGGCGCCGTGCCTAGCTCTCCGCAACTTTTCGCCGGAAGGTGAGCCAGTATACCCCGGCGCACCCGATGCATCCCCCTGCGATCGCTGCAACATTCCTCGAGAGGCGTGCTCGTGCGGCTGCGCGTTCCCGCTTCTCGGAGGCCTGACGCAGAGAATCGATGTGGTCGGCCCTATCTCGATAGTACTGCTGGGCCCTGGCCAGGCCTTCTTCAAACTTGCCTTCGCTGGTCCAGATCCAGTAAAGCGAGTTGGTCAGGAGGGTCTGGAACTCGGATCGGTTGACGAAGAGCCCGTGGTAGCTTGGGCTCTTCTGCACATCGTCGCCCCCGAAGGTGGCAAAGCTGATCGACACGCCCTGGTCTCTGTATTTCACCATCAAGGGGGCCCCCGTGCTCGCCTCTCTGAACAGGACTTTGAATTCGCCAGATTTCGCCCATCTCTCCTCGTAGCTTTCCGTCGACTTGTTATAGCTAAGAACGAACTTGTGCTGGGGGATGCTGAAGCTCGATATTCCCTGGGATATCTCGTCCTCCTGCTCTTTGATGAACTCGATCACGAACCGCCTCGCGCCCGGGTCATACTGCCCGGTCCAGTACATGTTCCCGAAGATCGGGAAGACGTCCTGGGAGGCGTTGCGGCTGGCCGACCAAATGCCTGCAAAGCCCATACCCAGCAGCCCCCCTCCGCTTCGGAAGAACCACTCCAAGGTCCGGTTTAGGTCCTCTCCTGTGTCCGTCAGCAGTGTGACCAACCCTACCTTCACGTCGGGGAAGAGCATCGTGACCTTGAAGTCCACCAGTTCGTTACATGTCCGGATCCTGGCCCCCTCGAACCCGCCGTCCTCCTCGATGATCCTCGCCAGGGCCTGTCCGTAGCCCGGCGCATTCGGCGAGTAGATGAGTATCACGGGTGCCGGCGAGTCCTCGGGCTCGGCCGCCGTGGCGGAGACGAGCAACATCAGCGCCGAGAGGACAAAGGCGAGCTGACGCATCGCAAAGATTGACAGCACCACTTTGATAACTATTACACCGGCATCTTGGGGCGGTGTCCATCTTCCGGCACGGATTCACGCGCGGCAGTCCGGGGGCTTCTCCTTCCTGGGACGGCCTCAGATCGGCCGGGCCCTGATCACATGTGGGCCCGCACATAGCTGCATGAGCGCCCGCCTGAAGAAGTAGTTATTAACGGAGGCCGCAGCGCGACGTGGGATGAGGGGGCTCGGCCTTGATCGATAGAAGGCTTGTGGGAATCCTCACCATGGCGGCCATAGCCTCAAGTTCGCTTTCGATTCTCCTCTTCGCTCGCACAGCGGAAGAGGACATCAGGATGGTCAAGAACCATTGGGACACCCTAACGCTCGAGGGCTGGAGACAACTACCGCTTTCGGAGCGGGCCGTTCCGTATACGCTAGGCCTAGTCGCGAGAAAGCCTCTGGGCGAGGTTTCGATAAGGTTTGGGGTCCTCAGGAACCAGACCTTCCGGGCTAACTACACGGGATGGGAGGATCTGACACCCAAGGAGAAGGCGGTCAGAATCGGGAACTTGGCCTTCCTGGATTCCCGCGCCCAAGACGTCTCCGAATCGATGGATGTTGCACCGATGGAACAGTGGGCAGATGTGGCTCTGCGGGACCGGCGGGCCCGGGTTCTGGTGCTCGATTACCATCCCTTCCTGGCCGCTCTGGCCGATCCAGGCCTGGTGATTGGGCTGCCCTGCCTCTTCGCCTTCGTCTTCGACGACTCAGGGAACATCTCCCAGTTCTATTCCGGCTACTGGGACTTCTTTCAGGCCCGCGCGACCAGCGTACTGGACCTCACCATCCAGCTTAACGACAATGCCACAAGATATGCCAACCAGCAGAACATGGTCGAAGGCTCTCTCCCCCTCAGCATGACGACCCAGATGGGAGGGGAGGTCATCTTCCGCGACCTGAGAAAGGATGACCGGATGTTCGTTACCTTCAGGGTCAACGGAGGGGCCGTGCCCGGGCTCGAGGCGCTCATGCAGATCATCCGCCTGCAGGTCGACGGGGAGTATCTGGATCCGACGGTCAACATCCTCCGTAGATGACCCCACATGCCGCCTGCCGTAGGACGACCCCCCCTCTTCTGACCGGTCAGAGCGCAGGAAGGAATGTGTCAGGCTGTGTCTCGGAGCGGGCGGTGCCCCGCGATGCGGCTCGGCGGCGCAGCGTGGGCCTTGAGTCTTGCCTATTCGAAGTTCAGGCAATGCTCATTTGATCTCGATCCCTAGGGGAATCGCACCGCCACGCTCGTCGGGAAACGCGTGTCCGTTTCTCTCGACTATGCTGGACCCCGTGCGCCTAGCGTGTGCTCGTAACAAGGGGCTTGTTGATTGGCTGGCTACGTAACTCGAAGCTGCGCGGCTCGACGGCGCGCACACGACCGATGAACTAGGAGCGCTTTCGTCACCTCTTCCTGCGGGAAAGCAGGCAGAGAGCGAGCATTGCGGCCGGAACTGCCGCTGCTGGGAGGATGGGGACCGAGGGCGGAAATGCTGGCGGATCCATGATGTGGTCATCGTAGCCAGTGACCGGATCACCGTCTCTGTCAGTCCCAGAGGCAGTAGCTGTGTTCACCAACGGGTCAGGAGCACCGACGGGAATCGTGTAATCAACCGTGAAGACCCAAACCTCGCCAAACTCGAGGATGCCGTCACCATCATCACCACTCAGGTAAGAAGCGGGACCCGCAACATCATCCACCACCGAAACACCGCTCACATCCGAACCATCCGAGGATGGATCATGCTGAACCGTGACCGTATAAGTCACCGTATCACCGACAGCAGCGGAACCGGGACCAGTCTTTGTGACGAGCAGGACCGGACTGATGCTCAAGAGCCAGCTGAACTGAACGTCCAAGGTGTGGTCATCGTAGCCAGTGACCGGGTCACCGTCTCTGTCAGTCCCAGAGGCAGTAGCTGTGTTCACCAACGGGTCAGGAGCACCGACGGGAATCGTGTAATCAACCGTGAAGACCCAAACCTCGCCAAACTCGAGGATGCCGTCACCATCATCACCACTCAGGTAAGAAGCGGGACCCGCAACATCATCCACCACCGAAACACCGCTCACATCCGAACCATCCGAGGATGGATCATGCTGAACCGTGACCGTATAAGTCACCGTATCACCGACAGCAGCGGAACCGGGACCAGTCTTTGTGACGAGCAGGACCGGACTGATGCTCAAGAGCCAGCTGAACTGAACGTCCAAGGTGTGGTCATCGTAGCCAGTGACCGGGTCACCGTCTCTGTCAGTCCCAGAGGCAGTAGCTGTGTTCACCAACGGGTCAGGAGCACCGACGGGAATCGTGTAATCAACCGTGAAGACCCAAACCTCGCCAAACTCGAGGATGCCGTCACCATCATCACCACTCAGGTAAGAAGCGGGACCCGCAACATCATCCACCACCGAAACACCGCTCACATCCGAACCATCCGAGGAGGGATCATGCTGAACCGTGACCGTATAAGTCACCGCATCACCGACATAGGCAGAACCCGGCCCCGCCTTCGTCACAAGCAAGACGGGGTTGTGTGCGATGGCAACGTCGACAAACGCGTCGTCATCCGCGGCCAGCACCGCACCCAGCGACTGGCCTCTTGCGGTGGCAACGTTCCTGTTGGGGCTGCTCGAATCGGCTGAAAGGGTGGGGAACGCTTCAAAGGTGACCGTGCAGGATTCGCCGGGATTCAAGACCCAACCACCGTTCCATGTCAGGACGTATCCGTCGGTCGGATTTCCGCCGATGGCTGGATCCGAAGGCGAGCCGCTGCCGGTCACATACTCCCAACCGGGCGGAAGCCTGTCAACCAAGTCGATCCCCGTTACAGCTGCATCCGCGGAGGCCGGAACCCTGATGACGATGGTGAATGTCGTCTTCGCACCGGTCACGACTTCAGCCGGGTTCGCTGACTTGTCGACTTCCAGTGCGACGTCCATCCATTCCATTGGAAACGGAAGACAGGCATAGCCCATGTCGAGGTATGGATCTGCGGATCCCGCCTTGATTGGGCTTTGTCCCCAAGCGACTGCCACCGGAGCTGTGCTGACGACGTGCATGCCCGTGTTGTCCCCGTCCGGGTCATAGACCTCGATTGTCACAAGCCTATCCAGAAATATGGTCACGTCGAATACGCCGTCGTTGGGGCCGTAGTCTATGAAGACCGTTGTGCCATCGCTGACTGCCGTTATGTACACCGGAGAACCGTTATCGCTGAGGGTGCGGGTTCCAGGCGCCCAGCTCACGTAGTTCTCCGTTCCGAGAAACTCTTCGGGGACGAGGGAGTATCCCCAATCCCAGGAACTGGACTCGGTGTCGCATGAGGCAATCCCCCAGAACACCGCCGAAGAGCTCAGATGGACGCCCGACGCCGTCGGGACATAATGCCCTGCGGCGGCTTGGAAGGACCGTGTTTCGCCTGCATCTATGTGGAAGGAGCCTGATCCGGACCGATCTTCCCAGCTGACCGTGATCCGGGTTGGATTGGGATTGTAGAGGAAGAGATCCGTGCGAGGGGTGTAGATCGTGG